>NZ_DATFBA010000201.1:0-12163 GCF_035254065.1 Geomonas sp.
CGCGGCGGCGTTCTCTTCGAAAGCCGCGGCCAGCGCCTCGTCGCCGCTCAGGCCTGAGGCCTGGGCCCTTTCCAGGGCCTGCAGCACCCGCTTGTAGTCGGTCGGCATGACCTTCACGAACTGGGGCGCGTAGGTCCTCCAGTTGTTGAGCACGGTCATGCCGCGGGAGCTGCCGGTCAGCTCCACATGCTTCTCGATCAGCGCCTTGACGACCTCGAGGTCCTTATCGGAAAGCTTCTCCAGGGCCGCCATCTCGGTGTTGCAGCGCCCCTTGAAGGTGTTGGTGTCGTCGAGGACGTAGGCCACGCCGCCGCTCATGCCGGCCGCGAAGTTCCTGCCGGTCTTGCCCAGCACCACCACGGTGCCGCCGGTCATGTACTCGCAACCGTGGTCGCCGACCCCTTCCACCACCGCGTTGACGCCGGAGTTCCTGACGCAGAAGCGCTCGCCGGCGATGCCGGAGATGAAGGCGGAGCCGCTGGTGGCGCCGTAGAGGGCTACGTTGCCGGCGATGATGTTCTCCTCCGCCTTGAACTTGGAGCCCTCCGGCGGGTACACCACCACGGTGCCGCCGGAGAGCCCCTTGCCGAGGTAGTCGTTGACGTCGCCGGAGAGTTCCAGCGTCATCCCTTTGGGGATGAAGGCGCCGAAGCTCTGGCCGGCAGAGCCGTGGAACTTCAGGCGGATGGTATTGTCGGGGAGCCCCTCCGCGCCGAAGCTGCGGGTGACCTCGTTGCCGACGATGGTGCCGACCACGCGGTCCACGTTGGTGATGGGGAGTTCCGCGCGCACCTTCTCGCCTTTCTCGATGGCCGGCTGGCAGATGGCGAGCAGCTTGGTCATGTCGAGCGACTTGTCGAGGCCGTGGTCCTGGGCCTCGGTGCAGTAGCGGCTGCCGTTGATACCCATCTGCGGCTGGTAGAGGATCTTGCTAAAGTCGAGCCCCTCCGCCTTCCAGTGGGCGACGGCGCGCTTGGGCTCCAGGCGGTTGGCGCGGCCGACCATGTCGTTGACGGTGCGGAAGCCGAGCTCCGCCATGATCTCCCTGAGCTCCTGGGCCACGAAGCGCATGTAGTTGACCACGTACTCGGGCTTGCCGGAGAACTTCGCCCTCAGGACCGGGTCCTGGGTGGCGACGCCGGCCGGGCAGGTGTTGGAGTGGCAGACGCGCATCATCACGCAGCCCAGGGTGACCAGCGGGGCGGTGGCGAAGCCGAACTCCTCGGCGCCCAAAAGGGCGGCGATGGCGACGTCGCGGCCGGTCTTCAGCTGGCCGTCCACCTCGATGACGATCCTCGATCTGAGGTTGTTGAGCACCAGGGTCTGGTGGGTTTCCGCAAGGCCGAGCTCCCAGGGGAGGCCGGCGTGCTTGATGGAGGAGAGCGGGGAGGCGCCGGTGCCGCCGTCGTAGCCGGAGATCAGCACCACGTCGGCGTGCGCCTTGGCCACGCCGGCCGCGATGGTTCCCACCCCCACCTCGGAGACCAGCTTGACGCTGATGCGGGCGCGGCGGTTGGCGTTCTTCAGGTCGTGGATCAGCTCCGCCAGGTCCTCGATGGAGTAGATGTCGTGGTGCGGCGGGGGCGACACGAGCCCCACGCCCGGGGTGGTGTGACGGGTCTTGGCCACCCACGGGTAGACCTTGTGCCCCGGCAGCTCGCCGCCTTCGCCCGGCTTGGCGCCCTGCGCCATCTTGATCTGCAGCTCCTTGGCGTTGGCCAGGTAGTTGCTGGTCACGCCGAAGCGGCCGGAAGCGACCTGCTTGATGGCGGAGTTCTTGGAGTCGCCCGCTTCGTTGGTCCAGGTGAAGCGTGCCGGATCCTCGCCACCTTCGCCGGTGTTGGAACGGCCGCCGATGCGGTTCATGGCGATGGCCAGCGCCTCGTGGGCCTCCTGGCTGATGGAGCCGTAGGACATGGCGCCGCTCTTGAAGCGCTTCATGATCTCCTCGACCGGCTCGACCTCCTCGATCGGCACCGGCACCCGGATTTCGGTGTTGAAGTCCAGCAGGCCGCGCAGGGTGTAGAGGCGCTCGTTCTGCTCGTCGATCAGCTTGGAGAAGACCTTGTACTCCTGGTAATCGCCGCTTCTGGTCGACTTCTGCAGGGACTGGATGGTGAGCGGGTTGAAGAGGTGCTCCTCGCCGTCCTTGCGCCAGCCGTACTGGCCGCCCGGATCGAGGGTCGGCTCCACCGGCACCCGCTGCGGGTACGCCTTCCGATGCCGGATGAGGAGCTCCTGGGCGATGCCGTTCAGGTCGATGCCGCCGATCCTGGAGGGGGTCCAGGTGAAGTACTTGTCGATCAGCGAGTCGTGCAGGCCGACCGCCTCGCAGATCTGGGCGCCGCGGTAGCTCTGGATGGTGGAGATCCCCATCTTGGCCATGGTCTTGACGATACCCTTGACCGAGGCCTTCAGGAAGTTCTTCACCCCCTTCTTGTGGTCGATGCCGGTCAGCATCCCCTGCTCGATCATGTCGTCGATGGTCTCGAAGGCGAGGTAGGGGTTGATGGCGGTGACGCCGTAGCCCAAGAGCACCGCGAAGTGATGCACCTCGCGCGGCTCGCCCGACTCCAGGATCAGCGAGACGTGGGTCCTGGCCGCGGTGCGGATCAGGTGGTGGTGCAGGCCGGCCACCGCCAGCAGGGCGGGAATGGCGGCGTACTCCTCGTTCACCCCGCGGTCGGAGAGGATCAGCACGGTGGTGCCGGTCTCCACCTGGTGGATGGCGGTGGAGAACAGGCTCTCCAGCGCCTTCTCCAGACCCGCGGCGCCGTCGGCCGCCTTGAAGAGCAGCGACAGCGTGTAGGCCTTGAAGCCCGGCTGGTTCAGGTCGCGCAGCCTCTCCAGCTCCTCGTTGGTGAGGATCGGGTGCTCGAGGCGGATCACCCGGGCGCTGGTCCCGGACGGCTTCAGCAGGTTGGACTCCGAGCCGACCCTGACCGAGGTGGCGGTGATGATCTCCTCGCGGATCGGGTCGATCGGCGGGTTGGTCACCTGGGCGAAGAGCTGCTTGAAGTAGCTGTACAGAAGCTGCGGCTTCTCGGAGAGGACCGCCAGCGGCGTGTCGGTGCCCATGGAGCCCAGGGGCTGGATGCCGTCGGTGGCCATGGGGCCCACGATGGTCTCCAGGTCCTCGAAGCTGTAGCCGAAGGCCTTCTGCCGCTGCAAGAGCGGGGATTCCTTGAACTTGGGGGCCTGGGCCGGCTTGGGGAGGTCGGAGAGACGCAGGTGGTTCACGTTGACCCAGTCCGCGTACGGCTTGGCGGTGGCGAGCTCGTTCTTGATCTCCTCGTCCGGGATGATGCGCCCCTGCTCGGTGTCCACCAGGAACATCTTGCCCGGCTGCAGGCGTCCCTTCTTGATCACCTTCTCGGGCGGCACTTGCAGCACGCCGGCTTCCGAGGCCATGATCACCAGGTCGTCATCGGTCAGGTAGTAGCGGCAGGGACGCAGGCCGTTACGGTCCAGCACCGCACCGATGATGCGGCCGTCGGTGAAGGTGAGGGCGGCCGGGCCGTCCCAGGGCTCCATCAGGCAGGCATGGTACTCGTAGAAGGCACGCTTCTCCTTGCTCATCCCCTCGTGGTTTTCCCACGGCTCCGGCACCATCATCATGATGGCGTGCGGCAGGGTGCGGCCGGTGCGGACCAGGAGCTCCAGGCAGTTGTCGAACATGGCGGAGTCGGAACCGTTGGCGTCGATGACCGGCAAAAGCTTCTTGATGTCGTCACCGAACAGCTCGGAGTTGAACATGGACTGGCGCGCGTGCATCCAGTTCACGTTACCCCTGAGCGTGTTGATCTCGCCATTGTGGGCCAGGAAGTGATAGGGGTGGGCGCGGTCCCAGCTGGGGAAGGTGTTGGTGGAGAAGCGGGAATGCACCACGGCGATGGCGGACTGCATGCTCGCGTCGCGCAGGTCGGGGTAGTACTGGTCCAGCTGGGCCGGCATCAGCATCCCCTTGTAGACGATGGTGCGGGTCGACATGCTAGGGAAGTACCAGTAGGGATCGACTCCGGTGTCGCGGATCTCGTGGACGGCGCGCTGCTTGAGGACGTAGAGCTTGCGGCTGAAGGCCTCTTCGTCGGCGCAGGATGCGTCGCGCTTGAAGAATATCTGCTTGACCAGCGGCTCGCCCGCCTTGGCGGTGTCGCCCAGGGAAGAGTTGTCGGTCGGCACGTCGCGCCAGCCGATCACCTCCACCTTCTCCTCGGCGATGATGCGCTGGAAGATGTGCTTGGCGGCGCTGCGCTCGGTGGGGTCGGCCGAGGTGAAGAGCATGGCGACGCCGTAGTCGCCGAAGGCCGGCAGCTCGATGCCCGCCTCCGGGCACACCTTGCGGAAGAAGGCGTCCGGGAGCTGGAGCAGGATGCCCGCGCCGTCGCCGGTGTTGTGTTCGCTACCGACTGCGCCACGGTGGTCGAGGTTGGCAAGGACGGTGATGGCCTGCTGGACGATCTCGTGGGATTTCTTCCCCTTGATGTTGGTGACGAAGCCGACGCCGCAGGCGTCGTGCTCGAACTGGGGATCGTACATCCCTTGCTTCTTAGGTAATCCTGTTGTTTTCATGTTCCAACCTTTTGCGAGGTAGTGTTGCATGCGATCGACGAGAGCTAGTCATTTAGCAATAATAGTGCCAGTTTGACTGTCAGAGGAGGGGGCGTGGAGCGCTCTTGAATAGCGGCATTTTTTCCGGGAGATGTTTCGGGGCGGTCCGTATACACTCTTTCTCTGTTTGCTGGTAGACTACATTTCTACTCAAGTGAGTACCCACTTTACCCGTATACGGGTGACAAAGGGAAGCAAAAAATGGAGGTCCCGGCTGCTGCCCGTTTTCTTTTAGGTTAGATTTCACTAACTTAACAATCCCTCTGTTGGCTCCTCCTCTACCACCGGGCGAGAGGGTGAGGATGAGGGAATGAGCATGATAAGATGGCGTCAGAGTACCGGCCACTCAAAAAAGAAGCCCTTGCCGTCTCTGACAGCAAGGGCTTCCCTTTCAGGCCAGGTTCCATCCACTTGGAGGGGGAGGGCCGTTGGCGGGCCCTTCTTCACTCGCCGGTGCCGGCCCTTTCCCTGTCGCTACTTCTTGACTACGCAGTCGATGACGGCGTTGATCCTGCGGTTCATCGCCCTCCCTTCGGCGGTGCTGTTGTAGGCAACTTCCCTGCTGGCGCCGTAGCCCTTGGCGGACAGGCGGGAGGCGTCGATGCCGTAGTCCTTCACCAGCACGTTGACCACCGCTTCGGCGCGCTGCTGCGAGAGCTTCATGTTGTAATCGGGGTTGCCGACGTTATCGGTGTAGCCTTCGATGACGGCGGTGGTTTCCGGATACTGTTTCATGTAGTCGGCGACCTTGGCGATCTCCGGTTTGTACTCGTCCTTGATCTGGTAGGAGTTGCTGTCGAAGTTGAGCAGCAGCGACATGCAGAGCCGTTCCGGAGGCTCGATCTTGGTGACGTCGAAGGCGCAGTCGATGATGGCTTCGATGCGGCGGTTCTTCTGTTTGCCTGCCTCGGTGGAGTTGTCGGCGATCGGCCTGGTCATCCCGTACCCTTTGGCGGTCAGGCGGGAGCGGTCAATGCCGAAGTTGTCGGCCAGGTAGTCGACCACCGCCTGGGCGCGGCGCTGGGAAAGATCCATGTTGTGCTCGGGGGTTCCCACGTTGTCGGTGTGCCCCTCGATAACGGCGGTAGTGGTCGGGTACTTCTTCATGAAGTCGCCGACCCTGGCGATCTCGGTACGGTACTCGGGCCGGATGTCCGCCTTGTTGATGTCAAACTCGATGTGCAGGGTCACGCAGTACTTGTAGTGGGGCGGCGGTACCACTACCGGGACCGCTGCAGCTGCCGGCGGAGGGCAGAGCGCGTTCAGTTTGTTGATGGCGTCCTGCGACATGGCGATGGCTTCCTGGGTACGGCAGACGGCGTAGATGGCGTAGGCCTGATCCACCTCGTCCTTGGCGGCCTTGAAGTCCGCCGGGCATTCCCGGTCCTTGCCGGCCGCGCGCGCGTCATCGACCTTGCGTGACGCTTCGCCCAGCGGCTTGTGAACCAGCATCCATCCGGTGTTTCTGTTCGGAGGCGATTTTTCCATGCTGGCGCATCCTGCCAGGAAGTTCGTTGCTAACAGGGTCATGATCAGTGCAAGCATTAGGTACCTGGTCTTGTTTTTCATCCTCTGCTCCTCCCCTCGCGGTTTTGTAGTTCCGGTGCGCTAGGTACCGGTTGTTAAAGTTTACAAGAGTCAACGATATTTTCATTATTAAGCAAAAAATTAAAAGCGGGGCTGTCGGTTGCGACAGAATTTGACTTGCTCATTCCAGTTTAACCCGCACGCGTCAACTTTCAATTCCCGCTCCCTAAAAACAACGCAATTAACCGATGTCAGATGCCAATTCCGGTGATTGACCGGCACCGGCCAATTTTCAATTTGGCTTCCCCCGGCCTGCTAATCCTCCGAGATGAGCTGCCAATTTGCGAGGCGGTGCTATAATTTACGCGGGGAATCCCGTAACTTTTCAGCCGCTTGCCGAAGTCGGCAGCTAACTGCAGGTAGGCGGCTGAAAACCCAGCGAGAGGTGGTCAGCTATGTTAGATAAAGCAGATCTTCTTTCGGCGTCGTTCCAGAACTGGCTGTTCGCTTTTTATCTGGACTACCGCGTCTGGCTGATTATTGCCGCATTCATTTCGGCCTACATCTTCGTGCTCTGCGCATTGCAGAAACCTCCCAAGGTCTAGCATGACTGATGTGCCGCCGCCGGGTTCGCAGACTCCCTCCCATGGAGTTACAGGCCCCGCTTTGTGCCGCGCGGGTGCGACAGTTTCTCGCTCTGCTGTGAGCTTCCCCCCCCTATCTCACCGGTTTCCAGAGGTCACGGCACTCTTTCCGAAAGCTTACGATGGACTGTCGGGAGCGCTCTTCGTTTGCGGTAACCGACCGCCGCTGTCCTCCGAATCGTTTCCCCCGCCACCCTCTGATGGGCCGGAAATTACGGGAAGTGCGTCACAATCTTGTTGGTGCGGTGATTGACATTGGAAACCTCTGTCCTAGAATTTGTATGCATCATCCTGCAACCGGGGCAGCTGAAAGGGGGAGTGTAAAAAATTACGGTGCTGGCGGCCGTGGTTTGGCTCTCTTTTGGGGAGGTATGTCAGTATGAGTCGGGAACCCCGTTTCTTGACATCTGGTTTCCTTAACTCGTGTCGGCGTTTTGCGGACCGCCCCGCCCTGGAGGTGCAGGGAAGGCGCCTGACCTACCGCCAACTTCGGGAGAAGGCTGCCTCCCTGGCGGCGACCCTGCAACAGGCCCCCAGCCCCGACTCCGAGCTCACCGCGGTCTTCGCCTACCGCTCCGAGACCGCCTTTACCGGCGTGCTGGCGGTCCTGTTGAGCGGTCACGGCTACGTACCCCTGAACGTCACCTTCCCGCCGGAGCGGACCCGCCTCATGCTGCAGCGCTCGGCCTGCCGGCGCCTGATCGTGGACGGCGAAAGCGAGCGGCAGCTCCCACTCATCCTGGAGGGGTCGCTCGAACCGCTCACCGTCATCCTTCCCGAGCGCGAGGAGGTGGCTTCCCTGGCGGCGAGCTTCCCGCAGCACCGTTTCCTGGGTGCGGCAGACCTGCAACCCGCCGGCCTTCTCACCCCGGTTCCGGTCTCAGTTAATTCGCCTGCCTACGTGCTGTTCACCTCGGGGAGCACCGGCATCCCGAAGGGGGTGATGGTCTCCCAGCAAAACGTGCTCTCCTTTGTCGAGGTGATGGTCGAGCGCTACGCGGTCACCGAGTGCGACCGCTTCTCGCAGATGTTCGACATGACCTTCGACCTCTCCGCCTTCGACATGTTCGTCGCCTGGGAGCGCGGCGCCTGCCTCTGCTGCCCGACCAAAAAAGAGTCGATCATGCCCCAGAAGTACATCCGGGACTCGCAGATCACCGTCTGGTTCTCGGTTCCCTCCACCGGGATCTTCATGAAGACGATGGGGATGCTCAAGCCCGACTGCTACCCGGGACTCAGGCTCAGCCTGTTCTGCGGGGAAGGGCTTCCCTCCTCCCTGGTCTCCGCCTGGAGCGAGGCCGCGCCCAATTCGCTGATCGAGAACCTCTACGGTCCGACCGAGCTGACCATCGCCTGCACCCTTTACCGCTGGGACCGCCAGCATTCCCACGCCGAATGCGAGAACGGGCTGGTGCCGATCGGTTACCCCTACCCGGCCATGTCGGTGCTGGTGGTGAACGACAAGCTGGAGGAGGTCGAGCCGGGGGAGACCGGCGAACTGCTGATGAGCGGACCGCAGCGAAGCCTCGGCTACTGGCGCGACCCCGAGAAGACGGCGGCGGCGTTCGTCGTGCCCCCCGGCAAAAGCGAGCTCTACTACCGCACCGGCGATCGGGTGCGGCGGCCGCTGGGGGACAGGCCGCTCATCTACCTGGGGCGCATGGACACCCAGATCAAGGTGCTGGGGCATCGGGTGGAGCTTGCCGAGATCGAGTCGGTGCTGCGCGAGGAGGCGGGGATTGATACGGCCATCGCCTTGGGATGGCCGCTCACCGAAAGCGGGGCCAACGGCGTGGTCGGCTTCGTGAAGAGCAACGGGCTGAGCTCCCAGGAGATCATCACCAGGGCCGGCAGGAGGCTCCCCGACTACATGGTTCCCAAACAGATCCACCTCATGGAGAGCTTTCCGCTCAACAGCAACGGCAAGGTCGATCGTAAGGAACTCACGAAGTATCTGGAGATGCAGTTATGAACCAGTTGAACGTCGCCAGTGTCCGGGAATTTCTGCTCGACTTCGTCGACGAGCGGCTGTCGGTTAGGGGGTACTCCGCGGCGGAGGTAAACGACGAGTTCGACCTGCTGGTCAGCGGGGTCATCGACTCCCTCGCCTTTCTGGAAATGACGGTGGCGCTGCAGGAGCGCTTCGAGGTCGAGTTCGATTTCGAAGAGATCGACCCGGTGCAGCTTTCCATCGTCGGTCCGCTCTGCCACTACGTCAGCTCCCTGAAAAACGCCTAGCGCGAGCTTCCCATAACATGTGCTGTTTCCCGGACCCGCCGGCGGGCCATCGGGAAAGTTGCGTATCAAGAGGCAAGGAGGGATCGATGATGCAACCTGAACTTTCCAAGATCGCCGCCACATTGCAGGAACTCCCCTTTCCCACCCGCTTCGCGGTGGAGGTCTGCTCCGCCTGCAACCTCGAATGCATCATGTGCCATCACCCCAACATGCGCAGGCCCAAGGGGCGAATGCCGCTGGAACTGTGGAAGATCTGCGCCGACGAGATCGCGGCGGTTGCCCCCGACACCCAGTGCTGGTTCTCCTTCATAGGCGACCCGTTCCTGGAACCGGAGCGCCTGTTGCAGATGCTCCATTACGGCAAGCGGGCGGGGCTTCGTTCCCTCAACATCAACACCAACGGCATGCTGGCCACCCCGGATCTTGCCGACCGCATCCTCGATTCCGGCGCCGACCTCATCGTGTTCGGCCTCGATGGCTTTCACCAGGAGACCTACGAGAAGATACGGGTGAAGGGGAACCGTGACCAGGTCTACGCCAACATCTCCCACCTGCTGGCCGAGCGCCAGAAACGGCATGAGGGCCCCCAGATCCAGGTACAGTTCATCGAGATGGACGAGAACGAGAAGGAGAGGGAGCTTTTCACCCGCTACTGGCTGGAGCGGGGCGCTTCCATCAAGCTGCGCAACAAGCTGAGTTGGGGAGGGAAGTTCGAGACCCCGCTGGAGGTCCCCAAGCAGGAGCGGATCGCCTGCCCCTGGGCCACCACCATGATGCACGTCTACTGGGACGGCAGGGTCCCCCGCTGCCCCGGCGACACCGAAGGGGAGGAGGGGGCGGGTAACGCCTGGGACGAGCCGCTCTCCATCCTCTGGAGACGGCTGGGGAGTTACCGAAAGCTGCACCTGGAGCGCCGCTTCGACGAGTTGCCGGAGCGCTGCCGGGATTGTAAGGACTGGATGACCGGGGCGGCCGAGAGGATCAATCTGGACTCGTGAACGGCGACTGAGCGGGGGGATGATGGAACCGACCAACAAGACACTTTTTTTGTGCGGGGCGGGCAATCTCGAGGGAGTGCATCTGGCACTCACCGTCCAGAAGGCCAGGCGCCGCTGGGACCGGATATTTCTGTTGGACGACGACCCGGACAAGCGGGGGAAATTGGTGCTGGGGGTCGAGGTCCTGGGCCCCTTCTCCCTCTTGGCAGAGGTTGATCCCCGCTCGTCGGAGATCGCCAACCTGGTCACTCGCAGCTCGGTGAGGAGGTGGGTGGCCTGGGGGCGGCTCAGGAAGTACGGCCTCCCTTTCGCCTCCCTGATCCATCCCAACGTCGACACCCTGGGCGCGCAGCTGTGCGAGGGGATCACCGCCTATCAGAATTCGGTGATCGGGCCGGCTGCCAGGTTGAACGACGGATCGGTGGTGATGGTGGGAGCCGTCGCGGGCCACGGCTCCTTCCTGGGGCGCTGCTGCATCCTCGCCCCCAACGCGGTGGTCAACGCCAGGGTGAGGGTGGGGGAGGGGACCTACGTCGGCACCGGCGCGGCCATCATGCCCGAGCTCACCATCGGCGAGTGGTCGACCATCGGGGCCTGCTCCGCGGTGATCCGCGACGTCCCGGCCGGCGCCACCATGATGGGGGTCCCCTCCAAGTTGGTGGTGAGCCTCGAGCAGAAGCTCGCCTCCGAGAAGGACGAGAATCTCCCTCCCGACGTTCGCCACGAGATGAGGAGTCGTCTGCAAGCTGGGGCGGAGGGGGAAGCGCCGGACGCTTTCAGCGAGAGGGGTGCGGCTCAGAAGCCGGTGCGGGTCGCGGTGCTCTCCGCGGCCAAGGAGAGCTGGCCAGGCGGCAACCACACCCTGGAGCCGGTGCGTGGACCAGAGCAGGCGCGTGGATGAAGACCATCGTGGTGATCGGCAACGGGAGCATGGCCGTCGACTGCCTGAAGATCATCAGGATGCATGGCCAGGCGCGGGTCCCCCTGGTGGTTGCCGACCCCCAGGACGTCTCGCTGCTGTTTTTGAAGCAGTACTGCGGCCTGGAAGGTATCCCCCTTCAGCTTAGCGGAGCCGTCAACTCGGCGGACACCGTCGGCCGGATCAGGGCGCTCGCCCCGGACCTGATATTCAACATCAACAGTTTCCAGATCATCAAGGAGGAGCTGATCGCCGTCCCCCGCGAAGGGATCATCAACTTCCACAACGGCCCGCTCCCCAAGTACCGGGGGATCAACGTCTGCTCCTGGGCGATCATGAATGGCGAAAAGCGCTACGGAGTCAGCTGGCACCTGGTGGAACGAGGGGTCGATGCGGGAGACATCATCGCCCAGCGTTTCTTCCCGGTGTCCGAAACGGAGACGGCCTTCAGCCTGATCGCCAAGTGCATCAAGGAGGGGGTGCTGCTGTTCGGGGAGTTTTTTCCCGCCCTTTGCCGCGGGGAGTTGCCCAGGACCCGTCAGGACCACGCCCTCGCCAGCCGGTACACCAGAAAGGACATCCCCAACGACGGTTACGTCGATTACGGCTGGAATTTCGAGAAGTTCGACCGCTTCGTCAGGGGGCTCAACTTCACTCCCATCCAGAACCGCTTCGTCCACCCCACCTCCATCGTCAACTCCATGACCTTCTACATCCAGAAGGTGGCGCGCTACCAGGGGGCGGTCCCCTCCCAGCTGGAGCCGGGCACCATTTTGGGGGTCGGCGAGGGGGGGGTAGACGTGAAGATCAAGGATGACGCGCTGCGGATCACCCAAGTCTTGAACGACAGCGCAAAGCCCGTCCGCCTCGACCGCTTCATCGAAAACTACCAGCTGCAGGTTGGCGGCCGCATGGAGCCGTCCGGCTGCGATGCCGCCTGGAGTGGGCTTTCCCGTTGACACTGGCCGTCCCCGGCCCCGGCAGGCGCTGGGACAGGGGCATCGGCTGCGACCGCTGCCAAAGGAGGTCGTGTGAAAACGCTTTACCTGTGTGGTGCCGGAAACCCAGAGGGGGTGAGGCTGGCGCTCAGCGTGAACGCCGTGCGGCAGCGCTGGGAGCGCCTGCTCATTCTCGATGACGACCCCTCCAAGCACGGCCGCTCCCTGTTGGGCGTGGAGGTCGCCGGACCCTTTTCGCTGTTGGAGAAAGCTGACCCCGCCACCGAC
>NZ_DATFBA010000202.1:0-5468 GCF_035254065.1 Geomonas sp.
GCCTGCGATCAGAAAGATCAGCGGAGCCCTCTCCTTCTGCCAGGCGAAGGTGACCTTCAGCCCCTTGTCGTAGAAAAAGATGGGGGGCTTCTTGCGGTCCGGTATCACGTCCAGCGTCAGTTGCCGGCTGCGCATCTTGGGGGGATAGACGGGCATCAGCTTGGGCGGCGTACCGATGATGGTGGCGTCGTAGGAATCAGCGATGGGGTAGCCGTAGGTATCGCTGCTCGACACCATCGGGGTCGCCGGCACTGGGGCAGCCAGCACGGGCGTCGCCAGGGCAAACAGGCAAACGGCAACGATCAGCAGTTTCAGGTGCATCATGTAGATGCCTCCTTGGCGAAAGCGGCAGCGCCAGTCATATCTGCTCTCGGCGTTGCCATAGAAATAGCCGGCGAGATAGATGTGTTTCCACTAACCGGATTTGGGAAAGCATATCGGAGGCGGGTCGACTGTCAAGGGTGCCAAAAGGTAGGAAACAGCGGCTGGCAGAGTATGAAAAGAAGCTTTTACCGCTATACTTGCCAATGACTTATGAGTAACGGGTTTGAGAAAGGGAGGCACGGATGAGAGTGATGACTATCGCTGTGAGCATGCTAGTGGGAAGCTGGGTCGGGATATCCTTTGCGGCGGACGCATCTATCTGCAACGCCGGTTCCAATATTGCCTACTATCCCACCGGCAAACTGAAATCGTGCCGACTGGGCGACTTCTTTACCGTTGATGGAGTGGTGTGCAACAGCTTCGACATGATCAGCTTCTACGAGCTTGGCACGCTGCGAAGCTGCACCAGCAGGGACTTTTACCACTATGGCCCGATTACCTGCGACGAAATGGGGAATATTTCATTCTACCCCTCCGGGAAGCTGGAGAGTTGCCTCCTCTCGACTAAAACCCAGGTGCAAGGAAAGATGTGCAACGAGATGCAGCCGATCTCTTTCTTCGAAGACGGAAGACTCAGGGAGTGTGCGACCCCGGCGGAGTGACATCGCGCGAGGTGGAGGGATTTGGCGTACGGGGAAAATGTGATAGTTTGCTGAGATCGTTGCCAAACGCCGGACGGCTTGACATTTAAATCGAAATGGTTTCTATTTATGCCTTTCCCACTGAAAGGAAGATGACATGAGAAAAGTCGTTTCGATAGTGATCGCAGTCGCCGTCTTGGCAGTGATCTTCGGCTGCAAGGATCATGGAGCCCAAAAGGCTGCTGCACCGGCCCCGCCCGGCCAGCACAAGCTCAACGTGGTCACCACGCTGTTCCCCCTTTACGATTTTGCCAAGGCGGTGGCCGGCGACAAGGCCGAGGTCACCCTGCTGCTCCCTCCCGGCGTGGAGCCGCACAGCTTCGAGCCCAGACCTGACGACGTGGTGAAGATGAGCAAGGCGGACGTGGTCATCTACACCAACGAGTTCATGGAGCCCTGGGCGGTGAAGCTTCTGCAGTCAGTGGCGACCAAGCCGGAGGTGGTCGACACCAGCAAGGGTGTCAAGATGGTGAAGGCCGGCCCCGGCGAGGAACACGAGCACGGGGAGGCTGACAAGGGGCACGACGGGCACATCCACCACGGCGGGCTGGACCCGCACATCTGGCTCGATTTTGCCAACGCGCAGGTGATGGTGGAAAACATAGCGCTCGGACTGATCAAGAAGGACCCGGCCAACAGGGAGTACTACCAGGCACGGGCGAAGGAGTACCAGCAGAAACTGCAGAAGCTGGACGAGGAGTACAAAAGCGGGTTGGCGAATTGCAAGAAGAGGATCTTCCTGCACGGCGGGCACTACGCCTTCGGCTACCTGGCGCATCGTTACGGTCTCACCTACATCTCGGCGCAGGCTGTGGACCCGGATGCCGAGCCCACGCCGCAAAAGCTGGCCGAACTGGTGAAGGCGATCCGAAGCAACGGACTAAAATACGTCTACTGCGAGGAACTACTCTCCCCCGCCACCGCCCAGATGATCGCCCGCGAGACCGGGGCGGAGGTGCTGATGCTGAACGCGGCGCACAATATCAGCAAGCAGGACTTCGACAAGGGGACCAGCTTCATCACCCTGATGGAGCAAAACCTGGCGAATCTCAGGAAGGGGTTACAGTGCGAGTGAGGTGAGCCATCACCTTCTTCATCTCGTTCCAGACCTCTCGTTTGAGCGCCTCGTCGGCGAGGAGCTCAAACGGATGCAGGGTCGCCATGACGGAAACGCCTCCCACCTTGACCAGCCGGCCGCGCAGGCGGGAGATGGGGGCAGCGCTCTCCAGGATCAACTGGGCCGCCTTCTCCCCCAGGGCGACCACCGCCTCCGGGGCGACTTCGGCGATCTTGCTTGTCACTGCCTTACGAAGAGCAGCGTCCGATGGGGATATGTCACGATCCAGAGACGCCAGCAGGACCTGCTCAGGAGCAAACCCCATGGCCGCCACTATCTTCGCCAAGAGGGCACCGGAAGCCCCCTCGAACCCGCCGCCGGCGATGACGAAAAAGAGCCTCGCACTCGGGTTGCCGAAGGTCTGGATGGTCGCCACGGGAGAAGGTGCCGGGGCCTCGTGTGGCAAAGAAGCGGTTGCAGCAGTTGAAGGAGCGGGACTGTCGGCGGGGCTAACCACAGCCGCCGGTGCAGCGCTTGGAGCTGCCGCCGGAGCTGCCGCACCAAGAGGGGCGGCGCCAGCCGCGACAGGAGAGACTGCAGCTGCCGGCAGAGGTCCCGTGCCGACAGGAAGCTCCTCCACCCCGCTCTCCTTAAGCTCCTCCAGATACCCCTTCAGCGAGGCGAGCAACTCCTCTCTCTCCTGCAGTTCAACCATGCCAAACCCCTTTACTTTTTACCGGCCATTCTCTATGCTCAACGGCATGTTCATACTTGTCGCAGCCGCTGTGCTGCTCGTGATAGCGATCCCTCAGCAAGCCTTCGCCTGGGGGGCGGGAATCCATTTACAACTCGGGATGAACGTCCTCTCCAACCTGAATGCACTGGAACCGGCCGTAGCTGCCATCATCGGCAGCCACCCCTACGACTTCCTCTACGGCACCATCGCCGCCGACATCATCCTGGGCAAGAAGTTCACCCACTACCTCGAACACTGCCACCGCTGGCGGATCGGCCACCGGGTGCTGGACCGGGCCCACGACCAGTCCCAGCAGGCCTGCGGCTACGGCTACCTGAGCCACCTGGCGGCCGACTGCATCGCCCATAACTACTTCGTCCCCTACAAGGTGATGAGGAGCTTTTCGTCGCTGACCCTGAAGCATGCCTATTGGGAGATGCGCTTCGAGAACTACGTCGAGAAGGAGATCTGGGAGACCGGGAAGAAGGTGGCGCGGGAGCATTTCGCCCAGAACGACGAGTTGCTGCGCAAGGTCCTCTCCGACACCCTCTTTTCGTTCACCACCAACAAGCGGATCTTCAACTCCATCCTGCTGTTAAGCCGCCTGGAGAAGTGGCAGGGCATCCTGCAGACGCTGTCCGATAACTCCCGCTATGAGCTGGACGAAAATGACCGGGAAGAGTACATGCAGCTCGCCCAGGAGGCCGTCTACGACTTCCTCAACAACGGCGAAAACTCCCGCTACTACCATGCCGATCCCACCGGTGAGAAAGCGCTGGCCGCCGCCGAGGCGGTGCGCAAGAACCTCCGTTTTCTGTACCGCAGCGGCAAGATCACCAAGCCACAGGCATACGCCGAGCTGGCCCAGCTGAAGCTGAAGCTGAAGGAGGCCATCTGCGAGCCGGAGCTGCTGGGGCAGATCCTTTCTACCTGAGACCACCGATCCATCAAATGCGGATCGATGATAGCCGTTCGTGCTGAGCTTGTCGAAGCACGCCCTTCAGCTGTTACACGGCGGCCCTTCGACAGGCTCAGGGCGAACGGCGTGAGCGCTTCGGGATGTTGACTTGGTTCTGGCGGTCGCTGTCCCTACCCCTTCCCTTTCGCAAGCTCCTCCACCCGGTCCAGGATGATCCCAGCCACCTCGTCCTTCCCCATGATCGGCAGTTCTTCCACCCGTCCGTCCGCGAAGAGCATCTTAACGATGTTGGTGTCGACGTTGAAGCCCGCCCCCACCTGGGAGACGTCGTTGGCCACCACCATGTCAAGGTTCTTTTTCTCAAGCTTGCTTTTGGCGTTGCCAAGGAGATCCTGGGTCTCGGCGGCGAAGCCTACCAGCACGCGGTTCCCCTTCCTGGCGCCGATCTCGGACAGGATATCAGGGTTCTTCTCCAGCTCGATGGCCAGTTCCGCGGCGTTCTTCTTCACCTTCATCCCGGCCCGTAGCTTCGGCCGGTAGTCGGCTACCGCAGCGGCCTTGATGACGATATCGGTCTCTTCAACCGCTTTGACCACCGCATCCCGCATCTGTAGTGCACTCTCCACCCTGATCACCTTAACCCCGCATGGTACGGAAAGCGCGGTAGGCCCGGTGACCAGCGTCACCTCGGCACCCCGCAGCCGCGCCTGGCGTGCGATGGCGTACCCCATCTTGCCGGAGGAATGGTTGCTGATGTAGCGGACCGGATCGATCTCTTCCAGGGTGGGACCGGCGGTCACCAGCACCCTTCGACCGGAAAGCCGCTTGGGAGTGAGTGCGGCGATGGCCTCTTCCAGGATCACCGTGGGGTCCGGCAGCTTCCCCTCTCCCTCGTAGCCGCAGGCGAGCATCCCGCAGGCCGGAGGGACGAAGAGGTAGCCATGCCTTTTGAGGCGCTCCTCGTTCTCCTGGTAGATCGGGTTGTGGTACATGTTGACGTTCATGGCGGGGGCGATCAGCACAGGCGCCTTGGTCGCCATCACGGTGGTGGTCAACAGATCGTCGGCGAGACCTGCGGCCACCTTGCCGACGAAATTGGCGGTGGCCGGCGCGATCAGGAAGAGGTCAGCCCGTTCGGCAAGGGAGATGTGACCGATCTCCTGCTCGGAGATCAGGTTGAAGAGCTCCAGGTGCACGGGATTGCCGGACAGGGTCTGGAAGGTGAGCGGGGCCACGAACTCGATAGCTGCCCGGGTCATCACCACGTGGACCTGGGCGCCCGCCTTGGTCAAGAGCCGCAGCAGTTCAACCGCCTTGTAAACGGCGATCCCCCCGGTCACCCCGAGGACGATCACTTTGCCTTTCAGCATAGACTCCCCCCTAACCGTTGATATACGGGTTCAAGCGCCTCTCCCTGCCGATGGTGGAGGAAGGTCCGTGCCCGGGCCAGACCACGGTGTCGTCCGGCAGCGGCATGAGCTTCTCCTTGATGGAGGCAATCAGCTGCTCGTGGGAGCCGCCAGGCAGGTCGGTGCGCCCCACCGAGTCGGCGAACAGGGTATCGCCGGTAATCACGACCTGCTCGTTGCGAAGCAGCAGGCAGCATCCCCCCTGGGTGTGCCCGGGGGTGTGCAGGACCTCGATGGTCCGTTTCCCGAAGGTGAGCTGCAGGCCGTCGGTGAGGTGGCGGGAAGGCGCAGGCGAGTCGTCGACCTGCAGGCCGTACATCTG
>NZ_DATFBA010000203.1:0-27996 GCF_035254065.1 Geomonas sp.
CCACCATGTGGTTGACCGGCCAGACCATGGAGGTCTCTACCCACCCGAATTTGCCGCTGTAGGGTTGCCCCGCGGCCTTCATTCCCGCCGTGATCGCCTTGTCCCAGTCATACTTTACCCAGTAAGCCGTCTCGCTGGACGGCGGGCCGAACACGTTGGGCACCGCCATGGTGTTGTTGCCGCTGTCGTAGGGTTGCTTGCCGCGCATCACCTTGAACGGGAAGATCTTCGCCTGGGGGTCGTTACGATTTCCCTTCGCCGAAGACAGCTTCACCACCGCGGTCGGATCGATCTTGTCCCCGATCAGCAGTCGGTCGACGCTGCCGTTGTACCAGAAATAGGTAGGGGTGACCTCCTTTTGCCAGGCGAAGTCCCCCTTCATCTTGTCATAGAGCTTCTCGCCATACTGGTCCTTTTTGATCTCCTCGGGCTTCACATCCTTTCCTGCCCTGGACCAATCCCACCAGACCTTGGTCGGCTTGGCCTTGGCAAAGGTCGGGATGTGGCAGGTCTGGCAGGCGACCTTGGCGGCATGCCTGTCCAAGACGGCGCTCCGGTGGATCTTGCCGCTATGGCAGTCGTTGCAGCTCATGGTGCGCTCCGCTGAGCCTACCGAGACCGATGCCGCTTCACCTTTTATGGTATGGCCGCCCCCTTTGTGGCAGGATTCGCAGGACATGTTGGGCTTGCCCCCCATGTGCACATCGATCTCGGGGGTCGGCTTGGCGAGGGTGGAGTCGAGGTCGCCATGCTTGATATGGTCGCCTCCGCCGCCGTAGAAGTGGCAGGCTCCGCAGGTGGTTCTGCTCGGTTTCCCCACCGACTGCGCCACCTTTACCAGGTCGACCGGTTCCCACGCCTTCCCTTTGGGGAATTCCTTCTTCTCTCCCGGATACACCGGGTGTCCCGCGCCGGCAGGAAATTTCCGGTAGGTGCCGGTGGTGTCATGGCAGACCAGGCAATCGATGTTCTCCGCCTTTTGGAAGTCGAAGGAGCCGTCCTTCCAGCCGTAGCCTGCATGACAACTGGTACAGCGGGCCCAGTTGGAGGGAAGGGCTATGCAGAAGTTGTTGATGGCGTTCTTCTTCCCCAGTTCGACCTCTTTGCCGTTGACGCTCTGTTTCCTGGCCCAGGTCCAGTGAGAAGAGGTCATGAAGGAGGCGGCTTCCTTCTGGTGGCACTCCAGGCAGCGTTTGGTCACCGAAGGCCCGTCGTTAAACGGCCCGGAGATGAAGCGCGCATGGTCTGGTGCCGTGGCAGCGGTTGCCAAGGCTGACATGGTGAAAGTCGCCAGAGCGAACAGTGGTATCAGCTTTGCTTTCATTGGTCTCCCCTTTTCGTAGAGTGTCATTGGCAAAAAAAAGCCTGCCGGAGGTTGGCAGATCTTCGGCAAGGCGGCTAACTGCGCGATAAATTGAGCGCAGCAGCCTCGAATACTATAGGCAAGATAAGATGAAATAAAGTGAATAATTCTTATCTACCCATAAGGCATTCTTATGGACTGGCCGCTGTGGCCGTAGTATAATCCTTGGCCTGGGGATCGGGCGTCGCGGTGAGGAGCCTCGGCAGGTGACGGGAGCCGGGCGACTGGAAAAGAGCTAGGCAGGCAGGGGGGGAGATGGACACCAGGTATTTGAAAACGTTGAGCATGGTGCTGAGCACAGGCAGTTTTTCCAAGGCGGCAGAAGAGCTCTACATAACCCAATCGGCGGTGTCGCAGCGCATCAAGGCGATCGAGGAGCAGTTCGGCCTGCCCCTGCTCGACCGCTCCGGCACCGTGCTGCAGCCAACCGATGCGGGCGAGGCGGTGCTGAAAGCGGCGGAGCAGATCCTCGCCATCGAGCACTCCTTGAAAAAGGAATTGCAGAATCTGGGGCGGAAACCGGGGATCTCGTTGTGCTGCACCCCGACCTTCGGCATCGTGTATCTTCCCCATGTTCTCAACAGGTTCTTTCTCTGCTATTCGGAAGGGGTGGACCTGAAGTTCATGCTCAACACGCCGGAGCGGTCCCTGAAAGGGGTACTGGCCAACGATTTTGACCTGGCTGTTATCGAACACTGTGAAAACGTGCAAGCGGCAGGCGCGGAAGTATACCAACTGCCGGCCGACGAGCTCATATTCATCTCGGCGCCGGCACTGCAGATTCCAGGGAAGGACGTCCGACTCCAGGACCTTACCTGTCACCGCCTCATCGCCCGGCGCGACGGATGCAGTTCGCGACATCTGCTGGAGTCAAACCTCTCCCGCTTCGGGAAAAGCCTCGAAGACTTCAATGGCACCATCGTGTATGACGATCTGCACCTGACCATCCAGTCCGTGCTGTCGGGCAACGGCGTCGCATTCGTCTCTCGCAGCATGGTAGATGAGCAACTGGAAAAGGGGACCTTGCGCGAACACATGGTCGATGGATTTGCCAGCAACCGTCTGCGGTCGATCGTGGTGAACGGGAAACGGGGCCAGGATCCTTTGATCAAGAGTCTGATAGCCAGCATCTTCTCGGCCGTATAGAGCAGAAAAAAATCGTTGACCCGTCTGCCGCTTCACAGTTTAGGGTGTGATCATCGCGCAGAGCCGGCATGGATCTCGAAGGGACCCGCTCCATTCTTGCCACCTCCCGCGATGATTCAACGACGGGAACTTCAGTGGGGCGTTAAAGCTCTCTTTCGGTAAGATCCATCAGCCGATTGACCACTTCCTTGATTTTATCGACCGCCTCCTTGAAAGGGTGCCGGCGGGCATCGCTTGGGACATCATCCGGAGACCATACCTGCTTGACCGTGCTCAGAGGGATATCTTCCCGAAAGGTTATCCGGTCGTAGTTTTCGGTTACACCGCAACACAACGCCCTGCTCCATTCAGCCTTGCTTTTGGCCTGCCACTTCGCTCTGAACTCCGGGAAGGAAACGGTATCTCCGAAATTCATCTCGCTTACGTCTATCGCGGTGGCATCTCCATGCTGGTCGCGGTGCACCTTTTCCACGTAGGCGACGTGCCAGTAGTTCTTGATGGTGAATATGGCGACATCCCCCTCCGTGATGTTGTCAACGCCGGTGTTTTGCAGTGCGGGCATGTCGTCCTTGGTAGGAACGGGGAAGGTGGGGATGCGTTCCTTTACATAGTCGACGCAATACCCCTGTCTTTCTATCCAGTCATTGCAGTTACAGCTAACGGCATAACAGCGGGTCTGGGCTCCCGAAAGTAGGGCAGCCAGTAGGATTGTTGCGAAAAACTTCATTTGAATCCCCCCTGCCGGCGACGGCAGTACAGCAGCGCGGAACGCAGAAGAGCTAAAGCGGGAACATCGGCGCCAGCCTTCCTGCACACGATGCCGGGACGATGGGCCGAGAGCCGCCGCTCACTCCGAAAGGGCGTTCCGGGACAGCATCCTGCATCATCAATCACCAGTCAGCAATGCCGTGCCGGTGAGACGAAATCCGTAATCGATGGCTAGCTTTTCGGTGCGGGGGGGGAACGGCCGAGGGTACAGGGAGATGCCGGGGAGGTATAGAGCGGGGAGACGACGTCGGAGATGCGGTAGGAGACGGTGTTTCTTACCGGTACAAGCCTCGGCACAACCGACACAAAGTCGTTTTGCTCCTTCAGGCATTTGTAGAGAGACGCATGGTGGTTTTGGACTACTACCCGCTGGGTTGCTTTGGGGCGGTGGGGGCCTGACAGGTCCGGGACACGCACCCCTGCCGACAGGAGGCTCAGGGCGACCAGGAAAACGACCAGGATCTGCGGACTGGATTTGATGCGGTGAGTTATCATAGCCTTTACACGACGTTGCAGCAAAATTTAGCACGTTTGATCCCAGAAGGGAAGCCTGCAGGGCGCTGTCTTCTGATCCCGCCAGCGCCAAAACCGCAGGGGCGAAAGCAGGCAACGGGGACAAGGGCGACATGCTTCCGGTTCTCCCCTTCCGCGAGAGTTCCTCGAAAGGCTCAAGGACGGCCTGGGTTCGATATCTGGTCTTTCTTCCACTCTTGCTCCGACACAAACATCCAAAAGTCGAACCCGACCCCAGAGTTGTTCCCCGGTGAGCGTTAGCCGTGGAGCGGAAACGACGAAGGCCCCTGGCAGATGCCAGCGGCCTTCTTTTAAATGGTCGGAATGAGAGGATTCGAACCTCCGCCCCCCTGCTCCCGAAGCCAGCGCACTAGCAATGGGAGGCCATGCAGTCGAAGGGGTAGAGGGTGGGTAGGAGCTCAAGTTGGTGAAAAATAAGGGATCGATTTAGCGCGAGGCAAGGAAAGGATGGCGGTTTCGAGTTTTTGCGGCGAGCAGGGAAGGCAAACACGAACAGAGCGGACCGGAACGGGACCGGAGAACGGCGCAAAGCGTATCTCAGAAGCCAGAGGTGTAATCTGCTATCTTGCTACAAGGCGTTTCGGCTACCACGGTATCGACCTCGTCAAGAAGCTCCACATCACAGACTCTGGTGTCGTATTGGCAGCCCGAAGAGGGGAGGCGCTTTTTGCTGATAAACCGATCCTAACTGAGATGTTCGCCCTAAAGCAACTCAAGTAACTCAGGTACGTCCCCCTGCTCCTGCCCAATCGAGCACCAATCCCTCGGCCCGCTTGGGCAGCGCCCCATCGAGGATGGCTCAGTTCGCGAATTCCGACGCTCGCCTTGAACTCGCCATATTCGGCGTGGAAATGCGGAGGGGCGTGCTCACCGAAGAACATCCGGAGGTTGACAAGACCGGGCCTCGGGCGGCGAAGGGGGGCAAGATGGTCGTCAGCAAGAAGTGGCGCGTCAGGCAGAAACGCATGAATTGCATGGGCGTCCCGCCCCCACGCGATCTTTCCCCGCCTTGACAGGAGCTCACCCTGCAGATTGGATCATCATTAGAATCCCTTCCCCCCGAAATTCATTAGCATGCTTGACACCGCCACCTCGTCTGACAGACTTGCTGAATCAAACGGCGAAAGGAGTCGGTATGGCAAGGGAAATCGGCAGGGGGCTTCCGTGTGTGCTGGGGATCATCATTCTCGCCATTGCCCTGGCTGCTTGCGGCGGAGGCGGGGGCGGTGTTGCCGGGTCCTCCGGAACGGCGACCGGAGTTGTCACTGACATCGCGACTGGTGCGCCCGTTGCCGGAGTCACCATCAGTGACGGCATTGGAACCGCGGTCACTGGCGCCAACGGCTCTTTCGCCCTGGCCAGGCCGGCCGGGAAATACACTCTCATCATCTCTGCCGCCGGTTACCAGACCAGTTCCCGGGTCTGCTCGATAACCGCCGGCAGCAACACGGTGTTCAACCTCGCCCTCAACAGGGCGCACGCAGCCTATGTCAACTACACGGGGGCGAACAGTTCGCAGTGGATCCCGGCGGCGGGGATGGATTACATCATCGTCGCCTGGAACGACCTCGGGATGCACTGCGCGCAGGACGATTACTCCTACTTCTGCATCCTCCCGCCCTTTAACACCCTGCACGCCCAGGTGATCAAGCGCGGCTCCGGCGTCGTTACCGAAGGGGTTACCGTAAGCTACAGCTTCCCGAAGAAGACCGACTCCACCCTTCATACCAATTTCTGGAGCTACGCAGCCAGGTATGGCTGGAACGTGGCTCCCAACGTCGGCATAACCGGCACGCGGCTTGCCGGCACCATGTCGCTCGACGCCAACAACCTCGGCTTCCAGGCAGTGGGGATTCCGATCACCCCCTACGACGACGATGGCACCTGGGATCCCTACGGGACCGCCACCATCACCGCTACCGACAGTGCCACCGGGGTCGTGCTTGCCTCCACCGCCGTGGTGGCACCGGTATCCACCGAACTCGATTGCAGCAACTGTCACGGCTCGACGGATACCTTTCTCAATATCCTCAAGTCGCATGACAAGCTAAGCGGCACCTCGCTGGCTGCGGACCAGGCCAACGGTGTTCTCCACCTCTGCGCCGAATGTCACGCGGATAACGCCCTGGGGCTCCCTGGAAAGGTGGGGGTGAAGAGCCTCTCCCTTGCGATGCATGGCTACCACAAGGGCAACGTCAGCCCGACCCCCGGCAGCAATTCCGCCTGTTACAACTGCCATCCGGGTCCCAACACCAACTGCCTGCGTGGCGTCATGTATCACGCCGGTCAGACCTGCAGCGACTGCCACGGCGACCTCTACGCGATGACCGCTTCACTTCAGAACGGGCGTCGCCCCTGGCTGGACGAACCGCAATGCGGCGGCTGCCACGGCAAAAGGTACCAGGAGAACACCGGCGTTCTCTACCGGAACTCGGTATTCAACAATGCACCCGAAGGCAGCATGAACGGGAAACTCTACTGCGAGGCCTGCCACAACAGCACCCATGCCGAGTACCCGTCGACCAACGCCGCCGATAACCTGATTCCGCGCCAGTTACAGGGAGACGGTTACTGGCTCTGGAACTGCTATGTCTGCCATACCGACTACATGCCGCATGCCTCGATGCACCGGTGAGCGTTTATTTTTTGCCGTTTTTTTCAACGACTCGGCGAGCTCCTGCGTACTCCGCCTCAGCAATTCTACTCCTGATGTTGGCGGGACCAGGAGGGCCAGGACCGGCACAAAGAGTGGAGCTTTACCGCGTATTCAACGCTGCGTAAATTTTCAGGAAGTTCTGAAGGTTGGCCAGCCGCATCTCGATGTCCTCTCGCCACTGCGCCAGCTTTTCCCACCCCGCTGGAGTGAGACGGTAGACCTTTCGCGCCGGCCCGCTCCCGCTGGTATCCCATTCAAAGACGACCTCGCCATCCTGTTCCAGTTGTTGCAGGGTGCGGTAGATGGCCCCGCTGTCCGGCCGGGACAGCCCCATACGTTCCATCAACAGGGTGTGGATAGCGCTGCCGTGCACCGGATTTTCCGCAAGCGCCAACAGGATGAACGCGGGGAGGTGCCGGTAGTGCTGTCTTCCCTTCGAGCTCATACTGCCTCCTCCGTCAAGCCGGAACGATCATTTTCAAGAATGACTTCTCCGTGCATCATCTTTTCCATCAGGTAACCGCCGACCAGGACGCACGGCACGGTGAACGCCAGCCGTAACAGGGCGAAGCGCAGTCCCATGAAGCTGCTTTCCATGATGATCATGGGGATTTTAATGCTGGCCCAAGTCCCTAGGAAGATAACCAGGTTCCCCAACTGGGCTCCCTTGTTTTTCAAGGAAAGCGCAATGGGGAACGCGGCATAGATCGGTCCGGCGGCGGCGGTCCCAAGCAGGATGGCAAAAAGGGCGCCGCGCAGCCCAGTCCCCGGTCCGAGGTGGGCTTCCACCAAGGCCCGGGGCACCCATGCATCGAGCAGTCCCATGGCTACCATGACCGGCGGAAGGACCAGCAGAACTTCAGTCAGGAACTTTAGAGAGTTGGTCACCGAATGCCTAGCCAGGGCGGGCTGCCAGAGCACCAGCCCCAGGTTGACTGCCAGGAGGACCAGGAACAGCCGGTATTGTTTCAGGTGAACTGTCATCATAGAAACACCCCCATGAGCAGACCAATCAGGATCGCGGCGACAAAACTCAGGGATTGGCGGAGTAGGGTAAACCTAACCCCGAAGTAGGAAACCTCAATTGGCGCCGAAACGATGCCGACCATGGTCAGCGTGGTGATGAAGGCGGCCAGAGCGGCAGGCGCTGCTCCCATCCCCAGCAGCGAGCCGGCAAGCGGAAAGGCGATCGGCGCGGGCATGGTGACGACGGCGCCGACCAGCGAAACCAAGGCAAAGCCACCTACCCCTTTAAAGGTGAACAACCGGGTCAACACCTCCTGTGGGACCAGCGCCAGCACCAGGCCGACCAAGGCGATCATCCCCAGCACTTTCGGAACCAACGCCATAAGCGACCGCCAGCTGGTCTGGAGCGCCTTCTTGGTCAGGTCCGAATCCCGCCACCAGGATACCAGCACCGCCACGGTGGTTACTGTCCAAAAAATCGTGGCCAACATCGGAAACCTCCGCTCTCTACAGGTAAAAGCGATTATCGTCTATGTGTAAATTACAGTAAAGTGATTTGTGCAGCATGTCAAGAGGAAACACCTTTCGGAGCGAGCCGTGCCTCCCGCACAATTGTCCGGGGTCTCACTGGATACGCTAGTGAGAGACCGGAGGAAGGATTCACTCTTTCGCTGCATGCCTGGCAACGGGAATTTGTCGGAAGGGTAGCGGAGACGCGGGCAGGGGTAGCGGATGGCCGCCCCGAGTTTTGAGGAAAAAGAAGCTATGCGGTTCAAGGAAAGTTGGGCTGTGGACCGGAGAAGGACCGGAGACAAAACAAAAAGGGTTACGGTTTTGGCCGTAACCCCTTGTTTTAAATGGTCGGAATGAGAGGATTCGAACCTCCGACCCCCTGCTCCCGAAGCAGGTGCGCTACCAGGCTGCGCTACATTCCGGTGGTGTTTCTCGGGAAGCTTCGTATTTAACTTTTTTCGCCTTCCTTGTCAACCTAAAAATTCACTTCCGTCCCGTTAGACTTTGCCAACCTCCCGCTTTTTCTACGATTATGGCTATCCAGGATCTGGGGGGTGCTTTATAATGGTCCACAACACCCTCCCATTGGACGCCGCTATGACCCACCAGCCAAAGGACCAGGTGCTCTCGCTCCAAAAGGAGCTGGCAGCGCTGCGCCTCGAAAAGGAAAACCTCTCCCAGCAGGTAAAGCGCCTGGTCCAGGCGGAGGGAAAGCTCTACGCCTACCAGGAACAGCTGGACGCCCAGCTCAAGGAGTACCAGGAGCTCTACGAGCTGAACAAGAGGCTGAACGGCTCCTTCGACCTGCCGGCGGTCCTGTCGCAGGCCTGCTCCTACGTGATCGAGACGCTCGGCTACGAGCGGGTCATCTTCCTCAGGCGCTCCCCTTCCTCGGAGAACTACGCCGTCTGCGCGTTGGACGGCTACTACGACGAGCCGGTCAGGGAAGCGGTCTGCCAACTGGTCATCCCCGCCGAATCCCCGCTCCTCGAGCCGCTCTTCGCCGGCGAGGAGTTCCGCATCTGCTGGGCAGGGTGCGACGACGCCGAGCTGGCAGCCTTCCGGCAGAAGGTGCAGATGGAGGAGTTCCTCCTCTACCGCCTGGGGCCAGAGCTCGCACCCTTCGCGGTGCTGGTGCTGGGAAACTCGGCCGAGAACGCCTCCTTCTATCGCAGGGTCACCCCCTCCGCCTCGCTGCCGGGGGTGGGGAACCTGGTGGGGCTGCTCTCCTCCACCATCGAGAACCAGCTCCTCTACGCCAGCATGGAGAGGGCCCTGGAGCAGGAGAGGCTCGCGCAGCAGAAGTACCGGGGCATCTTCGAGAATTCCATCGAGGGGATCTACCAGACCACGCCGGAGGGACGTTTCCTAAGCTGCAACCCGGCCATCGCGGCCATCCTCGGCTACGGCTCGCCTCAGGAGGTGATCGACTCCATCACCGACATCCGCAACCAGCTCTACGTCGACCCGGAGCGGCGGGACCGGTTCCTGGCGCTTTTGAAGAGCGGGCAGGAGGTGAAGGACTTCGAGGCGCGCCTGCGCTGCCGCGACGGGAGCATCCAGTGGATCCGCATGAGCGGCCACCCCTTGTTCGACGAACAGGGCAAGCTCACCCACATCGATGGCACCATGCAGAACATCACCCGCCAGAAGGAGATCGAGGAGGCGCTCTCCAAGCTCTCCCTGGCGGTGGAGCAGAGCCCGGTCACCATCGTGATCACCGACACCCGCGGCCTGATCGAGTTCGTGAACCCCAAGTTCGAGCAACTGACCGGCTACGGCAGGCGGGAGGTGATCGGCAAGACCCTCGCCTTCCTGAAGTCGGAGCACAACCCTCCCGAGATGTACCGGAAGCTGTGGGAGACGCTGAAGAGCGGCAACATCTGGGAGGGGGAATTCGTCAACCGGAAGAAAAACGGCGAGCTCTTCTCGGAGCGCGCCACCATCTCCCCCATCAAGAACCGGGAAGGGGTGATCACCCACTACCTCGCCATCAAGGAGGACATCACCGAGCGCAAGCAGCTGGAGGCGCAGTTGCTGCAGTCGCAGAAGATGGAGTCGGTGGGGCGGCTGGCGGGGGGGGTGGCCCACGATTTCAACAACATGCTGAGCGTCATCATCGGCTGCGCCCAGCTCGCCATGCTCAAGGTGACCGAGGGGGACCAGCTCTGGCAGTTCCTCAACCAGATCTCGCGGGCCGCCGAGCGCTCCAGCGAGATCACCCGACAGCTCTTGGCCTTCTCCAGGAAGGAGCTGATCTCACTCAAGAAGGTGAACCTGAACGCCAAGGTGGTCGAGACCCAGAACACCCTGGGGCGGCTGATCGGCGAGGACATCAACCTCACCTTCAAGCCGGCGCCCGGCCTGTGGGCGATCGAGGCGGACCCGTCGCAACTGGACCAGATCCTGGTCAACCTGGCGGTGAACGCGCGGGATGCCATGCCGGGGGGTGGGCAGCTCGCCATCGAGACCGCCAACGTCCACATCGACCATACCTATTGCAAGTACCACCTCGACGCCCGCCCCGGCGACTACGTCCAGCTGACGGTCTCCGACAGCGGCACCGGCATGGACCGCGACACCCTTGCCCACATCTTCGAGCCCTTCTTCACCACCAAGGGGGTGGGGAAGGGGACCGGCCTGGGGCTGGCCACCGTGTACGGCATCGTCAGGCAGAACAACGGCTTCGTGACGGTCTACAGCGAGCCCGGCCACGGCACCAGCTTCCGGATCCATTTCCCCAAGTCGCAGGGCGAGGTGGAGGCCGAAGAGCTGGCGCCGGAGACCACCATGTCCGGTTCCGGCAACGTGCTGCTGGTGGAGGACGACCCGCTGGTGCGCGAGATGGCCTCGCAGATGCTGGCCGAGATCGGCTACACGGTGATCCAGACCAGGTCCCCCGAGGACGCCATCGAGATCTGCCGGAAAGGGGAGTCCCGCATCGACCTGGTGCTGACCGATGTGGTGATGCCGGGGATGAACGGCAAGGAGATGGTGGACGAGATACTGACCTTTTCCCCGGGCATGAAGGTGCTGTTCATGTCCGGCTACACCTCGGACCTGGTGGCCCAGCGCGGCGTGATGGACGAGGGGCGTCACTTCATCCAGAAGCCCTTCGACCTGCACTCCCTCAACGAAAAGATCAAGGAGGCGCTGGCCGACTAGGGGGCGCTGCCGAGATTTTGTTTGCTACCGGCACGGCAATTGATCTAGTATTGCGAAAATTGATCCCCCTTATCGGTGAAGTCGGATAGCGCAGCCCCTTTGGCTGCCATCGCTCCACCACTTCTCCGGGACGTCGAGGTTCGCATGGACATTGTAATCGTCGAGGATACCAAGGTAGCCAGGGCCATGCTGGTCGGCCTGCTGCACGGGCACGAGGAATACCGGGTGGTCGCCGCGGTGGAGTCCGCCGAGGAGGCCCTGAGCTTCATGGCGCACAACTACGTCGACCTGGTGATCCTGGACCTCTGCCTGCCCGGCATCTCCTACGACCAGGCGGTGCGTGCCATCAAGGTGGCCTCCCCCGACGTCGACATCCTGATCTTCACCGTCTCGGAGGAGGACGAGACCGTCTTCGCCTCCCTCAAGGCGGGCGCCACCGGCTACATCCTGAAGGGAGCCAGCGCCGAGCAGCTGATCGCCGCCCTGGACGAGATCGGGGACGGCGGCTCCCCCATGTCCCCCTCCATCGCCCGCAAGGTGCTCAGGGAATTCCAGGGACCGCAGGTCAGCCAGGAACTCCAGGAGATCATCTCGCCGCTCTCCAGCCGGGAGACCAACATCCTGGAGCTTTTGTACCGCGGCTTCAACTTCGGGCAGATCGCCGACAACCTCTGCATCAGCCCGCACACCGTCCACACCCACATCAAGAAGATCTACACCAAGCTGCACGTGAACTCCCGCTCCCAGGCGATCTACGAGGCGGTGCAGAAGAAGCTGATCAAGCTGGATCCCGCCCACTCCTGAGCCTGACCATCCCATGCCCGTGTTCGATGGCCAAAGCCGCGTCGCGTGAGGGGCCTCGACGGTGATGATCGCTGAGCATCTGTCGTACCGGTGCTGGACGACCACTTCAAGAGAGAGCCGACCTTTGCTTCACCCTCAACCGTAGTCTCCTTCGTTATCCCACGCCCCCCTGCTAACCCCTCACTCCGACGTCCCCAACTGAATTTCACAGATACCGACCTTACTGGTTGAGCGCCTTCATCGCCTCCTTCACCGAGTTCTGGTCGAACTTGAAGCGGAACCTGACGTAGGGTCCCTGGGCGGTGAAGTTCGCCGCCGAGAAGTCCTTGTCGTAGAAGCCGGCCACATTGTAGCCGAGGCTCAGCCAGGCGTTTTCCATCAGGTTGTAGCCGACCGAGACCCCGACGCTGTCGGCGAGCTGGCCGGTGGCCCAGGTGTGCAGCACCGAGCTCGCCACCCCCACGTCCCACTTGGCGGTCAGGTCGTAGCGCCCCTCCACCCCGATCAGGTCGGTGTAGCCGGAGACCTCCGCGCCGTTGCAGGTTTCCAGCACGTACTTGGCGCCGTACTGCAGGGAGAGCTGCAGCTTGGCGTTGGGCCTGTAGTTCGCGTTCAGGTTGTTGACGATGCGCCGGTTGTCGGCGTCGGTGGTGCCGGTCTGCTTGTCGTAGATGAGGTCGAGGCGGTCCAAGAGGATCCACTGGCTGGCCAGCGGCCGGTGCACCAGGCCGAGCCTCAGGTCGCCGTTCACCGTGGTCTGGCCGCTGCCGGTGGTGTCGAACAGCTGCAGCCTCGCCGACCATCCCCATCCCGGGGCGGGCTCGCCCAGCACCGAGCTCAGCACCCCCCACTTGTTGTCCGTCTCGGAGTTCCTGTACTCGCCCCGGCCGTTCCAGCTCCAGAGCTTCTGCTTGTAGTCGGCTCCCAGCGAGACGGCGGTGAAGTCCTGGTTGCCGGAGGCCGGCGGCGCGTTGTTGTCCAGGCGGTAGCTGGCCTTGATGGTCTGGTTGCGGTCGAGCCCCGCGTCCACGCTCCAGTGCTCGTTCAGCTTGAAGGTCTGCTTCAGGCCGAAGAGCGCGAAGGCGCGGCTACCGTTCTCGGTCATGTCCCTCTCCAGCGAGCTGTTCACGGCACCACCCTCCCAGGGGTTGCTCTTGAAGCCCGCCCGGGTGGCGTTACCCTCGGTGCTCCCCCCCTGGGTGAACTCCTGCGCGGCGAAGAAGCTCACCTTGGGGGACAACTTGTACTCGGCCCCCAGCGTGGTGCGGGTCGGGTAGTCGGCCACGTTGTTGCCGGCGATGGACTGGTCGCGGTCGAGCTTCAGGATCAGCTTCTTGTCCAGCAGTGCTGCGCTCGTGCTGGCGGTCAGCTGGGTGGAGGTCTTGCTGGCGCCGTCGGAGGTGACGTCGTTCGCGTAACGGACCCCGAGGCTGGAGCTGTAAATGCCGGAGGTGTAGGTCGCCTTCCCTTCCAGGCGGTCACCTTCGGCGCCGGTCGCCATGGTGTACTGGTGGTTGGCGGTGCCGCTCACGGTCAGCTGGTCGGAGAGCTTGTAGGCGGCATCCAGGCCGTACTTGCGGGTCCCCACCTCGCTTGCCTGCTGCTGGCCCAGGCCGAAGCCCTGGTCGATCTCGCGGTAGTAGATGCGCGCGTCGAGCTTGGCGCTCTTCTGGGAGACCTCCGCAAGGTAGGCGTTGCCGCTGGTGGAGCCGCCGCCGGCGGAGCTCGTGGTGTTGGCCCCGTTGGTCCCGCCGGTGTTCACCACGGCCACGGTGGAGTCGCTGTGGGCCGCCTCCAGCCTGACCACGGTGCCGGTGCCGATCTTCAGGGTGGTGTCGACCCCCACGCTGTTCCCGTTGCCGGTCACCTCGCCCTCGTGCAGGTAGGTGACCCCCGCCCTGAGCTGCTGGTCGAGGAGCTTCACGCCGGCCCGGCCGCCGTAGGTGAGCGCGCCGGTGCCGGCGTCGGCGATCTCGTACTCGGCCACGATGTAGATCGGGTTGAAGTTGGAGTCGCGGCTGTAGATCGGCTCCTTGAAGAGCAGGGTACCCGAGCTGTAGTCGATGCTGTAGTCGGCGAAGCGGGTCAGCTCCTGCGAGGAGATCACCACCTCGGAGCGGAAGCGGTCCCGCACCTGCAAGGTCACCTTGTCGGTGTTCAAGAGGATGTTGCGGCGGGAGAGCTTGTAGAGGCCGGAGGTGCCGTTGCCCTGGATCTCGTCCTTCACGTAGGCCTGGCCGTTCTCGCTGCCGAAGGCGGAGACCTCCAGGTTCTTGCCGTGGTACTCGGTCTTCACCCCGTTCATCCGCCGGCTGTAGCGGGAGAGCTCGGTCACCGTGAGGTCGGTGTTGAAGTCGCCGAACATGGCGTAGAACTGCTCACGCTCGATCTTCAGGTAGAGCTTCTTGACGCTGGCGGCGTCATACTGCTGCTGGCTCGCGTCGCCGTACAGGGTGTAGTAGGTGTTGGGATCGATGGTCTGGAACAGCCCGTTGCCGGTCGCGCCTTCCTTCTTGGCGGAGTCGAAGGAGGCGGTCAACAGCCACTCCCCCTTGATGGTCCCCTTGGTGTAGAAGGCGAGCCGGCCGTCACGGTAGAGGTTGTCGTCCACCCCGGCACTCTGGGCGCTCTCCATGTGGCCGGAGATGGCGCTGTAGCCCGCGGTCCCCTCGGCGAGGCCGACCAGGATCCAGTCGCGCATGGCCGGCTTCACGTAGGTCTCGGCCTCCACCTTCACGCCGTTGATCCCCAGCACCATCCGGTACAGGCCGCTCTTGGAGACCGGCTGGAAGAGGGCGACACCCGACTGGTTGACGTGCAGCGCGTCACCCTGGCCGTTGCCGCTGCCGTTGGCGGAGAGGGCGGCCGCCGCCAGGGGGGAGGCGCTGCTGGCCGTGTTGGTGGTGAGCAGGCCCTGCTCCTCGCTCTTGACCGGCTTCAGGGTACCGTCCAGCACCTGCAGGTCGGCGGCGGCCGGGATCGCATTGCCGGCGGAGTCCAGGAACTGGAGCTGGAGCCTGACCGGCGTCTTGCCGTCGGCCACGTTCCCGTCGGCGGATTTCACCAGGATGGTGGCGACGGCGCCCGAGCGGATCACCTTGACGCTCTGGCTGAAGCGGGCCACTCCGAAGGGGTCGACCCCTTCCAGCAGGGCGACCCTTTCGCCGCGCTGGCCGAAGTCCACCCCGATGTAGCTGTAGATGGTCTTGCCGCTCTTGGCGTCCTTCAGGGTGAAGCCGATCCGGTCGGCCGGCACCAGGTGCCCGTCCACGGTGAGGCGCGGGGTCAGCTCGGAAGGGAGGCAGATCCGGACGCTGTTGATCGGGAAGATCAGGGTGGAGCCCTGGGGCGGGCTCAGGATGCCCGGCTGCTCCTTCACCGCCGGCTGGTCGGACCCCTCGGCCTCCTCCTTTGCCTTCTCCTTGGCGTCCGCTTCCTTTTGCACCTCCGCCGCGGCGGCCTGCTCGCTCTTGTGCGGGGTGAGCGGGATCTCCACCTGCTGCGGGCCGCTTTCGGCCTTCACCAGCTCCAGCTTCTGGTTGCTCCAGGAACGGGCGGCCTTCAGCAGGATCTCCACCCGGCGGTTCAGGGCGCGCCCCTCCTCGGTCTTGTTGGAGGCGATCGGCTCGCTCTCGCCGCGGCCCGAGTAGTCCACCACCGAGGGGGGCGGGTGCAGCCTGTCGACCAGGTAGCGGATCACGGTCCTCGCGCGCGCGCGCGATAACTCGATGTTGTCCCGGAAGATCTTCCTGGCGCGCGGGGCGATCCGCACGTTGTCGGTGTGCCCCACCACCTTCAGTTCGGTGACGTGTTTGGCCTGCAGCTTGACGGCGATCTCGTCCAAGAGCTTCTTGTCCGCCTCGGAAAGCTCGGCGCCGAAGCTCGGGAAGTGCGGGTGCAGAACGATCTCCGGCAGCTGGATGGTCCCCTCGTCCTTGGAGATGGTGAGGGCGTTGTCCACCTCGGGGGTGGAGAGCCCGCTGCCCGAGGCGGTGTCGAACTCCAGCTGGGCGCGGGTCTCCAGCACGTCGTCCTCGTCCCCCCCCTGCGGGGATACCTTGAAGCTGACCAGCTTTTTCCACTCCTCTTTGCTGTCGCCCAGCGAGTAGGTCAGCTGCTGGCCGTCCTGCTGGGGGTCCGGGAGGTGCTGGCCGTCCAGGGTGCTGCTGCCGGCGAAGTAGGCGACGCCAGCCGGGAGGGTGATCTTCAGCTTACGGTTGCTGAGCGGCTCGGCGCCGCCGGCAAGCTCCACCTCGTACACCACCACCTTCCCATCCAGCCTGCTCTTGAGCTCGATCTTGACCGGGACCACCTGGGTATTCTCCACGCTCTCGGCACCCTCGCCGCTGCCGTCCTCGCTCTGGGCGCGGCGGGCCTGGGCGAGCTCGGCCTTCAGCTTGGCGTCGGCCGCCTCGATCTCGGCGCGATGGGCAGCCGCGTAGGCCTCCTCGTCGTGCTGGCCGTCGGCGGCGCGCTGGCTGGAGCGGGAGACGTGGAAGTCCGCCCGCCACATGGTGCCCGCCTGCAGCTCCACGAACTGCGAATAGGCGCGTCCGGCGAAGCGGCTGTTCTGTTCGCAGGGGGTCGCCTGGTACCCCTCGGGGAGCGAGTCGAGGTCGAGCTGGACCACGTGGGTGGTGGGGGTGACCCCCTCCAGGTGGAACATGCCCTTCTTGTCGGTCTCCACGAAGGTACCGTCCTCCAGGTAGATGCGCGCCCCGGCCACCCCCTGGTCCTCGCTCCCCCCCTTGTCCGAGCAGTTGCCGCTGTAGACCCTCCCCATGATGATGCTGCGGGTGGAGAGGAAGTCGGAGCGGACCTCCACGGTGGCGGTGGCCAGGTTGGAGGTGATGGCGCCGTTGCCGGCCGCCGCCGAGTTGGTGGCGGTCCCCAGCTGGGCGCCGGCCGAGATCATGGTGACGTAGCTGAAGGTGGCCATCGCCTTGGCCGGGAGATCCGGCAGGGTGAAGGTGAGCGTGCGCCCGTCCGCCGAGACCGCCGGGTCGGGGAGCGGCGTGTTGAGGCTGCCGTTAAGCCTGGTGGTCCCCTTCATGTAGCTAAAGCCCGGCGGCAGCTGGTCCACCACCTTGAGGCCGGTGACCGGCAGCGAATCCTCGGTCTGGCTGTTCTGCACGGTGATCTGGAAGGGGACGGTGTCGCCGATGGCCGCCTGCGACTTGCCTGCCGACTTCTGCAGCCAGAGCTTGCCGAACACCGGGTCGACCGGCAGGTCGATCCTCAGCTCGGGGCCGGGATCGATGGTGAAGGTGAGCCCCCGGGAGCCGTCCACCACCACGAAGGGGCCGCCCGGCAGCTTGGCGAGGGCGCTGTTGCTGGCGGCGGAGGGGTAGCGATAGCCGTTGGGCGGGGTGACCTTGAACTGGTAGCGTCCCGGCTTCACGAAGGGGAAGCGGAACTGGCCGGGGCCGAAGGCGTAGGTGCGGCCGCTGGCGTCCTTGGGGGTGGAGCCGGTCACTACCGTGGCGGGCTTGCCGTTCACGGCGGTGGCCGGGAATGTGTTGGTGGTGGAGCCGTCGTCGCCGTACACCTTGGCGTAGTCGTTGGCGTCCACGTCCCAGAGCGTGACGGTGGCGCCGTCCAGGGGCTTTCCGGTGGCGGCGTCGAAGACGATCCCCAGCGGGTCGACCAGTACCTGGGCGGTGGAGGTGTTGCTGATGTCCAGCGCGTTCACGTACTGGGCGGAAATCTGGTTGTCCTGGGTGACGGTGAAGCTCCCGGAGTAGGAGTTGGTGCTGCCTCCGTTGGATCCGTCGATGGTGCCCAGGTAGCCGACGAAGATGCCGGTGTTGGGCCCGGTCTCGGTCAGCTTCAGCACCTGCAGGCAGCCGGTGGTCTCGTTCTTCAGGGTCACCTGCAGCTGGTCGCGCTGGCCGGGGTCGAGGTTCGCCTCGCGGTCGGTCACCTCCACGAAGAGCGGCTCGCCTGTGTGGTAGGAGTCCGCCTTGATAAGCGGCACCGCGGCAAGGTCGACCGGGGACGAGCTCCCCAGCGGGGTGGGCGCCGGCAGGGTGACGAAGGGGGAATCGGTGGCCGCGCCGGTCCGGTACTGGGTCTGGCCGACGTCGAAGAAGGAGGCGCCGGTGATCAGCTGGCCGTTGGAGAGCGGCGCGTACTTCAGGAAGGTGATGGTCGACTGGCTGTAGGTCAACAGGGTGACCGTCACCGAGGCGCTCACCGGGGCGATGCCGTCGGCGTGGAAGGTGGCGATGTTGACGATCTGGTCGCCGTTGGTGGAGGAAGAGGCCGGGGACGGCGCCAGCAGCGCGCCGAAGAGCGCCGCCCCCAGCCACAGGGTTGCCGCCCACATCCTGAACGCACGGGTCCCTGCACGGCGGCGGGGGGCGATTCTCCCCCCGTCGCCGCGGCCGCCCTGCGGGCGGACGTCACCCCTGCCGGCGCCAAGGCCGGCAAGGGTCAAGCAGAGTTGTGCGATGAAGTCTGTGAGCATCAGTCCTCGGGTCTCTCCGTCTCCGGATTACTTGATGGTCGCCTTGTAGGTGATGACCACCTGCTGTCCGAAGGGGAGAACGCCCGGCAGGGCTGCGCCGGCGCCGTTACCGACGTAGACCAGCAGGTTGGGGGCACCGGCTGCCGCGTTCGGGTTCCAGTTGGCCCACTGGCCGGAGGTGTTGCCGCAGGCCTGCAGGGTGTGCACGGTGGCGCCGGTGTCGATGTAGTTGACGTCCACGCCCGTGGTGTAGCCGTTGCAGGCCAGGGTGACGAAGGAGGGGGGGAGGAGGTCGGTGATGTTGCAGTTGCTCAGGTTGCCGGTGGCGTCAGTGGCGTTGTTCTTGGCGATGACCGCGTACTCCAGGTTGTCGCCGGATTTGCCGGTCACCACGCCGCTGGGGCACCAGGAGCCGGTGGTGCCGGTGATGGTGACGGAGCAGCCGCCGTTCGGGTTGCTGACGTTGCGCACGTACTTGGTGATGTTGACGGTGGCCGGTGCCGAGGTCCAGACGTTGAGGTTGGTCGGTGCCTTGCTCGGGTCGCCGGCGTTGGCGTTGGTGGAGGAGGTGGAGTTCATCACGGTCACCTGGCTGAAGCCGGCGCCGCTCACGGTGGCGCTGGCGTCGACGGTCAGGAAGGTGCCCGGGAGGGCCACGGTACCCGGCAGAACGTTGATGTTGATGCTGGAGCTCTGCTCGTAGACCGGGGTGCCGGCGTCGACGGTGTAGCTGTTGGCGAGGGTGATGGTGGCGGTGCCGGTGGCGGTGCCGGGGTTGCTGACCGAGACGATGGCGACGGTCTGGGTGACGCCGTTGTGGTCGGTGAAGACGATGGTCTTGCCGCCGGTCAGGCCGTTGACCTCGGTGGCGCTGTTGAGGGTCGGGTCGATGGTGTAGAGAACGCTCGGCACGTAGAGGACGTTGGAGGCGGTGGTGGCCTGCGAGGTGACCGAGGCGCCCAGCACGATGGAGGTGGCGGTGGCGCTGGCCGTGGCGGTGTTGCCGTTATTCACCGAGGCGTTGATGCCGGCGCCGATGGTGTAGGTGGCCGGACCGTTGGCGGTGCTGGTGATGGTCAGGGTGTCAGAGAGCACCGGGGTGTTGGGGCCGGTGTAGGCGACCGGGGCCGGGTTGCTGATGGAGACCTGCGGCGCCGAGGGGATCAGGCTGACGGTGACGGCGACCGAGGCGCTGGCCGACGAGTTGGTGGAGCCGATGGTGAAGTTGATGGTTGCGGTGTTGACGATCTGGGTGTTGGCTGCGGTCTTGGCGGTGGTGGCCCAGGCGGAACCGGTGGAGGCCAGCAGGCCTGCGGCGACGAGGCCGGTGAGGACGGACTTCTTCATGTTGCTCTTCTCCTTTTAGATGAGGTGCTGCATAGCATGGAATATCTGCTGGCCTGAGCGGGGCGTCCTTGCCCCGCCCAGACCGGGCCGGTTAGTTGACAGTTACCTTGTAGGTGATCACGGCGGTGTCGCCGCCGCCCAGGGCCGTGCCCAGGGTGTAGCCGTTGCCGCTGTTGTCGAGCGGCGAGGTATTGCCGGTGGCATCGGCGATGCTGCTGCTGGTGGCGGTGCCGCCGATGGTGTAGGTGATGCCGGCGGTGCCGGTCTTGTAGGTGGTGTAGACGGGGAGGACGTCCACCACCTTGGCGTTGCTGATGGTCGCCAGGGCATCCACCGCGTGGGTGTTGGTGATGGTGATCTGGTACTCGATGTCTTCACCCGGCTTGGCGGTGGTGTTGGTCCCGAAGGTGCCGCTCGGGTTCGTCGTGGCGTTGCGCGACTTCTTGACGATGCTCAATACCGGTCCCAGGATGGTGGTGATGGTCTGGTTGCTGTTGCCGGCGCTGGTGTCGATGGTGACCGCGGGGGTCACGGTCGAGGCGACGTGCAGGTTGAAAGTGTGGGTGCCGTCGGTTGCGGTGGTGCTGGTGGGGGTGAGCACGGTGCCGCCGGTCACGGTGTCGGTGAAGGTGGTGTACTCGCCCACCTGGGTGGCGCTGGTCACGGTGGTGGCGGTGATGGCCGGGGAGGTGCCGATCGGGGTGAGGGCGATCTGGTCGAGCACCTCGCCGGAGCCGGAGTCGGCGTGGCCCGGGGTGATGGTGCCGACCGTGTAGTTGTGGCCGGCCAAGGTGACGGTCCTGCCGGAGGTCAGGCCGGTGATGGCGACCGAGCCGCCCGGCACGCTGATGAAGCCGGCGCCGGAGCTGATGGCGTAGCTCCCCCAGAGGGTGACCGAGGTGGCGCTCAGGCTGTCGGAGCTGTTGCTCTGCATCCCGGAGTCGCTCACGTTGGTGGAGCTGATGTTGTAGGTGTCGGTACCGTTGCTGGTGGAGGTGATGGTGTAGGTGTAGACTGTCTGCGCGCCCGACAGCACCTCGGCAGTGGTCTTGTTGACCGCGATGTTGGGCTGCGAGGCGAGGGTGGTGATGGCGACCGACACCGTGCTGGAGGCGGTCAGGTTATTGACCGAACCGGAGGCGTAGGTCACGGTTACCTTGTTGAAGACGGTGGCGCCAGCGCCGGTGGTGATCGCCTGGGCTTCGGGTGCCGCCAGGCAGCTAAGCCCGAGGGCCAGTGCGGTTGCCGCTACGGCTGAGCCGTTGCGAAGGTTTTTGCTCCATTTCATGTCATTGATCTCCTTTTTGAGCGGCCATTGCCGCGATCGAAAGTGGTGCTTCACACACCGATTGAATGTTTTCCGGCCCCGTCGAGGGGCCCTCCCTGATACCTTCACAGCTCTTCGCTGTCCCTGCTTTGGTCATGCATCCTCCTGTTTTCGTTTTGCTTGACTGATCCTGTTGGCTGAATACGCTAAGCTGTCGTAATTACTTGACTCTTACCTTGAATTCGAGCTTGCCGCTGGCCTTGGCCGGGATGGTCGCGACCACCCAGCGCACGTTGGTATACTCCTCCGGGGCTGCGACGTGCTTCTCCTTCTTGCCGCCTGCCTGGGTCTCGTAGGTGAGCAGGGTGGGGGCGGCGAAGGTTTTCCCTTTGTCGATGGAGAAGGTGATCTCGCTCCCCTCCCCCTTGGCGGAACCGGGGACGTAGACGGTGCCGGCCGGGATCGGGTCGTCGATCACCGCGTTGGTGGCTGCCTGGTCACCGTTGTTGGTGTAGGTGATGGTGTAGACGATGAGATCGTTGGGGGCGTACTTCTTGGCCGGGATCAGCCGGGTCTCCTTCTTTCCCCCCTTGACGGTGGTGATTTCCTTCTCCGCCTTGATCTTGATGCCGACTTTGGCGGCGGCAAAGGCCGCGCCGGCGGCGAGGGTCAGGGCGAGAAGCAGTGCGGTGAGTGTGCTGAGTTTTTTCATGGTGTTCTCCTTTTGCTGGTGATGCGTCTTGGTGTTGTTGTTAGTTGCCTAAAAAAGCGAAAGCCCCTTGCGGCAGCGCAAGGGGGGGCGTCAGTTTATCTTCACCTGGTAGACGAGGTACGCGTTCGTGGTGGTGCGTAGCCCCTCGAATGAGCTGTTGAGGGTCCCTCCGGAGGAGCCGCTGCATCCGGTCCCCAGCCAGAACTGCAGCTGCGGTGGACTGCCCGTGGACACCGCGCCGTAGGCGACGTTGGCCAGGCCGCTCTTGCCGGTGCTCATGCTGGTTTCCAGCCCGTTGAACAGTGCCCGGGCGAACACCGTCCCTGTCCCCCCCGTCCCGTAGCTGGCCCCGGTCATCAGCGAGGTGTAGCGAGGGAGGGTGTCGGTCACGTAGACCCCCTGGGCATCCCCGGTGCCGATGTCGCTCGCCACCACCAGGTACTCCAGCACCTCACCCGGCTTGCCGGTGACACCGCCGGTGTAGTAGAGGTTGGTGCCGCCGTTGATGGTGAAGGTGTAGGGGCCGCTGCCGGCTGCGGAGGTGGTGACGTTGCGCACCAGTTTAGCCACCGAGATCCTTCCCATGTGGGAGGCGGTGAGCACGTCGGCGCTGGTGGCCACGGGCCCCGCCATGGTGGCGGTGACCGTGGTGGTCCAGTTGGAGGCGGCGGTGGCGTCGGCCACCGTCCCCTGGGTCACCGTCAGGGAGAGGTCCTTGAACTCGACGATCTGGGCGTAGGCGGTGGCCAGGTTGGTCAGGGTGGCGCCGGAGATGTTGGTGAGCTGGATGCTGGCGGCGGTCACCGTGGAACCGCTGCCAGGCGCGGGGTCGCTCACCGTGCCGACCTGGAAGGGGCCGTAGTAGCGGTCGGTGAAGAGGTAGACGGTGTCGCCGGCCTTCAGCCCGTTCACCACCCCGTCGTTGAAGGCGCCCCCGGTCTCGGCGGCGTCGGTCGGGGCCCCGCCGTCGTTGGGGACCTTGAAGGTGAGGGTGGCGCCGTTTTGCCAGCTGGCGATGGTGCCGTTGCTGTCGGAGGGGTCTACCATGGTGGCGCCCAGGAAGACGCTGGCGGCGAGGCCGGAGGGATCGGTCGGGCTTTTCGACTGCATGTTGGTGGAGGCGGTGAAGTCCTGGACCGACAGGGCGACCAGGCGGGGGCCGTTGGAGTTGGTGGTGACCCGGACCGTGTAGGTGGCGGTGGAACCGGTGCCGTCCGTGCTCCCGGAGCCGGGGAGGAAGCTGACGGTGGGGGGGGCCGATACCGTGTTCACCACCAGGTCGATGCTGGCGGCGACCTGGGGCTGGGCGACACCCAAGGCGTCGTTGTAGTTGACGGTGATGGTGTTGCGGACGATGGCGTTGCCGGAGGTGCCGGCGAGGGAGCTTTCGGGATGGAGGGTGACGCCCAGTGCGGCGATGAGCAGGGTGACGGCGCACAAAAAGAGACGGAAGGCATAGCCCCCCCTTTCCCCGGGGCCGCCTGCCGACCGTGACAGTTCAACGATGTTGCGCTTTTCTTCGAGCAATCCGACCTCTCGGTTCGTCCCTAAGGGCGCGAAAAAACGCCGCTTTTTGGGCTGGAGATAGAACTTGGCCCTGGGCGGTACCGAGCGGTACTCAGAGGTGGGTCTTTCTCCAGATGCTCTTCGGTAACCCGGCTATCCATTCCGCTGGAAATGGACCCGTGGCTTTGCGTCGCCGGATTGCTCCGGGTTTGCCTTTATCGGAGTCAGATTATGTGGCTTGCCTGCGGGGGGATCCCGGACCGTGACGGTCCGGAGGGTGCCTCTCCTGAGGGGGTCATTTTAATAATATCTCTATCACCATGCTGCCCGTCCCGTGGCAAGAAGATTCGCCTGGTGTTTTGACGAAGGTTTCACTGACAGAACGGGCCTTTGGGGATAGATGCAAAGTGTCAGCACAATACCAAAAATCACGCGGAATAAAAAGCTTTTTCGCATTAGAAAAGTGACTTAAGTCACTAAAAATCGTAAAAAAAATCGTTATTGCCTCCCCTGTCAGATTTAGTCACATTTGGTCATTTCACGTTGTTTGGCTGGAAAGAATAACCACGGGGATAGAACTGCTTCCTTCACGGGAAGTACAGAACTGCGGTTCGCTTTATTCAGCATCAGGGAATTAAGTCTATTGTCTTGAGATAACGAACCTTTTTAATAGTGAAATAGGACCATCAGCCCGTCTGTTGTGAGGTGGCGGGGCGAGGGCGCTCCGTGGGGCGGCGAGAGTCTCTCAGTTAATTACAGCGATATTGTTGTGGGCAGTGATATTGCTAAGAGATATTAAAAGGAAGTTCCGGGGGCACGGAGCTTGGGGGGCAGTCAGCTCCAGGTGGGGAGAAGACGGGGTGCGGGGCGCGTAAAGGAGTCGGGGCTCCCCGGCCAGTGGCGGGCAGTAATGGAGTGGGTCAAGGAGGGGAACTGCCAGAGAGCGGGGCTTGGGCGACGATGGGGCCGGCGCCCTCCGCGCTGAAGCTGAAGGTGGCCGCGATGGTGTAGGTAGGCTTCGGGGTGGCGCTGGAACCGTTGTCCTGCACGACGGCCGTGAAGGAGCCGGCGATGGGGTCGCCCGTGTTCTTGCCGATCGAGCTGAAGGTGATGGTGCCTGCCGTGCTCTGCAGCAGCGTGGAGGGGTGCCCGTTGAAGAAGTAGATCTGTCCCGGGAAGGGGGTTCCCCCCGCGGTGGCGCCCCCCAGGGAATAGCTGCCGCCGGGGACCAGCTGGCAGGCGTCGGTGATGTCGATCCTGATCACGGTCTGGAAGTTGGGATCGGTCAGGGTCGAGGCGATCGCCGCCCGCAGCACAAGCCCCAGGCTCGACTGGCTGGCGCACAGGAAGGTGGGGTGCAGCATGCCGTAACCGTCCGCCGTGAAGGCGAACGAGCTGGAGACGGCCGGGGAGTGGGTGGATGGCGAGCCGGAGGGGGTGGTAGTGATCCCGGAGGGTTGAGTGCCGCCGCCTCCGCCGCAGGCGGTGAGCAGCAGCGGGAGGGAAATTGCAAGGGCCCCCACCAGGGTGCGGGCGGTGACAGCCAAACGTTCCTGTGCTCCCCCGTGCCGTTTCATGACCTTGCCTCCTTTGCTCAGGATTGGATTTCCGTTTCTGGCGCAGTGCCAAGATCCATCACACAAGGACGTCAATGCAGGTGGCGGCGTGCAGGGGCGTTTGCACCGTAAAATTCTACCGCATTCCCGTTTTTGCGCTGAAAAACGTTGTCATCCCCCGGTGGAAGTGATAAAACCTTGCGGTTAAAGAACTTTCGGGGTGTCCATGGGCTACAGGGACTTACGCGGCTTTCTTGCCGCTTTGCGATCGACGGGGGAGCTGACGACCGTCGAGGCGGAGGTGGACGCGGAGCTGGAGGTCGCCGCCATCACCGACCGGCAGAGCAAGCTTGCCGCTGGTGGCAAGGGCCTGCTCTTTCGCCGGGTCCGGGGGACTCCCCATCCGGTGGCCACTAACCTGTTCGGCTCCCCTTCCAGGATGGCTACGGCGCTCGGGGTGGAGAGCCTGGCCGAGCTGACCCGCCTCATGGAGCGGCTGATCGCCGATCCTGCCGCAGCACCCGCCCCGCGCACGGTTGCCGATCCCCCCTGCCAGGAAGTGGTCGAGGAGTTTCCCGAGCTGGGGAGTTACCCCTTTCTGAAGAGCTGGCCCGCGGACGGCGGCCGCTTCATCACCTTGCCGCTGGTCTTCACCAGGGACCCGGAGAGCGGGGCGGGGAACGTGGGCATGTACCGGGTCCGCCTGTTCGACGGCCAGACTGCCGGCATCCGTTGGAAGCCCGGCAGCGGCGGCTTTCAGCATCACCGGAAATACCTCGCCGCCGGGGCAGCCATGCCGGTGGCCATCGCGGTCGGTGTCGATCCGGCCCTGACCCTGGCCGCCTCGCTCCCCCTGCCCGAGCCTTTCGACGAGCTCACCCTCGCCGGCTTCCTGAACGGCGAGCCGCTCGAGATGGCCCGCTGCCTGACCTCAGAACTCTTGGTGCCGGCCCGTGCCGAGCTGGTGATCGAGGGACGCATCGAGCCGGGGGAGAGCCGCGCCGAGGGGCGCTTCGGCAATCACACCGGCACTTATGATGAAGGGGAGCAGGTTCCGCTGCTACGCGTCACCCGGATCACCCACCGCAGGGACCCCATCTGCCAAGCCACCGTGGTCGGCCCTCCTCCCATGGAAGACTGCTACCTGGCCAAGGCCGCCGAACGGCTGTTGCTCCCCCTGTTACGGGAAATTTGTCCGGAGATCGTCGACATCAGCATGCCGCTGGAGGGGATCTTCCACGGTTGCGCCGTGGTGGCCATCGAAAAAAGTGAAGCCGGCCAGGGGCGCCGGGTGCTGGAAGCGCTGCGCCGCGAGGGGTGGCTTAAAAAGGGAAAGCTGCTGGTGGTGGTCGATGCCGGCGAGCCAGCCGGCACCCTCTCCGGCGCCTTTTGGCAGGCACTGAACGCGGTCCGCTTCCCGGAGGACCTGGTTGCCTCCGACGGCTGCCTGGGGGTGGACGCTACCCGCAAGTTTCCGGAAGAGGGCGGAGGACGCTTTCAGGAGTTGCGGCAGGATCCCGCCGTGCTCGCTCAGGTCGAGGCGAGGTGGCGGGAATACGGCTTTGAGTGAGGATAAGTCACCATGAGCAGTCAGGCAGGAGTTGAGATGACAGTGTACGCCAGGGTGCGGGTCTTCCTGGAGATGATCAAGTTCTCCCACACGATTTTCGCGCTTCCCTTCGCCTTCACCGGCGCCCTTTTGGCCGCGCGCGGACTCCCCAGCCTCTCCCAGGTGGGGTGGATCGTGTTGGCCATGGTCGGCGCGCGCACCGCAGCCATGGGGCTCAACCGGGTGATCGACGCCGAGATCGACGGCAGGAATCCCCGTACCGCCGGGCGCGCCATCCCCGCCGGGCTCTTGAGCCGCGGAGCTGTGCTCGCCTTCATCGCCCTTTCCGTGGCCCTCATGCTGCTCGCCGCCCGCATGCTCAACCCGCTCTGCCTCTACCTTTCGCCGGTTGCGCTCGGCTTCTTGCTTCTCTACTCCTACTGCAAGCGCTTCACCTCACTGGCCCACGTGGTGCTGGGGATCTGCCTCTCCGGCGCGCCCCTGGGAGCCTGGATCGCCATCCGGGGCGAGGCGCCGCTCCCCGCCTTCCTGCTGGCCTTCGCCGTGATGTTCTGGGTGGCCGGTTTCGACATCCTGTACGCACTGCAGGATCTGGAGTTCGACCGGGCAAGCGGCCTGCACTCCATCCCGGTCAAGCTCGGGGTGAACGGCTCGCTCTGGACCGCGCGGCTCTTTCATCTCGTCGCCTGCTGCATGCTGATCGGGGTCTACCTGGTCCTGCACCTGGGGACCTTCTACCTGCTGGGGTGCGTCGCCACCTGCGGGATGCTTTTGTACGAGCACTGGCTTCTGCGCGGTGGCGATCTCGAAAAACTGGACGCCGCTTTCTTCAACATGAACGGTTACATCAGCGTGACCGTCTTCCTGGCCACCCTCCTTGATGTGATGATCGGGGGCGCGGCGTGAGCGGGAGGCATTTCGCCCTGGCGCTGACCGGCGCCTCCGGGGCCGTCTACGGCCTGCGCGCCGCCGAGGAGTTGCTGGCTGCCGGCTGTCGGGTGAGCATGCTGATCACCGGCGCGGCCTTCGAGGTGCTCCGGGAGGAGTGCGGCGTAGAGTGGCAGGGGGACAGGGATGAGGTAACCGCCCATCTGCTAGCCCACTTCGGCTGCGCCCCCGACCGGCTGAGTTACCATCCCGAGAACGATCTCCTCTCCCCCATCGCCAGCGGTTCCTCCTCCGCCGACGCCATGATCGTAGTCCCCTGCTCCATGGGGACCCTTTCCCGAATCGCCTGTGGCAACTCGGGGAACCTCCTGGAGCGTGCCGCCGACGTCATGCTGAAGGAGGGGCGTCCGCTGGTGCTGGTGCCGCGGGAGACGCCGCTCAACGCCATCCACCTGGAGAACATGCTGAAGCTGTCCCGCCTGGGGGTGCGTATCGTGCCCCCCATGCCCGCCTTCTATCATCATCCGCAGAGTATGGCGGACCTGGTCGACTTCGTGGTGGGGAAGGTGCTGGACAGCGTGGGAGTGGAGAACCGGCTCTTCAAGCGGTGGGGAGAAAAGGACTGAGTCAAAGGCTGATTTAACAGTCTTTATCCCCTTCATCCCTGTTAATAATTTTTTTTGGGATTGGACTAAAAATGAATTTCGAATCTATTTCGCAAAAAGTGCTCGCCGGGGGCAGGATCGACGAGGCGGAGGCGCTTTTC
>NZ_DATFBA010000204.1:0-17818 GCF_035254065.1 Geomonas sp.
GTTCCGGGTCAGCATCTTCGTGGGAGGGGTGCCTTCCATGACGGTCGCCGCCGTCATGCCGCTTCCCGAAGGAATGCCGGAGATATCGTTCGCAGGCCTTCTTGCCGGACACCGGATCGAGATGGTGGAGCGGGCTGGCTGCCTGCCGATGCCGGCCCAGGCCGATTTCTGCATCACCGGCACCATCGATCCTGGCAAAACCTTGCCGGAAGGGCCCTTTGGCGACCACATCGGCTATTACAGCCTCGCCCATGACTTCCCGGTGCTCCAAGTCGAGGAGGTATTCCATCGCGAGAACGCCATCTGGCCGTTCACCACGGTCGGACGGCCGCCGCAGGAGGATACCTCGTTCGGCGCCTTCATTCATGAGCTTACCGGCCCGCTCATCCCGACGGTGATCCCGGGGGTGAAGGCGGTCCATGCCGTCGACGCGGCCGGCGTCCATCCGCTTCTGCTCGCCATCGGCAGCGAGCGCTACGTCCCGTACGGCGACCGCCAGACGCCCCAGGAGCTTTTGACCATCGCCAACGCGATCCTCGGCCAGGGGCAGCTCTCGCTGGCCAAGTACCTGATGATCACCAGCCACGAGGATGCGCCGCAGCTGGATGTCCACGATATCCCTGCCTTCCTGGCCCACCTGCTGGAGCGGATCGACTTCCGCCGCGACCTCCATTTCCAGACCGCTACCACCATGGACACCCTCGACTATTCGGGCGGTGCCCTGAACAGCGGCTCCAAGGTGGTGTTCGCCGCCCTGGGGGACAAGCGCCGGAAGCTGGCCACGGAGCTGCCGGCCGCCCTGCGCCTGCCGGAGGGGTTCTCGGCCCCAGCACTCTGCCTGCCGGGCGTGCTCGCGGTCCAGGGGCCGTCCTGCAATATCCGGAAAGGGGAGCAGGATGCCCGGATGGAGAGCCTCTGCGACTGCCTGCAAGGGGTGCCGGGGCTGGAATCGATGCCGCTCATCGTGGTCTGTGATGACAGCAGTTTCGCCGCCGCCTCGCTCAACAACTTCCTCTGGGTGACCTTCACCCGTTCCGACCCGGCCGCCGACATCTACGGAGTGGACTCCTTCACCTCCTGCAAACAGTGGGGCTGCAAGGGGCCGCTCATCATCGACGCGCGGGTGAAGCCGCACCACGCGCCGCCCCTGATCGAGGACCCGGCCGTGGAGAGAAGGGTCGACGAGCTTGCCGCCCCCGGTGGTCCGCTGCACGGGTTGTATTGAGGAAGAAAGGTATTTCCAGTAATCTATCCACCCTCTGCCAACTCTCCCTCGCCCAGCGGGAGAGGGCAGGGGTGAGGGAAGCCTCGATCTTCGTGGACAGTTCCCTCACTCTAACCCTCTGCCGCGGGGAGAGGGGACGGTTGGCGGTTTGTTGAATGTGAAAATAAGAAGCAATCCCCCCTGTCCCCCCTGTATCAAGGGGGGGACGTGGTGCGGAAGATGGTTACCGATCAGAAAGGGTCACGTTATTTCGGCCCCACCTTCCAAGGGAGGGGGCAGGAGCTTGCCCGCCGTAGCCTTTAGGCGAAGGCGGGTGATGATGGGGTAAAGGTTGGCAAAAGAAAGACTCGATAAGCTGGTCCTCGATCGGGGGCTGGCTCCCTCGCGCGAGAGGGCGAAGGCGCTGATCATGGCCGGGCAGGTGGTGGTCGACGATCATCTGGCGGACAAGGCCGGGCTGATGGTGGAGGTGACCGCGGAGATCCGCCTGAAGGGTGAGCCGCTTCCCTACGTGAGCCGCGGCGGCCTCAAGCTCGCCAAGGGGCTCGATGAGTTCGGCCTCGACGTGACCGGGCTCTGCGCGGTGGACGTGGGCGCCTCGACCGGAGGCTTCACCGACTGCCTGCTGCAGCGGGGCGCGCGACGGGTGATCGCGGTCGATGTCGGTTACGGCCAACTCGCCTGGAAGCTGCGCGAGGACCCGAGGGTGCTGAATCTGGAGAAGACCAACATCCGCTACCTGGAGCCGGAGGGGCTTCCGGAGGTGCCCGACCTGGCAGTGATCGATGCCTCCTTCATCTCGCTCGACAAGGTGCTTCCCCCCACGCTCCGGCTGATCAAGGATGACGGCACCGTGGTCGCCCTGATCAAGCCGCAGTTCGAGGTGGGGCGCGGGCAGGTTGGGAAGGGCGGGGTTGTGCGCGACGAGAAGAAGCACCAGGAGGTGGTGGCTTCGGTCACCGCCCTTTCGGAAAGTTTGGGGTTACTGGTGCTGGGGGTATGTGAATCTCCGATCCTCGGGCCCAAGGGGAACAAGGAATTTCTGATCCACCTTCGCAAAAAGGTGTGGATTGAAAGGCCGCTTGACGGAATATAGTCGCCGGCGTACCGTGAATCGGTCGGGCCGCAAGCGAAATTGAAGGGAGGGGTTATGTCGGATTGTCTTTTCTGCAAGATGGCGAGTGGCGCCATTCCGGTAAAAAAGGTGTACGAGGACGATGCGCTGTTCGCCATCGAGGATATCAACCCGGTGGCGCCGCTGCACATCCTGATCATCCCGAAACAGCACCTGGCCAACACGCTCGACCTGACGCCCGACACGGACCAGGTGATCGGTGCCGTGCATCGCGTGGCCGCTCAGCTTGCGCGCGAGCGAGGGGTGGCGGAGGATGGCTTCCGGCTGGTCAACAATACCAACCACGGCGCCGGCCAGTCGGTGTTCCACATCCACTTCCATCTGCTTGCCGGACGCAGGCTCACCTGGCCTCCGGGGTAATAGCGAATGACCAGGGCGAACGGATGACAAGGGTTTTCTCGAGGAGTTCTGAATGAAGAAATTGATCGTGGCGTTGATCCTGCTTTACGCGTTGCCGGTGCTGGCGGAGACGTACGAATGGACCGATCAGCAGGGGACGGTGCATTTCACGGAGGACCTGGGCTCCATTCCCAAGAAGTACCGCAAGAAAGCCAAGGTGGTGGGCGGTGACGAGAGCGCTCCCGAGGTCACCATCAGCAACGAACCGGCCAAGGGCGCTGCCAAAGCTGAGCCCAAGGGGGATGAGGGCGACAAGCCCAAAAAGCTCTACGGTGGCAAAGACGAAGCTGCCTGGCGGACAGCCTTCCGCAATGCCAACTACGAGGTGCAGCAGACCGAAACGGAACTTGCCACCCTGCAGGGACGGATGAACGACACCTCCAAGATGTCCCGCTCGGAGTATCTCGCCGTTCAGAACACCATCAAGCACACCGAGGTCCGGCTCCAGGAAGCCCGCCAGAAGCTGGACGCGCTGCAGGCAACCGCCAACCGCGCCGGGGTGCCGCCGGAATTCAGGAAGTAAAGTCGTGAAGGGGGCTGGCTCCAAGGTGCCAGCCCCCCTCGCGTCCTCCATGTAAATTGGCGATGATGTCTGGCTACTACGTTCCCCCCTTGATAAAGGGGGGACAGGGGGGACTGCTTGTGACTGTGCAAGGCAAGCCGTGTGTTCTACACTTTCCTGCTGGTCCTGGCAGCCCTCACCCGGCCTGAGACCACCCTCTCCCCTGAAGGGGCGAGGGGAAAGACTAATCACCCTTTACTGCCGGTGCCGCTTGCGTCGCAGCGATCCCGGGATGAACAGTTCCAACACGTCGTCCACCGTGATGATCCCCGCCATCTTTTCTTCCTGGTCCAAGACCGGCACCGCCACGAAGTTGTACTTCGCCACCACCTCCAGCACCTCGTAAGCCGTGGAAGCCACATGAACGCTCTTCACGTCGCTCCTCATGAAATGGGAAACCGGCGTCGCGGGGGGCTGGATCAAGAGGTCTTTGAGACTCACCACCCCCGCCAGGTGACCCTGCCCATCCAGTACGTACAGGTAGTAGATGGTGTCCGTCATGGCGGCCTTGGCACGAACCAGTGCCAGCGCCTCTTCCGCCGACAGCTCCCCCTCCACGGAGAGAAACTGGCTGTTCATCAACCCTCCGGCGGTGTCCTCCTTGTGTTCCAACAGTTCCTGGAGCCGCTCCGCTTCCTTCTCCCCCATCAGCCCCAAAAGCTCCTGGGCTCTCTGCACGGGCAGCCCCCCCAACACGTCAGCCGCCTCGTCAGGATCCATATTCTCCAGGATGGCGCAGGCCTGGTCCGTTTCCAACTGGTCGATCACCCGGCTTCTCAGTTCTGGCTGCAACTCGTGGATGGCCTCGCCGGCAGTCCCGGTGTCCAGGGCGTCCAGAAGCGCGCGTATGCTGACAGAGGGGATGCTGCTCAATATTCCCGCCAGGTCGGCCGGATGGATCTCCTTCAGCTGGTCGCGCGCCACGGTAAGGGTCAGCCGGTAGAGGTTCGCCTCCAATAGCTGCACGTACTCCCAGCTGATGTGAGACTGCGGGAGCTCGCGGCCCAGCAGGGCGGCCACCTTCTCCGCGAACGGCTCCCATCCCATCCGCCGTAGAAGCCCCCGGAAGCCGACGTCGGCGAAGAAGAGGCAGAGCCTCTTCTGCAGGCTCCCCAGTTTCAGGTCGTTCACCCGCACTACCTTGGCGCCGTTCACGTCCACGATCTGGCGGTCCAGGATGTCCCTGCGTAGAAGGATGTCCCCGGGCGGGTTGCGGTAGGCGGGGAGGCTTTTCAGGCCGCCGTTCACCGAGATGACGTAGCGGTTGAAGAGGTCCACCCGCTGCCACGGCACGCTCAGGAGGTGGCGCTCCCCTTTCACCAGCAGGTGGGACACCTCCGGGAGCTGCGGGCCGGGGACCATGACCAGGTCGTTGAGGGTGCCGATCTCGCGCCCCTGGGAGGTGATCACCGTCTTGCCGAGTACCGAGCTCAGGAAGATCTCGTTCTTCACGATGCCCATGAGCACCCCGAAACGATCAGGTGGGGGAGGGTAGGTTAACGAGTGGTGGGAAGTAGTGTGGTTAAATGCATCTAATACTTGTATAGCCGGCCGGCCCGATGTCAACCTGGGCAGGCGGTGGTGGAAGAGTCTGGAGGGACGGGGGGCGGGGTGAGGGCGATTGACACCCCTCTCGTTTGCTGGTAGGTTAGGTCCCAAAAAATCCCCCCGGGAGTTTCATTAAATGCTTACCTATCCCCACATGAATCCCGTCTTTTTGAAACTGGGTCCGCTGGAGTTTCGCTGGTACGGGCTCATGTACATCTTCGGTTTTCTGGCCGGCTACTTCCTGATCTACAACGGGGCCAAGAAGAAAGGGCTTCCCCTGGACCGCGACGGCGTGGCCGACCTGATCTTCAGCCTGGCGGTGGGAGTCATCTTGGGCGGCCGCCTGGGCTACGTCCTCTTTTACAACCTTTCCTACTACCTGGAGCATCCCCTGAAGGTCTTCGCGGTCTGGGAAGGGGGGATGTCCTTTCACGGCGGCTGTACCGGCGCCATCCTGGCAGCCCTCTACTTCATCAGGAACCGCGACATCAGCTTTTACCAGCTGGCCGACATCGGCTTCTCAGCGGCGCCGGTCGGGCTGATGCTGGGGCGGATCGGCAACTTCATCAACGGAGAGCTGTACGGGCGGGTCACTGACGTGCCGTGGGGGATGGTCTTTCCGGGGGGAGGGGATCTGCCGCGCCACCCCTCGCAGCTCTACGAGGCCTTCCTGGAAGGCCCGGTCATGTTCGGCATCCTCTACCTGATCGGCAGGAAAGCGAAGGCCGACGGGGTGGTCTTCTGGTCCTTCATCGCGCTGTACGGGCTGTTCCGCTTCCTGGTCGAGTTCGTCAGGGAGCCGGACGCGCAGATCGGCTATCTGCTGGGGATCTTCTCGATGGGGCAGCTTTTGAGTTTTCCGATGTTCCTGCTGGGGGCGGGGATGGCGATCCACCGCTATCGGCGGGGGGCGCGACAGCTTTAGGAAAGCTTCTTCTTCATCTCGAGGATGTTCTCCCGGCAGTTCTTGTGGTAGGTGACCGAGTCCATCAGGGCCCGGATCAGGAAGATGCCGCGCCCCCGGTCCTCCAGTTCATCGAAGTTGGGGGGCGGGATGGAATTGATGTCGAACCCCTGCCCGTCATCGTAGACCTTGATGGTGAGGTCGTCTGCGTGCAGGCTGATCACGATGCGGACCAGCTTTTCGGGCTCCTTGCGGCCGGCGTGCTTGATGGCGTTCACCATCGCTTCGGTGAGTACCAGGTTCAGGTGGTAGGCGAGCGTCTCCTTGTCGCCGCTGTAGCGCTCCAGCTCGCGTGCGATATCCTCCCCGATCCTGCCGATCAGGCTCAGGTAGCGGGTCTTGTTGGGGACCTTGATATCGACCTCGATGCTGTTCGCTCCCATCTGGCGCCTCGCTTTTTTACTGGAAGTTCTCAATGGCTTCCATGCTGGAGGGGAAAATCTCGAACACCCGGTGCAGGCGGGTCAGCTCGAACATCGACTTTACCTGCGACTGCAGCGAAGATAGCTTGAGGTTTCCCTGGTGCGAGATGGCGTTTTTGAAGCCGGAGACCAAGGCTCCCAGCCCCGAGCTGTCGATGAACCTGACATCCTTCAGATCGACCAGCACGTTCTTCTTGCCGTCCTCGAAAAGCTTCTGAACCGCACTCTTCAATTCCGCGGAATTATGGGCATCCAGCCGCTCCTCTTTCACATATAGGATAACCACGTCGTTCCTCGTCTCGTTCACCAGGTTCATGGCCTTCTCCTTTGTGAGCCAAATAACAGTTTTGGTACCTGAAGCAGCGGTCCAATGCCAACATTAGTACGGCCAAGCCGCGCTTTAAGTACAATTGTGCAATAAGCAGGGACATTTAGCAAGGCCGGCTTCATCTTTCCCGGCCACGGCGGCTTGCCGGATCTTCCCCGGCGCTCAGTCGATCTGCACCACCACCATGGAGACGTCGTCCTGCAGCGGTGCGGGAGCCGAGAACGCCTTCACCTCCGCCATCACCGCGTCGATCATCTCGGCCGGTTCCCCCCCCCGCAGGCGGGTCAAAAGCGCCGCCAGCCTTTCCACGCCGAAGGCTTCCCCGGTTTCCCCCTCCGCCTCGATGATGCCGTCGGTGTAGAGGAAGAGCAGGTCCCCCGCCGCCAGCTGGATAGTCTTCGCCTCGAACTCCACCTGCGGCTCCACCCCCAGGATCAGCCCGTCGGCGTCCAACTCCTGCCAGCCGTCGCCGTGGAAGAGGAGCGGTCGGGTGTGCCCGGCATTGGCGAAGCTGAAGCTGCGGCTTTCCCCGTCGTATTTCCCCCAGAACATGGTGATGAAGAGCTCGGCGCGGGTCAGGTCCTCGTAGAGCAGGGCGTTCAGCACCTCGAGGATCTCCCTGGGCGGGCGGGGAGACTGCATCTGCGCCCGGAGCACGCTCCTGGTCTCCACCATGATGAGCGCCGCTCCCACACTGTGGCCGGAGACGTCGGCCATCACCAGGTCGACGGTCCCCTCGCCGCTGGGGAAGAAGTCGTAGTAGTCCCCTCCCACGTGGGTGGCGGGGATGCAGCGGCAGGCGATGCGGGTCCCCAGCACCTTGGGGGGCGCGGGTGGCAGCAGGGAGAGCTGGATCTGCTTGGCGAGCTCCAGGTCGCGGGTGACCCGGGCGTTCTCCAGCTGGGCCGCCTCTTTCTGCTGGCGCTCCTGCTCGCGCGCCTCGCGCTCGGTGACGATCCCCACCGCCTGGGCGAGCTGTCCGGCCAGGCTCTCCAGAAGCTCCACGAACTGCTCGGTGAAAAGACCGATGATCGAGCGGGAGAAGACCGAGAGGACGCCGACCGGCGGTGCCCCGGCGCTGGCGATCGGGATGTGGGCGAACGACTTGATCCCCTCCCGCTGCACGATCTCCCGGGCGATCGGCTTGGTGATGTAGGCGGTGTCGTTGACGAACTCGGTACGCCTGCCCAGGAAGGCCTCCCCCACGTGGGTGTCGATCTCCAGGAGCCGGTCCTCGCTGGTGATCCGCTCCCCCCCTTCGCCGCGCCAGCAGCGGACCTGCAGCACGCCGTCGGCGTTCAGGATCCGGACCACCGCGAGGTCCAGCTTGAACTCCTTCAAAAGCAGGTTCAAAAGGTCGCCCATGATCATGTCCAGGTCCAGCGAGCGGTTCATGATCTCCGAGGCCCTCAGCCTCACGAAGAGCGCCTCCCGGCTCTGGTCGCGCGAGGTGCGCACGGTGGAGAAGATGTCGTAGACCGACTCCATGCGGGAGCCGATGTCGGAAAGGAAGCTCTCCACAACCGCCCCGGCGGCGGCCCCCCCCAGCGAGGCGGCCAGCGTCTTCTCCACGAAGCGCTTCAGGTTAGGGAGCTCGAACTCGGAGACCCCTCCGGTGCCGTCGATCTCGCGGTCTCCCAGATAGTCGGCGATGGCGAGGTGGGCCTGCGTCTCGCCGATGAACTTGGACATCAGGTTCACGAACTCCACGATGGTGACCGGCTTGGAGAGTCGCTTGGTCTCGTACTGCGGGTAATCGACCTCGCGCAGGAAGACATGCACGAACTTGTCCACCTGCTCCTTCTCCTTCTCGCTCTGGCCGCCGAGCAGGGAGAGCGCCAGGTAGGCCAGGATGTTCAGGAACATGCTCCAGAACAGGGTGTGGGTATAGGGGTCCAACCCGGTCAGCCCGAAGAGGGCCTGTGGTCTCAGGAAGGAGAGACCGAACGGGCCGTAGGTGAGGACCTCGGTGTGCCAGTGCCCCGCCTGCACCACCGAGGGGTACAGCAGCGTGTAGCACCAGACGGCGAAGCCCAAGATCAAGCCGGTGAGTGCCCCCGCCTTGTTGCCGCGCGGCCAGTAGAGCCCCCCGATCAGGGCCGGCGCAAACTGGATGGCCGCCGAGAAGGAGATGAGCCCCATGTTGGCGAGCATGTAGCTCTCCCCCACCACGCTCTGGTACCAGTAGCCCAGGAAGATGACCAGGATTATCCCCGCCCTTTTCAGGTTGATGAGCAGGAAGGAGAACCAGGCGCGCGGCCGGAAGCGGACCACCACCGGCATCAGCACGTGGTTTAACAGCATGGTGGAGACCGCCACCGACTCCACCATCACCATGCCGGCCGCCGCCGAGAACCCCCCGATGAAGGCGATCAGGGCGAGCCAGGAGTTGCCGGTCATCATGGGGATGGTGAGCACGAAGTAGTCGGCGCCGGTGGAGCCGCCGGTCATCAGCAGCCCCGCCACCGCGATGGGGACCACGAACAGGTTGATGAGCAGCATGTAGGCCGGGAAGAGCCAGGTGGCCGTGTTCAGGTGCCGCTCGTCGGCGTTCTCCAGCACCATGACCTGGAACTGGCGCGGCAGCAGCATGACGGCGCTCATGGAGAGGGCGAGCATGCTGAACCAGGAGATGTAGGAGTTGTGGCCGGTCCCCCCCAGGGTGGTCAGCCGGGAGAGCAGCGCCGGGTCCTTCAGGGCGAGCCGAGAGAAGAGATCCCCCATGCCGTCGAACAGGTAGTAGGTGATGAACACCCCCACCGAGACGAGCGCGAAAAGCTTCACCACCGACTCCACCGCGATGGCCGCCACCAGCCCCTCGTGCCGCTCGGCGGAGACCAGGTGCCTCGCACCGAACAGCACGCTGAAGAGGGCGAGCACCACCGCCGAGAAGAGCCCCGGGTGGGGGGCGGGGAAGTCGATGTTCTCGATGAGCCCCAGGTGAAAGTCGCGCAGCCCGGTGATGATGGTGAAGGAGGTGGAGACCGCGCGCAGCTGCAGGGCTATGTAGGGCATGATCCCCATCAGGGTGATCAGGGTGATCATGCCGCCCAGCCACTGGGAGCTTCCGTAGCGCGAGCTCAGGAAGTCGGCGATGGAGGTGATGTTGTTCTCCTTGGAGATGCGCAGGATCTTCTTGAGCAAGAACCACCAGGAGAAGGCGGTCAGGGTCGGCCCCAGGTAGATGGGGAGAAAGTCGATGCCGGTGGTGGCGGCCCGCCCCACCGAGCCGTAGTAGGTCCAGGAGGTGGCGTAGACGGTGATGGAGAGGGAGTAGACAAGGGGGGTGGCGGTGATGCTTTTGCCCTGCCGCTGGCGGCGGTCCGCGTAGTAGGCTACCAGGAACAGTAGCGCGATGTAGAAAAAGCCGGTTGCCCACACCACGTTGACAGTCAGCATCAGCCACGCTCCCCGCGGTTGTCCTTACTCGCCGCGCGGCTGAAGAGGTAGACGATGACGATGGAGACCGACCAGCCGATCAGCAGGTACAGGTAGAGCAGGGGCAGCCCGAAGGGGAGGGCGGGCTTGTTGAAGATGGAGATGAACGGGTAGTTCATCATGATGAAGCCGAGCACGAAGCAGATCACCCAGGTGTCCTTGAGCCGTTGCCTCTGTTTGGCGGTGTCCTTGTCGTCCCTGGTCATGGCAGTATACCCATTCCCCTCAACGCCTGGTCGACTTCCTCGGGCAGGGGGAGAGCGCTGTCGATGTGGACCGATTCGCCGGCGGCGGTCGGCTCGAACTCGGCCAGCTGCCGCGGGAAGAGCTCCCACCTGCCGTCGGAGAGCTCGTGGGGGTCCTTTCCCCGCTTCTCCAGGCGCTCCTTGATCAGTTGCGGCGGGCAGGCTGTCTCCAGCACGGCGAAGCCGGCCCCCGCCTCCCTGGCCAGCCTCTGGAAGCGGTCGCGGTCGCCGCGGCGGCGGAAGGTGGCGTCCACCACCATGCCGCTCCCGGAGCGGAGCGCGGCGGCGGCCTTTTTCAGGAGCTGGTCGTAGGTCGCCTGGTTGAAGGAAGGGGCGTAGATCCCCTGGTCGTAGGCCTGCTCGCTGCCACGGGTGGCGGCCGGGCCGGCCAGCTTCTTCCTGACCGCGTCGCTTTGGGCAAGCGGCAGCCCGAGCTGGAAGGCGAGCTCGCGGGCCAGGGTGCTCTTGCCGCTCCCCATCGCTCCGCAGGTCAGGATGAGGGTGGGGGAGAGCCGGTCCCTGAGCGCGCAGCCGCGGGCGAGCCTGAAGTAGCGCTCCGCCGTCTCTTTGGCGCGCGCGAGTTCCTCCGGGGGGACCCCAGCTTCCTGCAGCCTGAAACTGTGAACCTTGCCGCGGATGAAGGCGCGGTACCCCTGGTAGAAGTTCACCAGCGACGAGGGGCCGGGGTCGCCGCCGGCCTGCCGGTAGGCCTCCAGGAAGGGACGGCAGAGCTCGCGGTGCCCGGAGAACTCCAGGTCCATCAGCAGGAAGGCAACGTCGGCGCAGACGTCCGTGTAACGGAAGCGCTCGTTGAACTCGATGCAGTCGAAGATGCAGATGCCGTCGGTGAGGCAGATGTTGCCGGGGTGGAGGTCGCCGTCGCATTCACGGATGAAGCCGTCCCTGACCCTCTCCCCGAACAGCTCGCCGTGGCCTGACAGGAACTGCTCCACGGAGCAGCGGATCAGGGCGAGGTCGCAGGCCCGGATCGTCTGTCCCACGAAGGGCTCCGCCTGCCGGAAGTTCTCCGCCCAGTTCTCACGGATCGCTGGCAGGCTGCCGCAGGCGTCGATCTCGGGTCCACGCGCCGCCTTGGCATGGAAGTCGGCCACGAAACGGGCGAGAGAGGCCATGGTCGCGGCTTCCACCGTGCCACTCACCAGCAGATGATCGAGCATCCTCTCCTTCGGCAGCCGCTTCATCTTCACCGCGTAGTCGATCAGCCGGCCACCCGCGCGGAAACTCGCCCCCGCCTCCGTCTCGTGCAGTTCCACCACCCCCAGGTAGATGTCGGGGCAGAGCCGCCGGTTGAGCCTCACCTCTTCCTGGCAGAAGAAGTGGCGGCGCTCCAGGGTGGTGAAGTCGAGGAAGCCGAAGTTGACCGGCTTCTTCACCTTGTATACGAATTGGTCAGTGAGGAAGATGAAGGAGACGTGCGTCTCTATCAGGGATACGTTTTCCGTGGGCTCCGGATAGGCGCTTTCTTTAAGTAACGATTTTAAAAGCCTTCGCACCATCGCTTTGCCTTAAGATAATGATTTCATTTGAGGAATACTATCATAAGAGGACTCCCCTGCAACACCGATACCTGTGATAATTGTTGTTTGACGCTGCCAGGTATTTATGTTAGCTTTCATATATCTTTCGCGCCATCCCGCTGGAAGCATAAACCGGTAGGGATGCCGCGTTTTTTAGGTTTTTGTGACTGCATTTAACCGAACTCCCACAGGTATCCCATGACCAAGAAGTGTCTCGCGCTCCTTCTGTTCGTATCCGCTCTCAGCGCATGCGCCACCGAGCACGCCTCGGTTGGATCTTCCGCTACCACCACGCCTGTTTCCCACGAAGCCCGCTCGCTCTCCCTGTACGCCCAGGCCCGGCTGAAGGCCGGCGAAGGTGACCTGGACGGGGCCCTCGCCCTGTTGAGGCGCGCCCAGCAGCTCGATCCCAACTCCGCTCAGTTGCACACCATGGCCGCGCAGATCTACCTGCAGCAAAACCATCCCGAGGAGGCGCTGGCCGAGTGCGAGGCGGCCATCAAGGGTGATCCCAACAACGTGCAGGCGCACTACCTGGCAGGCAACATCCTGACCAGCATGCAGCGTGAGAAGGACGCCATTCCCCACTACAAGAAGGTGATGGAACTCGACCCCAGCAAGGAAGAGGTCTACCTGCACGTCGCCATCTTCTACCTGAAGAGCTTCGAGTACGAGCAGGCGGTCAACACCCTGAAGTCGCTGATCAAGGCGGTCCCCGAGTCGCCGCTTGGCTACTACTATCTGGCCAAGACCTACGACCAGATGCGGCTGCCGCGCGAGGCGCTCAGCTACTACAAGAAGGCGGTGGAGCTCAAGCCGGACTTCGAGCAGGCGCTGATCGAGATGGGGATCTCCCAGGAGACCCAGGGGCTGATCAGCGACGCCATCGAGAGCTACAAGACGCTCTTGCAGATCAACCCCTCCAACATCAACGTGGTCCAGCACCTGGCCCAGCTCTACATCCAGCAGCGGCGGCTCGAGGAGGCGCTGGATCTCCTGCAGAAGCAGGGGGGGAGCTCCCTGGAGAACTACCGCAAGGTCGGCATGCTGCAGCTCGAGCTGGAGCGCTACGATGAGGCGGTGGCCACCTTCCAGGAGATCCTGAAGGCCGAGCCTGATGCCCAGCAGGTCCGCTTCCTTTTGGCCAACTCCTACGAGGAGATGGAGGAAGATGACCTGGCCATCGCCGAGTTCTCCAGGATCCCCCGCGACTCCGCCTACTATCTCGAGTCGGTCGAGCACCTGGCCTACCTGTACAAGGACAAGGGGGACCCGGAGCGCGGCATCGCCATGCTCAAGGAGGAGATCCGCCGCCAGCCCGGCAAGGCGGAGCCTTCCCTGTACCTGGCCGGGCTCTACGAGTCGATGGACCGCTACCAGGACGGCGTCAACGTGCTGAGATCGCTGGACAAGCCGCTGCAGGAAGACCCCAGGGTCGGCTTCCGGCTGGGTGTCCTCTACGACAAGATGGGGAAGAAGGACCAGTCGGTGGCGGAGATGAAGCGGGTCCTGGCGAAGAGCCCGGACGACCCGCAGGTGCTGAACTACCTGGGCTACACCTACGCGGAGATGGGGGTGAACCTGGACGAGGCCCTGGGCTACCTGAAGAAGGCGGTCTCCCTGAAGCCGGACGACGGCTTCATCATCGACAGCCTCGGCTGGATCTACTACAAGCTCAAGCGCTACAACGACGCGGTCGCCCAGCTGGAGCGGGCGGCGGAGCTCTCCGATGACGACACCACCGTGATGGGGCACCTGGCGGACGCCTACTGCGCCAACCGCACCTACAAGAAGGCGCTCCCCATCTACAAGAAGCTGCAGAAACTGGAGCCCGAGCGCAAAGACCTGGCGGACAAGATCAGGCGCTGCCGCCAGGAGAGCGGGGAGAAATGACCCCTGCCCGCTGGCTGACCCTGCTCCTTTGCCTCCTGCTTATGGCCGGCTGCGGCAACGCGCCGGCGCAGAAGGTGGCGCGCGGCAAGGGTGGGCCCCCTGCCTACGGCGACGCCCTGGTCACCGGCAGCATCGGCGAGCCCTCCAACCTGATACCGACCCTCGCCTCCGATTCCGCCTCCTTCGACATCGCCGGCCTGGTCTACAACGGGCTGGTGCGCTACGACAAGAACCTCAAGATCGAGGGTGACCTGGCCCAGTCCTGGGAGATCTCCCCGGACGGGCTGGTGATCACCTTCCACCTGCGCCACGGCGTCAAATGGCACGACGGCAGGCCCTTCACCTCGCACGACGTGCTCTACACCTATCGGGTCACCATCGATCCCAAGACCCCCACCGCTTATTCGGAGAGCTTCAAACAGGTGAAGAGTGCCGAGGCTCCCGACCCCTACACCTTCCGGGTCACCTACGCCAAGCCGTACGCCCCCGCGCTCGCCTCCTGGGGGATGTCGGTTCTCCCCTCGCATCTTCTGGAGGGACAGGACATCACTAAGAGCCCGCTTTCCCGCAGCCCGATCGGCACCGGCCCCTACATCTTCAAGCAGTGGGTGCCGGGGACCAAGCTGACCCTGGAGAGCAATCCGGACTACTGGGAAGGGCGCCCCTATGTCTCCCGCTACGTCTATCGCATCATCCCCGACGCCTCCACCATGTACATGGAGCTCAAGTCGGGAGGGGTGGACGAGATGGCGCTTTCGCCGGTGCAGTACCAGCGGCAGACCAATTCCCCCGACTTCCTGGCCCGCTTCAACAAGTACCGCTACCCCTCCTTCTCCTACGCGTACCTGGGATACAACCTGCGCCTGCCGCTCTTCCAGGACCGCCGGGTGCGCCAGGCGATGACCTGCGCCATCGACAAGCAGGAGATCATCCAGGGGGTGCTGTTCGGCATGGGGCAGGTCGCCCACGGCCCCTACAAGCCCGGGACCTGGGCCTACAAGCCGAAGGTGACGGACTTCGTCTACGATCCGGCGCGCGCGATGGCGCTTTTGAAGGAGGCCGGCTGGGCGATGGGGAAGGACGGCATCCTGGTCAAGGACGGCAGGCCCTTCAGCTTCACCATCTTGACCAACCAGAACGACCAGCGGGTGAAGGTCGCCCAGATCGTCCAGCAGCGTCTGAGGAAGGTCGGCATCGACGTCAAGATCCGGGTCATGGAGTGGGCCTCCTTCATCACCAACTTCATCGACACCGGCAGGTTCGAGGCGGTGATCCTCGGCTGGACAGTGGACCAGGATCCCGACATCTACGACGTCTGGCACTCCTCCAAGACCGGCCCCAAGGAGCTGAACTTCATCCGCTTCAAGAACGCCGAGGTGGACCGTTTGCTGGACGAGGGGCGTTCCACCTTCGACATCGAGAAGCGCAAGGCCTGCTACTGGAGGATCCAGGACATCCTCGCCTATGAGCAGCCGTACACCTTCCTCTACGTCCCCGACTCACTGCCGGCGGTCTCCTCCAGGTTCCACGGCATCGAGCCCGCCCCGGCGGGGATCTCCTACAACATGATCAAGTGGTACGTGCCGAAGGCGGAGCAGGTGTACTGATGGGAAGATATCTTTTAAAGCGCATACTTGGCTTGTTCCCGATGCTGCTCGGCATCACGCTGATCACCTTCGTGGTGATCCACCTGGCGCCGGGCGAGCCGGTGGAGATGCAGGTCTCCATGAGCCCGAAGATCTCCGCCGCCACCCGGGAGCGTCTGCGTGAGTTCTACGGCCTCAACAAGCCGCTCCACGTGCAGTACGTGAACTGGCTCTCGCACCTGGCGCGCTTCGACTTCGGCAAGTCTTTCGCCCCCGACCACCGTCCGGTCACCGATAAGATCGTGGAGAGGATCCCGGTGACCCTGTCGCTCAACGTGATCGCCCTCATCCTGGAGTTCTGCCTGGCCATCCCGATCGGCATCCTGGCCGCCGTCCACCGCGACACCCTGCTCGACCGCTGCATCTCCGTCTTCGTCTTCGTCGGCTTCGCGATACCGACCTTCTGGCTGGCGCTGCTCTGCATGTACTTCTTCGGGGTGCAGCACAACTGGCTCCCCATCTCCGGGCTCCACTCCATGGGAAGCGACAAGCTCTCCTTTTTTCCGTGGCTTCTGGATGTCGGGAAACACCTGCTGCTGCCGGTCGGCGTCGCCACCTTCGGCAGCCTCGCCGGGTTGTCCCGCTACATGCGCTCGACCATGCTGGAGATCCTGTCACAGGACTACATCACCACTGCCCGTGCCAAGGGGGTAGCCGAGCGGGTGGTCATCTACAAACACGCCCTGAAGAACGCGCTCCTTCCCGTGATCACCCTGCTGGGCTTCTCGCTCCCCGGGCTGATCGGCGGCAGCGTCATCTTCGAGACCATCTTCGCCATCCCCGGCATGGGGCAGCTTTTCTACCAGGGTGTGATGGCGCGCGACTACCCGCTGGTGATGGGGATTCTGGTGATCGGCGCCTTCCTTACCCTGCTCGGCAACCTTTTGGCCGACCTCTGCTACGGGTTCGCGGACCCGCGCATCCGGCACGGGAGAGATTAGGATGAGGGGGAGGGGCGGGGGAGGGGGAACTGCAGCCGGCGCATCGGAACTTTCCCAAATCAGGAAGACGGTGCTCAAACCACACTATGAGTTTCACCAGAAGGGGTGGACTCTGCGCCCAATTTCGTGTGGCGCGTATACGGGAATCATGCTATGAATGCGGAAATGAGCCGACCCTATCAGGAATTTTGGCGGCGGTTCTGTGAAAACCGGTTCGCGGTGGCAGGACTTGTGGTGATCGTGGCGCTTTTCATCCTGGCTTTCTCCGCACCGTTCATCACGCCGTACCACCCTGATACCATCGACGCCTGGCACGTCCTGCTGCCTCCTTCCTCCAGCCACTGGTTCGGCACCGACGACCTGGGGCGCGACGTACTCACCCGCGTCATTTTCGGAGCCCGCATCTCTTTGCTAGTCGGCTTCGTGGCTGTAGGGATCTCCATCCTGATCGGCACCATCGTTGGGCTCCTTTCCGGGTACTATGCCGGCTGGACCGATACCGTGCTGATGCGCGCCGTCGACATCGTGCTCTGCTTCCCGACCTTTTTCCTGATTCTGGCGGTGATCGCCATGCTGGATCGGCCGTCCATCTGGTACATCATGGTGATCATCGGCGTTACCTCATGGACGGGGGTGGCGCGCCTGGTCCGCGCGGAAGTCCTCTCCCTGAACAGCAGGGACTTTGTGCTGGCAGCCCGGACCATCGGCGCCTCCGACGCCCGCATCATCTTCCGGCACATCCTCCCCAACGCGCTTTCCCCGGTCCTCGTGTCGGCGACCCTGGGTGTGGCGGGGGCGATCCTGACCGAGTCGGCGCTCTCCTACCTGGGGCTTGGGGTGCAGCCGCCGACGCCGAGCTGGGGCAACATCCTCACCTCCGGCAAGGAGTTCATCGAGTTCGCCTGGTGGCTGTCGCTGTTCCCCGGTCTGGCCATCCTGGTCACCGTGCTCTCCTACAACCTGGTAGGGGAGGGGATCCGCGACGCGCTCGACCCGAGGAAGGCGAGATAGCCCATCCTCGGTCCCGGGAGATGGAGAGCTTCGCCTTTCACCCCTCGCCCTACGGGAGAGGGTGGCCGAAGGCCGGGTGAGGGAAGCCTCCCACTTCGTGGAAAGTTCCCTCACCCCGACCCTCTCCCGTGGGGAGGGGGGGAGTTGGTAGAGGGTGATGAGTCATAGGAAAAGAAGGTAGAGCGTAGAACATAGAAGATAGAACCTAGTACATAGTACATAGAACGTTTGATATAAGAGGGTAGCAATGGCTGAGTTGTGTGAAGATGAGTTCGAGAAGCTGAAGATAGACAAGCAGGAATTCGTCCCGGTCACCCTGGAGGATGAGGTGCGGGTCGACAACCGGTGCAAGGATCTCCTGCTCCGCTTTTACCAGGAGAGCATCGATGCCGGGCTTCCCCCGGAGGAGGCCACCGCGCTCGCGAGCGGAGCCGACTATTTCACCAGGGACTTTGTGGTCTCCATCAAGGGGAGAAGCATCTTCGACGAACGGCCCGGCCTCGTCCGCCAGTTCGCCGGCAAC
>NZ_DATFBA010000205.1:0-2583 GCF_035254065.1 Geomonas sp.
AGGCTGCACTCCTCCCACGATTTCCCCGGCAACGGCTTGGGGCTCGCCACCGTCCGCCGCATCATCAGACGCCACAACGGCCGGGTCTGGGGCGAGAGCAGCCCCGGTCAGGGGGCCACCTTCTATTTCACCCTGGCGGCCGACACCGCTCTCTAATGTAAAAGTTGCCGACCATCTGCAATTCATGCTATACATCGCAGTTGATCGCTGCAAATCCACCGTTGGGAGCTCTTTTTGATGGTTTCATTGCTGCGCCGCTTCTGGGTGACCTTTTCATGCTGGGTGGTCGGCACCTACGCCTCCGGTATCAACCGCTTCGCCGTCAAAGGAGCGGAGCGAATCCCGCGCAAGGGTGGGGTGCTGGTCGCCTCCAACCACATCTCCGCTTACGACACCATCTTCCTCCCCTGGGCAGTGGTCAGAAAAAACCCCCTGCAGATGATGTGGGCTCCCGCCAAAGAGGAGCTCTTCCAGCATCCGGTCAAGGCGCTCATCTACCGGTCATGGGGGGCTTTTCCCGTGAAGCGGGGAAGGGACGTGCGGGCGGGCAAGCATCTCAATGAGCTGTTGATCGACCAGAAGGTCATGATCTACCCCGAGGGGACTCGCCACAAGGACGGGGTGCTCGGCAAGGGAAACCGGGGGGTCGGCAAGATCATCTACGACGTCCGTCCCCAGGTGATACCGGTAGCCCTCACCGGGATCAACCACTGGAAGTTTCCCTCGGTGGGCGCCCGGGGCGGCGCCTCCTTCGGCAAGGCCATCGATTTCGAGGACCTCTACCAGTTGCCGGACTGCAAGGAGACCCACCAGCTGATCGTGGACCGGGTGATGGACGCCATCGCCACCCTTTTGAAAGAAGAAGGAGCCTACCTCAATGCTGGTTGAAATATTTTCCGATGGCGCCTGCAGCGGTAACCCCGGCATCGGCGGCTACGGCAGCATCCTGCGCTGCGGAGGGAAGGTGAAGGAGCTCTCCGGCGCCGAAGGACTTACCACGAATAACCGGATGGAGATGACCGGTGCCATTGCCGCCCTGGAGGCGCTGACCCGACCCTGCGAGGTGGTGGTCACCTCCGATTCCCAGTACCTGGTGAAAGGGATGACCGAGTGGCTGTCCGGGTGGGTCCGGAAAGGGTGGGTCAACAGCAAGAAGGAACAGGTGGTCAACCGGGATCTGTGGGAGCGGCTGCTGGCGCTCTCCAAGATGCACAAGATCAAGTGGGTCTGGATCCGCGGCCACAACGGCCACGCCGAGAACGAGCGCTGCGACGAGCTGGCCCGAGGTGCCATCGAGGAGTTCCGCAGGCAGAATCTCAGGTAGCCGCCATGAACCTGGATTATTTCATCATCGAGGTCTCCGAGGAGGAGATCAAGCGAGAGCGCGAAAAAGCGCGCGAGCTGCGCAAAAGCCAGTGGTGGAAGAACCGGCTGGGCAAAGGGCAGTGCCACTGGTGCCGCCACCGCTTTGCCCCAGCCGAGCTCTCCATGGACCACATCGTCCCGGTGATCCGGGGCGGCAAGAGCGCCAAGGGGAACGTGGTCACCAGCTGCAAAGAGTGCAACAACAAGAAAAAGCACATGCTCCCCATCGAGTGGGAGGAGTACCTGACGACCTTTTCCCGTGATGACGGCGAGTGACGGGCGTCGCGGAGATAATGTGACTACAGCAATCAAAGCCGTTATTTACGACTGTGACGGCGTCCTCTTCGATTCCTTCGAGGCGAACTTCGCTTTCTATACCCAGATCATCGAGCGCTTCGGCAAGCCCCCTCTGGACCGCTCCGACGCCGATACCATGAGGATCCTGCACACCTACTGCAACAAGGACGTGCTGACCTACCTTTTCGAGGGCGATGACCGGATGAGCGACGTGCGCGCCTTCTCGTCCTCCATCGACTATCGTAAGCTATTTCCGCTCATGGTGATGGAAGAGGGGCTGCGCGAGACCCTGGAGGCCCTGCACGGCCGAGTGGAACTGGCGGTCTGCACCAACCGGGCCACCTCCATGGACATGCTGCTCGCCTCCTTCGGGCTGGACCGCTACTTCAGCTGCGTGATGACGGCCGGCCGGGTGCAGAATCCCAAGCCGCACCCCGAACCGCTGTTCAAGGTGCTGGAGCATTACGGCATCACCCCCCGCGAAGCCCTCTTCGTGGGTGACTCCGAGGTGGACCGGCAAGCCGCCGATGCGGCCGGCGTCCCCTTCGTCGCCTACCGCGGTGATATGCCCGCCCTGGCAAGAATTGAGAGACACCAGGAGCTTCTGTCGCTTCTGTAAAGCAACCGGTAGCCACCATGGAGTAGCTGGAGCGTTGCTACCATTACCTCCTGGCAGGAGAATCACTGATGGAAGGTTCGACGGAAGACAGCGATAAACTTTTTCAGCGAGCGGTAGAGGCCCTCTCCAACGGGGAGACGCCCTCGGCGCTGGCCCTCCTGGAACGCGCTCTCAAGATGAACGATAACCCCTCCTGGTACTCCTATCTTGGCTACTGTATCGCCAAGGAGCGGGGGCAGGTGAAGATGGGGAGCGATCTTTGCCTCTCCGCCCTGCAATTGGAGCCTGACAATCCCGCCCAT
>NZ_DATFBA010000206.1:0-10014 GCF_035254065.1 Geomonas sp.
GCCAGCGCCCGGTCGGTGTACTGCTTCACCTCGTTGAGCGTGAAGGCCCAGGCATCACCCTGGTTGGGAACGAAGCCCTGCATGATGCCGAGCGCCACCGGCTCCGAGCCGGTCCGCCGGTATTCGAGGGTCCCCGCCAGCGGGGCCACGTACTTGAAGCCGATGCGGTCGGAGAGGAACCTGCCGATCTCCACCTCGGCATGGATCCCCTCCTCGATGCGCCGGTAGATCTTCAGGAACATGCTCTTTTCGTAGACCACCGAGCTGTTGGTCTGCTCCGACCTACCCACCTGCGAGGAGAGCGGCAGCTGCCGGTCTCCCAAAAGCGGCGCGAACCTGGGTCCGGGACGGCCGAACAGCCTCCCGCCGTCGCTGCGGATCCCCTTTCTCCTGGCGATCATCTCGAAAAGCGCGTCCCGGAAGCGTCCGTTGTAGAGGCCGTCGTAGAGGACCCCCTCCTTGTCGTCGACCTTGAGCCGGCAGATGACCGCCTCCGGGAATTCCACCATCGGGTCGGTTCCCGCCCCTTCCAGCGCCAGGAAATGGATCGGCAGCTGGTAGGTCTCGGGTGAACCTTCGCTGTAGGTGACCTCGATCAGGGTCAGCACCCCCGAGCTGGCGTCGATCGGGACCAGGAAACGGTCGCCGAGCTCCAGCCTGATGATCGCGCGCCCTTTCGACTGGAACCAACGAGCCTTGCGGAGATAGTCGGGGAGTACCGACTGTTCGAGCTGGCGCAGCGCGTTCCCCTGCAGCACGTTCTCCCAGCTCCCGTAGGTCAGCAGTTCCGGCAGCACCCCCTCCTCCTTGGCCTTGAGCTTCTCCCCCCCGTCGGTAAGGAGCAGCAGGTGGTACTGGTACGGGCCCAGAAGCGCCACGTAGGGGGAATCCTTGATGGCCGGGAACCGGTTGCGGCTGAAGATATCCTCCAAGTACATGCCGATGAAGCGCGGGTGGTTGATCTGCACGTACTGGGTGGTGCGGGAGAGGTTGGCCAGCACCAGGATGGTCTCCCCCTCGTAGCTTCTCAGAAGGGCCAGGATCTTCGGATTGTCGAGCGGGATGAACTCCAGGCTGCCCCAGCCGAAGGACTTGAACCTTTTCCTGATATCGATCATCCGCTTCATCCACCACAGAAGCGAGGCCGGGTTGCTCGCCTGCAACTCGACGTTGAGCGCCTCGTAGTGGTACTCCGGATCGATGATCACCGGCAGGTAGAGCCGCTGCGGGTTGGTGGGCGAGAAGCCGGCGTTGCGGTCCGGGCTCCACTGCATGGGGGTGCGCACGCCGTTTCTGTCCCCCAGGTAGTAGTTGTCCCCCATGCCGATCTCATCCCCGTAGTAGACGATGGGGGTCCCCGGCAGACAGAAGAGCATCACGTTCATGAGCTCGATCTTGCGCCGGTCGTTCCCCATCAGCGGGGCGAGCCTGCGCCTGATGCCGAGGTTGATGCGGGCGCGCGGGTCGCGGGCGTAGACCCGGTACATGTAGTCGCGCTCCTCGTCGGTGACCATCTCCAGGGTCAGTTCGTCGTGGTTCCTGAGGAACATGGCCCACTGGCAGTGGGCCGGGATGACCGGGGTCTGCTGCAGGATGTTGATGATCGGGAAGGAGTCCTCCATCTGCAGGGCCATGAACATGCGGGGCATCAGGGGGAAGTGGAAGGCCATCTGGCAGGCGTCGCCGTCGCCGAAGTAGGAGGCGGCGTCCTCCGGCCACTGGTTGGCCTCGGCCAGCAGCATGCGGTCCGGGTACTTGGAGTCGATGTAGGTCCGCAGCTTCTTGAGGAACTCGTAGGTCTCGGGGAGGTTCTCGCAGTTGGTCCCTTCCCGCTCGTACAGGTAAGGGACGGCGTCCAGCCGCAGGCCGTCCACCCCCATGCCGAGCCAGAAGTCGATCACCCGGAACATCGCGTCGTGCACCCGTGGGTTGTCGAAGTTCAGGTCCGGCTGGTGGGCGTAGAAGCGGTGCCAGTAGTAGCTCTTGGCGACGGGGTCGCGCGACCAGTTGGAGGTCTCGAAGTCCTTGAAGATGATGCGGGCGTCGGCGTACTTGTCGGGGGTGTCGCTCCAGACGTAGAAGTCGCGCCAGGGGGAGCCGGGCTTGGCGTGGCGGGCCTTCTGGAACCAGGGGTGCTGGTCGGAGGTGTGGTTGAGGACCAGCTCGGTGATCACCCGCATCCCCAGCGCGTGCGCGCCGCGCAGGAAGTCCTGGAAGTCGCGCAGGGTGCCGTAGTCGGGGTGGATGCTGCGGTAATCGGCGATGTCGTAGCCGTCGTCGCGCAGCGGCGAGGGGTAGAAGGGGAGCACCCAGATGGCGGTGATCCCCAGGTCCCGCAGGTAGGGGAGCTTCTGCAAAAGCCCCCGGAAATCGCCGATGCCGTCGCCGTTGCTGTCGAAAAAGCTCCGGATGTGGACCTCGTAGATGATGGCGTCCTTGAACCAGAGCGGGTTTTTGTCTGTCCTAAATGGCATGTCGTCGCCTCCCGAACCCCATCCTCACCCTGTCCCTCCCCTTGAAGGGGAGGGGACGCCGAGCGGAGCGACGAGGTTAATTGGAAGAGATGTCGATGAGCGAAACGGCTTACTTCCTCCCGCTCAGCCAACACTCCCTCCCCTTCAAGGGGAGGGCCGGGATGAGGGTGGGGTTTCTTCACCTCACAGGTAATAATCGAAGTCCGACTCCCTGCGCCGCCAGGTGCGGATACGGAAGATGCGGGCCGGCACCGCCTCGGGGTCGAGCTCCACAGAGTTCCATTCCCCCTGCCAGATGAACTTGTCTCCGTTCATGAGGTCGTCCACCAGGTACGACTGGGCCGGATCGATGCCGAACAGCTGCAGCGGGATCCTGATCCGGGCGCTCTGGTGCCGGAAAGGATCGAGGTTGACCACCACCAGCACGCTCTCCCCCGCCTGCGCGGCGATCTTCCCGAAGTAGAGGACGCTGCCGTTGTCGCTCTCGTAGAACTCCACGTTGCAGGTGCTTTGCAGGGCGTCGTTGTCGCGACGGATCCGGTTGAGCGAGGAGATGAACTGCTTCAGGTTGCCCGGAGCGTTGCGGTCCCAGCTGCGAACCTCGTACTTCTCGGCGTCGAGGTACTCCTCACTGGCCTGCTCCGCGGCGCCCACGCAGAGCTCATAGGGGGGACCGTAGATGCCGTAGTTGGAGGAAAGGGTGGCCGCCAGCGCCACCCGGATCATGAAGGAGGGGCGGCCGCCGTACTGGAGGTATTCGGTGAGGATGTCCGGCGTGTTGGGCCAGAAGTTGGGCCGCATGTATTCCCGCACCTCGCTGCGGGTGAGCTCGGTCAGGTAGGCGGTCAGCTCATCCTTGCTGTTTCGCCAGGAGAAGTAGGTGTAGGACTGGCTGAAGCCGAGCTTGGCGAGGCGGTACATGATCTTCGGCCTGGTGAAGGCCTCGGCCAGGAAGATGACGTCGGGGGAGCGCTCCTTGGCATGTGCGATCAGCCACTCCCAGAAGGGGAACGGTTTGGTGTGCGGGTTGTCGATCCGGAAGATGTGCACCCCTTTGTCCATCCAGAAGAAGATGACATTCTTCAGTTCCTCCCACAACTCGCGCCACTGCTCGCACTCGAAGTTGAAGGGGACGATGTCCTGGTACTTCTTGGGCGGGTTCTCCGCGTACTGCACGGTCCCGTCCGGCCGCCAGCGGAACCACTCGGGGTGTTCCTTGAGGTAGGGGTGGTCGGGGGAGCACTGGAAGGCGATGTCGAGGGAGATCTCGATGCCGAGCTTTCCCGCCTCGTGCACGAGGTGCTGGAAGTCCTGCAGCGTGCCGAGTTCGGGGTGCACCGCGGTGTGCCCTCCCTCCCGGCTACCGATCGCCCAGGGGCTGCCGGGATCGTCGGGGGCCGCCTCTATGGCGTTTCGCTTGCCTTTCCTCTTGGAGCTGCCGATGGGGTGGATGGGCGGGAGGTAGAGCACGTCGAACCCCATCTCCGCGATCTCCGGGAGCCGCGCGATGCAATCCCTCAGGGTGCCGTGCCGCTCACCGTCGGCGGAGCGGGGAAACATCTCGTACCAGCTGCTGAAAAGCGCCCGTTTGCGGTCCACCCGGACCGAAAGCTCCTGCGGGTAGCGGGTGGCAAGCCCCCGGGCGCAGCAGGTGCTGATCAGGTCGGCCACTTCGCGATCCAGCCCCAGGGTGACCGCCTGCTGCTGGCTCGGCTCCTTGCCGAGGGCGGCGGCCACCAGCCTGAGCCTGGCCGCATCTGCGCCGGAGGCTTCCCGGGAGGCCTGCTCGATCAGGTTGATGCCGATGCGGATATCCACCGCAAGGTCCTGGCCTGCCTGGTACCTCTTCTGGAGGTCCTTCTGCCAGGTGCGGAAGTGGTCCACCCAGCCAAGCAGGGTGTACTGGTAGACGCCCGGCTCCTCCAAAAGGAAGGAGCCATGCCAGCGGTCGTTGTCCAGGCGACGCATCGGCGTTTCCTGCCACTTCTCTTCCCCCAGCCGCCGGTAGAGCAGCACGGCGGCCACCTCGTCATGACCGTCTCCGAAGATATCGGCCTCCACCACCAACTCGTCGCCGGCAATGCGCTTCACCGGGTAGCGGCCGCACTCCACGATGGGGCTCACACCTTCTATGGTTATCCGTTCTCTTCCTTCCATGATTCGGACCTCAATTTGCCATCGTTTTCTTCAGCTTCTTCGACTGCTTCTTTATTCCGACGCTCCTCCTCCCGGAGGGGGGAACTCTGGCGCGTAACTGCGGCACTGTCGGCAATGCAAGCTGTGCTCCCCCTCCCTGGCCCTCCCCCTTCGGGAGAGGGGACGTTCGGTCGAGGGGCTGGTCGAGAGATCGCAGTGATTACTGCGGGGAGTGGCCAGCACGGGGTCAGCCGATCCCTTCCAGCAAGGCGACCGGCACGGCGGCGAACAGCTCCGCTACCGGGAGACCCCAATGGCCGTCGCGCTCGACTGCCTCGTTCTCCTGGTCGGTCAGCACATTGCGGAACCTGCGCGGGCTCCCCTCGGGGAGGACCAGGAAGGTGTCCAGCCACGCCTCTTCTCCAAGCGGCCACCCCTCCGGTTCCCGCAGCAGGGTCCCCAGCAGCCTGGGCACCACCGTCAGGAAGCTGCCACCCTCGGACCTCCGCGCGAAGGCGCAGAGATGACGCGACCGCTCCCCGGTCGCCCCGACCTGGACGTAGTCTCCCCGGTCGAAGGGACCACGGTTGCCTTTCCGGTAGTTGAGCACCCGATAGATCAGGTACAGCTTCACCCGTCCGTCCGAACTCTGCTCCAGCAGCTCCCGGAACAACTCGGCCGCGCCCACTTCCTGCTCGCGCGCCTTGAGCCCCGCCAGCATCTCCTTCCTCTTCCCGTAGTCGACCGGATGGCGGTTGTCGGGGTCCACCAGGGAAAGCTCCCACAGCTCGCTCCCCTGGTAGAAGTCGGGAACGCCGGGGGAGGTCATCTTCAGCAGCACCTGCGAGAGCGAGCTGAACATCCCGCAGCGCGCGATGCGCCGCTGGAAGGGGATGAACTCCCGCAGGAATATGCTGTCCCGATCGTTGAGCAGCCGATTGACGAAAGAGAGCACCGCCTCCTCATAGGGGCCGTTGGGACTCACCCAGCTGGTGTTGATCTTGGCCTCCCGGATCGCCTTGATCACGTACTCGCGTATCCGGTTGCGGAAACTTTCGAACTCCTCGTTGCTCACCTCGCCAGCTGGCCAGGCCCCCAGCAAGGTCTGGTAGAGCAGGTACTCCTCGTTGCGGTCCGGGATGGTGAGCCCTTCCAGCAGCACCCGCTTGGACCTGTTGAGCCTTCTCCATCTCGACAATAGCCGCTGCCACTCATCCGGCAGCTCGGACAGCACGTCGATCCTGGTCCGCACGTCCTCGCCGCGCTTGGAGTCGTGGGTGGCGGTGGCGATCATGCCGTTCGGGAAGGTCTTCAGCCGCTCCAGGTTCTGTCCGTGGAAGGCCTCCCGGCTGGTCCCGAAGCGCGACGGCATCCCTCCCACCTCGTTCAGCGACAGGAGGCGGGTGTAGACGTAGAAGGCGGTATCCTCCAGCCCCTTGGCGGTGACCGGCCCGGTGATCTGCTGGAAGCGCATGGCAAAATTGAGCCACGCCTTGCGGTCCTCCTCCTTGGCGCTCTCCGGCGATTTGAGCAGCAGCACGTCGCGCACGAAATCGAAGACGGAGGCGTTCACCGCCGGGTTTCTCCGTTTCGCCTTGGCGACGGCGGCCTCGATGTACTGCACGTCCTTGTCCCGCACGGACGGCGAGTTGGCATAGGTCCGGTAGACGGGGAAGCAGGCGATCACCTCGCCGATGGCGCGCGCCAGGCTGTTCAGGGTGAAGTCCCTGGTCAGCCGGTCCTCCTCGGAGATGGTGTTCAGCTGGTGGGCAAGCATCCCCCCCTCGCCGGACATGGAAACCTGCATGACCAGCTTCTTCTTGTCGTAGACCACCTCCGCGAAGTCGGCGACCACCTCGGTCATCCGCTTGTAGATGCGGTCGAAGACCTTGCCGTTCTCGGTATCCACGAAGATGCCGTTTACCGCGTTCATGAATTCGTAGCCGGTGGTGCCGAAGACCGGCCACTGTTCGGGGAGCTGCTCCCCCTTGAGCAGGATCTTCTCCACCACCACGTAGCACGGCTTGTAGGAGGGATTTCGTTCCAGGGCCTGCCGGTACTCCTCGTACCAGGCGTGCAGCAGCTGCTCCTTTTCCTCCGGGCTCTCCGGCAGGGGCTCCCCCTGCCGCCCCATGCGCAGCTGGAGGTAACAGCTCTTCTGCAGCGCCTGCAGGTAGCTGAGGGGGTCGTAGAGCCCGTCCACGTGGTCGATCCGGATGCCGGTCACCTTCCCCTCGGCGATCAGCCTGAACAGGAGCTGATGGGTCTGGTCGAAGACCGCCTGGTCTTCCATCCTGATGGCGGCCAGCGCGTTGATGTCGAAGAACCGGCGGTAGTTGATCTCCTCGGTGGCGACGCGCCAGTAGGAGAGCCGGTAGACCTGGTAGCGCAAAAGGCCGTCCAGCAGGTCGAAGCTGGCGGCATCGCCCTTCACCCCGTTGAAGATGGTCACGTTATCGTCGATGAAGGAGGCTATCTCAGGGCTCTCCTGGTACAGGGTCCAGAGCCTCTTCTTGATGATCTCCTTCTCGCGGTGGCGCTCCGCCATCTTCTCGGGCTCTTCATCGGTGTGCAGCGGCAGATGCTGCAGCGCGGTCATGATGCTTAGCAGCTCCAACAGCGGGGGCGACTCCTCCCCCAACTGCTCGTTGAGGGTCTCCTGGCGATGCCCGAGGATCTGCAGGTAACTTTTGGGCTCCACCGGGATCTGCACGGGTGGTACGTCGACGAAAAAGGCCCCCTCCCGGAAGTTTAGGTGCAGCCCCCCTTTCTCCAGCACCTTGCCGTACTGGTCCCCCAGGAAGGGGAGCAGCACCTTGCCGGTGAGCTCTTTCTTGACCGGGGCCCAGTCGATATCGAAAAAACGGGCAAAGGGTGAGCTTTGCCCGTTCTCCAGCACGTCCATCCACCAGACGTTCTCGTTGCTTTCGATGCACATGTGGTTGGGGACGAAGTCGAGGATGTGCCCCATGCCGAAGCGCCCCAGTTCATCCATCAGCGCCTGGTGGCTCTCTTCGTCTCCCACCTCGCGGTTGAGGATGGTCTGGTTCACCACATCGTAGCCGTGCACGCTCCCGGCCTTGGCCGCCACGTAGGAGGAGGCGTAGATGTCGGTGATGCCGAGTTCGTTCAGGTAGCCGACGATCTCGCGGGCGTCGGCAAATGTGAACTGCGAGTTGAACTGCAGCCGATAGGTCGCGGACGGAATCCTTGCGCTCGGCAGAGCTTCCTCGTTCATGCCACCTCCGGTTATCCCTCCGGTAGTACCGCCCCCAGGTTGAAGCGGAAGGTCTCACCCAGTTTCCGGAAGGCCTCCAGCCAGCTCGCCGCCCCCTCATCCCCTTGCTGCGCCTTGGCCAGGTACTCGCCGTACACGGTCTTGGCCAGCTGGTAGTAGTCGTTTTGGACCTGCCACAGCACGATGTTGATCGGGATCTCGTACAAGGAATCCATGAACTTCTGGACCTTCGCCATCAGGGTAAGATCGGAGGGGTTGCTGGCGAAGGCCCGGGTGAGCGACTCGGCGTGATGCCTGAGGAAGTATTCCAGCTCGGGGAGGTCGGTGGCGACCTGCCAGGTCCTGATCTGCGAGACGATCCTTTGCAGCGCCTCGCTGTCGATCTCATCCTTGGTGAGCTCCGTTCTCAGCGCCGCCAGCAGAGCCGGCTGGGTGGCGATGGTGAAGACCTGCGGTACCGGCATACCCGAGTCGCGGACGAACTCCATCAACGGCCGGCTCTTCTCGAACATCGCCTGGTAGCTGGCGAAGGTATCCTGCATGTTCTGCTCGAAGATGAGGTTGAGGATCTTGCGCTGCTCGTCGCGGAAGAGGTTGGCAAGCGAGAAGCTGTGGGTGCCGAAGTGCTTGTCCATCAGGGAGACCAGCTCGGTGTAGAGCCCCTTGTTGAAGGAGGCGGTCATCTCCTCCTTCATGGCCGCGTAGGCCTCCGGGTCGCACTGCCCGGTCACCCCCCCCTTGAAATCGTGGCTGCCGAGCTTCATCACGCAGAAGGTGAGGCAGGCGGTCTCCTCGGTGATCTCGGATGCCACGTGGATGCGCCCCATCGCCACCGAGGCGTCGGGTGACGTTATCCTGCTGTAATCCTCCTTGGCCACCGCGTAGCAGTAGATGGTGGAATGGTCCTCGTAATCCTCGTAGAGAGAGCTGAAGGCGTAGTGGGCGCCGACCTTGACCAGGTCCAGCCGGGCCGGCAGCACCCAGTTGTGGTAGATCCAGGCGCCGTCGTGGTTGTCGGGGATGTTGCTCTTGGCCCCCTGCAGCCGTTCCAGGAACCCCTTCTCGATCCCCTTCTCCAAAAGGTCGTTGGCAAGCTGCAGCGCCCGGCCTGCGTATTCGATGACCTGGACCGTTTCCAGCCCCGAGAGCTCGTCGAAGAACCAGCCGCAGCTCGTGTACATCAGCATGGCGTGGCGCTGCATCTCCATGAGTTTCAGTGCGGCGACCTTCTCCTCCGCCTTCAGCTCACGCGAGGCATGGGTCGCCAGGTAGCTCTCGGCCTGCTCCATTTCGCGGTGCAGGATCACCTCGATGTAGTCGTCCCTGGCAGCCCAGGGGTTCTTGAAGAACTCCTTCCCCTTCCGCTCGAAGCCCTGGGCCAGCCGGTCCCGCAGCCAGTCCAACGACGCCCGCAGCGGGGTGCGCCACTGCTGGTTCCAGTCGGCATAGCCGCCTGAGTTGCAGCCGCAGTCGCTGTTCCAGCGCTCGATGCCGTGCGCGCAGCTCCAGGAGGTCCGCTCCGCTATCTGCACCTCGTGGGTCGGGGGGCAGAGCTCCAGGTACTCGCCGTAGTTGGTGATGCGGGCCTGGCCGCTCTCCTCGATCTGGTGGAAGGCGGCCGCGAGCGCCATGTCGCCGAACTTCTGGTGATGACCGTAGGTCTCGCCATCGGTGGCGATGTGCATGAGCTGCGGCCAGTCCCGGTCGTCGCTGAAGCCGCCCAACAGGCGACCGGCCAGTCCCTCGCCGCTGGAGAGCAGGTTCTCGAAGGCGACCGCCTGGGAGATGGGGCCGTCGTAGAAGAAGAGGTTGATACTTTTGCCGGAGGGAAGGTTGCAGAGATAGGCGCGGGTGGGATCGATGCCGCTCTCCGTCCACTCCTGCTCGCCGATCTTCCGGTAGCGCGCCGCCTGGTACTGGGCGAGGATGGTGAACTTGATCCCCTGCTCGGCCAGCACCTCCAGCGTCTCCACGTCGACCGCGGTCTCGGCCAGCCACATCCCCTCCGGGAAGCGCCCGAAACGCGACTCGAAGTCCTTGATCCCCCAGATGACCTGGGTCCGCTTGTCGCGGAAATTGGCCCACGGCATGATCATGTGGTTGTAGACCTGGGCGATGGCGGCGCCGTGGCCTGAGCGCCACTCCATGCTGAGCTTGTCGGCGTCC
>NZ_DATFBA010000207.1:0-10460 GCF_035254065.1 Geomonas sp.
GTCAGGCGGTGCTGCAGGGCGAACAGGTAGTCCTTCGGGACCATAGCGTAGACCGGCCGCGGCCCCTGCCACAGCGCAGCGAAACTCTCTTCAGAAATGAACCAGTCCGGCGCCTTCTTGCTGCCGAACTCCAACTCGCCCGGCGAGCCGACCACCAGCACCCTGCGCCTGGTGTAGAGCGGCAGCTCCTGCTGATAGCCGAAGCTGGCGATCACGGCATCTTTACCCGCCTGGGTGTTCACCATGAGGGCCAAGTCGCGGGAAAGCTTGCGCTTGGCGATCCCCTCGTAGAAGACCGGGGGAGCCAGTGCGGCGGTGACCAGCGAGCAGAGCCCGAGTCCGGCCACCAGACGCGGCAGCCTTCCCTTGGCGCCCAGCAAGGCGATCAGGCCATGGGCGAGAAAGAGCACGCCGACCAGGGCCGCACCCACCGGTGCCAGCCGCGGATGTTTGGCGACCCAGGGATAGGCCGCCAAGCCGACCCCGCAGACGAGGTAGCAAAAGGAGATGGCGGCGGCGGTCGCGGTAGCCTGTCGCCTGGCCTCGATCAGCTCACCCAGGTAAAAGCCCACCAGCAGCGCGAAGGCCGGGTAAACCGGCAGGATGTAGGGGATCAGCTTCGAATGGGAGACCGAGAAGAAGAGGAAGATCAGTCCCCCCCACAGCAGCAGGAACAGCCGCTCCTCCCCGGACTCCTCGCGAAGCTTGCGGCTCCGCCAGAGGGCGGCGGGAAGAAAGAACGACCAGGGGAGCATGCAGCCGAAGAGTATGGGGATGAAATACCACGCCGGCTCGTAGCGGTGGTGGACCTTGGTCAGGAACCTCTGGAAATGCTCGTGCACGAAGAAGAACTGGAAGAAATCCGGGTTCCTGAGCGATACCAGGACGAACCAGGGGGCACAGATCAGGAGGAACAGCGGGATCCCCAGGGGAAGCCGCATCTCGCGCAAAAGGCTCCAGCGGCGGGTGCAGAGGATGAACAGGACGATGATGCCGCCGGGGAGCACCACCCCGATCAACCCCTTGGCAAGGACGGCCAGGGCGGAAAAGGCGTAGAAAAGGTAGTAGTACAGGGCCTTGCGCGGCTCTTGCGGACGGGAGGCGAGCAGGAAGGAGCCGAGCGCGGCGCAGAGGAAAAAGGTGAGGGTGGTGTCGGTTATGTTGGTGCGCCCCTGGACGATCACCCCGATGGAGCTGCCGAGCACGCAGGCTGCGAGCAGCCCCTTGGACCGCCCGAACAGCTTGCGCCCCAGGTGATAGACGAGGAGCACGTCGAGCAGGCCCCAGAGTGCCCCGAAAAAGCGGGCCGCGAAGGGGGTCTCGCCGAAGAGGACGGTTGCCAGGGCGTTGGACCAATAGTGGAGGGGCGGCTTCTCGAAATAGGTGACGTAGTTGAGGGTGGGGGTGATGAAATCGCCGCGCTCCAGCATCTCGCGCGGGATCTCCAGGTAACGGACCTCGTCGGTTCCCAGGAGCGGGAAGTTACCCAGCCTCTGGAAAAATACCAGGCCGAACACCAGCACGAGCAGCGTGATATCCCGCCACCTCTGCTGCTCGTTTTCCAAGTACCTCGTGAACCAATCCATAAATATCAGCCTCCTGAGCAGGAAAAGCGGAAAACCTCGGCGCTTCCCCTCTCCGGGATGTAGCAAATCGGCGCATTATAGCACTTCTGGCATTATTGACCAGCAATACCTTTCGCGAACTCTAAGCCGGGGTGCTTGTCCTGGTAACGGGGAAACGAGAAATAGCTGACTTGAGTAAAACTTTGGCTGGTGTAAGATCGGTTTTATTGCTAAGGTTGCTTCGATGCCTAATTTCGGCCGGGAGGTAAACTCCAGATGAAGAAACGTACCGTCATTGTCGCCGTCAGTCTTGCTGTCTTGCTCGCCGGAAGCGTAGCCTACGCCTCGACCAGGACGGGAAGATCCCAGCAGGAGCGGGACCCGGGGCTCTCCGATGACACGAACCTGGAACAGGAGATGATCGCCGCACTGGACGATCAAAAAGAAGCCCCCAAGGCGGGCACCCCGACGGTGGCGGCGACCAAGGCTGGCAGGGACCAGGCAGAGGATGGGGAGCAACTCAGCAAGATCGTCGAACAGTGATCGCTGAGCCGAGGCAGTAGCGCCCGAAACACGCCGATCAACTCATTTCCCCGCGAGGGGCACCCCAGCTGGGTGCCCCTCTTTCGCTGCACAGGCAGGGCGTCCACCTCGCGTCGCATTCTTTTCCTGTCTCAGCTGCCGTTTTCCGCTCTGCGATCCAGCAGTTCCCTGATCTTCTGCAAGAGTTCCTGAGAATGCACCGGCTTCACCAGGAAGTCGACGTTCTCCCGCAGAAGATCCTGGGTGAGAACGATGTTGTTGGTGTAGCCGCTCGTGTAGAGAAGCCGCACCTTCGGGTCGAGCGCCCTGATCAGCTCGCCCGCCTCTTTTCCCCGCATGTTGGGCATCACCATGTCCAGCAGGACCAGGTCCACCTCCCCCTCCGCCAGCCGGAATTTCTCCACGGCTTCCCTGCCGTCGCTTGCCAGGATCACCCGGTAGCCGCTGCCGGTCAGCACCGTTTCCAGCAGCCTGGAGAGCGCCGGGTCGTCCTCGGCCACCAGGATGGTCTCGCTCCCGCCGGCGGGGACCGGAAGCGCCGTCTCTTCCTCGCTCGCCGCCACCAGCGTCTCCAAAAGCGGGATGTAGATCCTGAAGGTGGTGCCGGCGCCCGGCTCGCTCTGCACGGTGATCTGCCCCTTGTGCTGCGAAACGATGCCGTAGACGATGGCCATTCCCAGGCCGGTCCCCTTGCCGGGTTCCTTGGTGGTGAAGAAGGGCTCGAAGATCTTCAGCCGCGTTTTCTCGTCCATCCCGGTGCCGGTGTCGGAGACCGAGATGACGGCGAAGTGCCCGTTCCCCCCGCCGTTTTTCTCTTGAGCGGCGTTCTCCACCACCTGCTGGGAGGTCTCGATGCTGAGCGTCCCCCCTTTGGGCATGGCGTCGCGCGCGTTGGTGGCGAGATTCACCAGCACCTGCTCGATCTGCCCGGGGTCGACCTCCGCGTACAGTGGCTTGCTGGAGATGGTGGTCTTCAGCCTGATCTCTTCCCCGATGATGCGGACCAGGAACCGCTGCACCCGGGCGATGATCTCGTTGAGGTCGAAGGTGCACGGTTTCATGACCTGCTTGCGGGAGAAGGTGAGCAGGCTGCGGGTCAGCTCGGCGGCCTTCTCGGACGACTCCAGGATCTGCGACACCTTGTCACGCTGGGCCTCGTCCAGCGCCTGGTCCCCCTTCAGCATGCCGGCGAAACCCATGATCACCATCAGGATGTTGTTGAAGTCGTGGGCGACCCCGCCCGCCAACTGCCCGAGGGCTTCCATCTTCTGGGACTGCTGGAGCTGCTCCTCCAGGTGGCGGCGCTCGGTGATGTCCTCGGCGATCCCCAGCACGTAGCAGGGCTGGCCCTCCGCGTCGTAGAGCGGGATCTTCTTCACCCGCAGGAACATCTGCTTTCCCTTGCCCGATTTGACCGCTTCCTCCGGGATCTCGATCAGCTTCCTGCTCTCCAGCGTCTGCCGGTCCTTCAGCCTGAAAAAGTCAGCCTGTTCCTGAGGGAACAGGTCGTAGTCCCGCCTCCCCAGCACCTCCTCCCGGGTGTAGCCGAAGAAATCCTCCGCTGCCCGGTTCAGCGTCACGTAGCGCCCTTCGACTGCCTCCTTGGCGAAGACGATGGCCGGGATGTTGTCGACCACGTTCTTCAGGAAGTACTCGCTTTGGCGCAGGGCGTCCTCGGCCACCTTCCGCTCGGTGATGTCGCGGGCGACCGCCAGCACGTAGGCGTTGCCGTGGAACTGCATCCGGTTGAGGGTGAACTCCACCGGGAACTTCCCCCCTTCCTTGCGGTGCAGGAAGGTCTCCGCCCGGGCCCGCTCCTCCTTGCCGGAGTGCCTGATCAGCTTTTGGCAGGCGGGACAGTGGGCGAGATCGGAGACGTCGAAGAGGGTGACCGCGTTGAACTCCTCCCGCTGCCAGCCCATCTGGTCGGTGGCGGACTGGTTCAGGTCCACGATCTTTCCCGAGGGGACCTCCACCAGGAAGAAGATGTCGTTGCTGTGATCGAGGAAGGCTTTCAGCCGCTCCAGCTCCTCCACCCGCTGTTGCAGCGCCGGGTAGTAGGTCTTGCGGACCGAGGACTCGCCCAGGCCGACCAGCTTTTCCCGCAGCCCCTCGAAACGGTCCGGCGGGTCAGAGCGACTCTTCATAGATGACCTCGATGTCGCGGTGGGTCGGCCGGCGGGGGTTGGTGATCATGCAGGGGTCGCTGAGCGCGTGATCGCTGTAAAGGTTCACGTCGCTGATGGAGACGCCGACATTGCCGAGGTTGCGCCGGATGCCGACGGTAGCCTTCAGCTGCCGGACGTGGTCGAGCAGCGCCTTCTTCCTTGCTTTTTCGGGCATCCCCCGCAGGTCGAGCCCCATCGCCTCGGCCACCTTGTCGTAGCGGTCGGGAGCTGAGCTGTAGTTGAACTCGATCACGTGGTCAAGGAGGATGGCGTTGCACTCGCCGTGGGCGAGGTCGAGCGCCCCGCCGATGCTGTGGGCCATGGCATGGTTCGCACCCAGGATCGCGTTGGAGAAGGCGAGCCCCGCCTGCAGGCTTCCCTGCATCACCTGGGTGCGGAACTCGAGGTTATTGGGGGCGGAGATGGAGGGGATCAGGTTGGCGGAGAGCAGGCGCATGGCCTCCAGGGCGTGCAGGTCGGTCATGGAGGAGCGGGCGGTCGAGACGAAGGCCTCGATGGCATGGGTGAGGGCATCCAGGCCGGTACAGGCGGTGAGGTAGGGATCCATGGTGATCAGCGTTTCCGGGTCGATCAGCGCCATGTCGGGGACCACGGACTTGCTGATGATGGCGAACTTCACCCGCTCGTTGGGGTTGGTGATGATGGCGAACTGGGAGACGTCGGCGGAGGTGCCGCCGGTGGTGGGAACGCAGACCAGGGGCGGGATCGGCGAGGTGACCATGTCCACCCCTTCGAAGGCCCGGATCGGCTTGCGGTTGGTGGTGACGATGCCGATCCCCTTGGCGCAGTCGATGACGCTGCCGCCTCCCACCGCGACCAGGGCGTCGCAGTGTTCGGCCTCGTAGACGGCGACACCGGCTTCGACCTCGGCTATCTTGGGGTTGGGGGTGACCCCGGTGAAAAGGACGAAGGAAAGGCCGGCACTCTCGATGCTGTCGGTGACGTCCGTGCTCCAGCCGGCCTGGACCACCCCGGGGTCGGAGACCACCAGCACCTTCTTGCCGCCCAGGTTCTTGGCATAGCGGCCGGCCAGTTTGCGGGCACCCACGCCGAAGATGAATTCCGGTGCCAGGAACTTTCGTAGTTCAAAGGGATCCGCCATACATGTCACCACTGCAACGGGTTGCCTGAAACGTTAGCCAATTCAAATGCTTATGCCAGATCGGCATGCAATTATTATACAGGCACGGCAGTGGCTTTACCAACCTTATCGGCAAAGTTGTGAATCGACTGTCAACGCGACAGGAGTTCCTCCGATAATTGCGAACGCACGCGCGCCAAAAAACTCCATTTTCCCCACCTTCTTCTGAAAATAAGCGGCGCTTTTCTGAGCGAAATGTCAAGATGGCAACCTTTTAACCCTCTCACGTATAATAAGGGCAGATGCCACGTGCACCGTTAAATCATTCTCAGAGATGGAGGAGGTGGAATAATGACAAATCCGACTCTTCTGATCGTTATCGTGGTGATTGCCATTGCAATTATCACAGTGGTTGGCATTGTCGCTCTCCGCAGGCAGCGGACGCAGAAATTACGGGGCCACTTCGGTCCTGAGTACGACCGGGCGGTACAGGATACCGGAGACAGGGCGCGCGCGGAGACCGAACTGGAGAGGCGCAGGAAACGGGTGGAGGGGTTGACCATCAGGCCGCTGACCCGCGAGGACAGGACACGGTTTACCGAAGGCTGGACCAGGGTGCAGGCGCGCTTCGTGGATGACCCCAAAGGCGCGGTGACCGAGGCGGACCAGTTGCTGGGCGAGGTGATGTCCAGGCGTGGTTACCCGGTCGGCGATTTCGAGCAGCGTGCGGACGACATTTCGGTGAACCACCCGAACGTGGTGGATAATTACCGTAAGGGGCACGCCATTGCCCTTCGGCACGCCAGAGGGGAGGCTAGCACCGAGGACCTGCGACAGGCGATGATACACTACCGGGCCCTCTTCGCCGATCTGGTCGGTAGCCGCGAGATGACCACAGCGCGAGAGGCCGAGTATCCGGCCGAAAAAGAACGCAAAATCATCGGGTAACCTTACCCGCACGGTTCAGCAGGGATAAGGAGATCAACATGAACGATAGACCTGAGGAAAAGGACGTAAGGAATGAAGGGCTGACGACCTCGGCGCTGGCAGGCGCAGGCGAGGGCGAAGGCATGCGTGGCGATGTGGCGATGGGGGCTCCCGCTGTAGCAGCGGAAGAAGAGAGCGCGCCTCTCTTTAATCCTGATGAAACCAGGACCTTCCGCTCCCGGTGGGACGAAATCCAGGTCGGTTTCGTGGACGAGCCCAGGCGGTGCGTGGAGCAGGCCGATAACCTGGTGGCCATGGCCATCAAGCGGCTGGCCGAGATGTTTGCAGAGGAGCGGACCAAACTCGAGGGGCAGTGGGACCGCGGCGACGACGTTTCCACCGAAGACCTCCGCCTGGCCCTGCGTCGCTACCGCTCTTTCTTCAACCGCCTCCTGAAAATGTAACCGGTGACCGAGTTTTCCCTGTTAGTTCGAAGCCCCCTGCCGGGGGCTTCGTTATTTTCGGGCCGTCACAAGGAAGGGAGCGAATATCCGGTCCCGGCAAACTGGATGTTGGCCGGGTCGTCACAAAGAGGGGGCGAAACTGCATGTACGCCGCCGCAGGCGGAGCAGCTCCCCACGAAAGTGGTCATGGTGAAAGATGCACCGCATCCCTGGCAGGTGGTGGTGAGGTGGTCAGGGAGCGGGCGGGCCCTCAGCGCGCCACCGTGGGCTTTCGAAACAAAATCGACCAATTCCCTTCCTTTAGCATAAGGGCCGGCGCCGGCGGCGTGGCCGCATCCACAACTTCCCATTCATATCTCCTTTTGCTGTTCGAGTTCTGCATGATTCCAAAAGTGGTAGTGGCGTTGTACAGCTAAAAGCGCCAACAAAACATGACTTAAGTCAAACTGCAGGGGAAAGAGGTACATCAGAACTTGTAGGTAACCCAGGTGGTCACGTAATCGACGTCCTCGCCGGGGCCGGAGTCCCGCAGGAAGGGGCCGGCCAGGAAATGGGCGTAGATGGCGACCAGGGTGAGGTGTCTCTGGGCACTCCATTCCAACTGGATCTGCGGTTGGCTGCCGATGTAGCGGGCAGAGGTCCTGGTGCCGGAGCGGACCAGGGCGACGGCGTTGTTGTAAAGCCCGTCGTGGAGGCTCTCCCGCCAGAAGAAGTCCCAGTTGGCGGTGAGAGTGAGGTTCTTCGGCAGGTGGAGTTCGACGGATGGGTTCACGTTGATGAAGTTGACCGGGCCGACCAGGCCGTCCTCGCTGAAGTAGGCTCCTTTGGGGAACAGGGGGTTGAAGGTCTGCAGGTCGGGGTTGTTGGGGTCCCGGTCACCGCTGGCGATATCCGCTTTCAGGGCGAAGCGCGGCGAGAATGGGAGCTCCTCCACCCGGTATCCGGTGTCTGAGGCAACGGTCCAGGCCCTGATGTCACCTGCTCCGAAACTTCCCCACTGGTAGAGGGCTTCGAAGTTGTAATCGAGCGGTGCCGCCGTCCGCCAGATCCTCGATCCCACCGAGTGGCGGGTCTCATTGGCGGTCCCCTGGTTGAACCTGGCGTTTTCCCGGTAGAGGCCGAGGTAGTAGAGGTCGGTGCTGGTTTTGGTGGTCCCGGGCAAGGGGAAAACCGAGTAGACGCCCCACAGACCCTGGCTGTGATTGGTGCCATCGTCGAAGATGTACCGGTTGGACTCGGCCGGTCGGGTGGCGATGCCGTCCACCGCGAGGCTGCCAGAGCGGTACATGACGCGGAAGCCGTCGAAGCTCTGGCGGACGTTGGGCCCTTCACGGACGGCGATGATGCGCTGCGAGCCGTAGGCCAGTTCCTGTCTGCCGGAGCGCAGGGTCAGCGAGCCGTCATCGGGCAGGCCCAGCTTGAGGTCCAGAAACCCCTGGTGCAGGTCGAGTTCGTTCTTGTCGATGGAGGGGCGGGGACCACCTGCGCGGCCGTTCTCCAGGCTGCTCTGGAACTGGCCGAACAGGCGGACGTGGTCACCGAAATGAAAGTCGCCGTGCAGGAAGTAGCGCTGGAGGGCGTAGCCGTTGTCTTTCGGGGTCTCTTTCCAGTTGTAGTTGTCGAAATACTCGTAGCGCTCGCGCGCCTCACCGCCGATGCTGAGATACCAGTCGCCCCGCTGGTTGAACGGGATGTACTTGATGGGATCCAAAAAGTCGCTTTTCTTGGAGGGGGCCTGCAGGTAGCGGTAATCCTCGTCAGCACGGTTGAGCTTGTAGGCCGGTACCGATGGTTCGGTTTCCAGGCAGGCTGCCAGTTGTGGCGAGAGCAGCATCAGGTACGCCACTATCGCTAGCAGTGATGACCAGCACTTCATTTTCCCCTCCAGCAAACCATCAAACTTCAGAAAAATGACAAAAGCAAATTTAACAGGGATGAAGGGGATGAAGGGGATAAAGTCAAAGACATGGAAAAGACGCTGCTTTAGAATTTCATTGTTGCCAACGGTTTTATGCCTTTAGATTTTATCCCCTGTATCCCCTTCATCCCTGTTAAATAAAGGTTTTTTGTAGTGCCTTGGGATTGTCACGCTTTGTGCTTGATGAAGGTTCCTTTCTGGTATTCCTCGAAGGCCACCTCCAGCTCCTCGCGGGTGTTCATGACGATCGGTCCGTACCAGGCGACCGGCTCACCGAGCGGCTGCCCGGAGACCAGCAGGAAGCGGACCGGCCTGTCCTGGGTGGTGATGGAAACCTGGTCGCCATCTTCATAGAGGATGAGGGTTTCCGCTCCGCAGGCGCACTCCTGCTTCATGTCGAAATAGTTCACCCCTTCCGCATCGTGCTCGAAGGCGCTCCGCCCGGGGTCGAAGTACCCCTCGCCGTCCACCACGTAGGCGAACGCCTTGTGCCCGCGCGTGATCGGATGGGTGAAGGTTGTTTCGGGAGGCACCGTCACGTCCAGATATTCCGGCTCGGCCACCACGTCCTGCACCGGCCCCTGCACGTCTCCCACCTTGCCGCAGATGATCTTCACCTTGATGTCCCCTGGCAGGGTGACCTCGGGTATCTCGTCCGCCGTTATCCCCCGGTAGCGGGGATCCATCATCTTGTGGGAGGCGGGAAGGTTGGACCAGAGCTGGAATCCCCACATGAGCCCCTCGTCGTCCCCGCGCGGCATCTCCTGGTGGATGATGCCGCTGCCGGCGGTCATCCACTGCACATCGCCCGATTCGATGACCCCCTTGTTCCCCATGCTGTCGCCATGGTCGACCCGGCCGTGCAGCACGTAGGTGATCGTCTCGATCCCGCGATGCGGGTGCCAGGGGAACCCCTTCAGGTAGTGGGGCGGGTAGTTGGAGTGGAAATCGTCGAGCAGCAGAAAGGGATCGAACAGGGGGACTTCATCGTTGCCGAAGGCCCGCTTCAGATGAACGCCGGCGCCTTCGATGGTCGGCTTGCTTTTCCAGACCTTCTTGATTTTGCGGATGGGAACCATGCAACCTCCGGTTTGTGGTAGTCGTCTGGTGGTAATTGATGTTTGGATTGGTGTTGGTGGGTGTTTGGATGGTGAAGCGATGTAATAGTCTACCACAAAGAGGAAACGGTCCTGGGAGGGCTCCCATCCTCACCCTGTCCTCGCCTCGGGAGGGGGCCGTCGTGCGGGTGGCATTCGCACAAAATCCGCTGCGATCACCAAAAGGGCCGCTAACCTCAAGGACAGCGGCCCGTTCTTTTCGTTAACTCTTACATCTGTTGCCCTCACTCCCTCCCCTTCAAGGGGAGGGTAGGGGTGAGGATGGGGTTGATCAGAAGGCGAAGCAGTCGCAGCCCAGCCCGTACCAGAGGGGTGCCTGTTTCGGGATCGACGCCGTGGTCAGCCGATGGCAGCCGCAGTCGGATTTCATGCTGGAGGCGGTCGACGTGGCGCTGTGATAGCCGCCGTAGCGGGCGACCGGCGACCAGTCCGGGCTGACCGGGGGGAGCGGCGGCGCCAAGTTGCTGAATTCGCCGGTGCCGTGCACGACCTTTCCCCCCACCATGGTCATTACCGACTCGATCCCCTTGATCTCCGCCTCAGGAACCGTCAGGTAGTCGGAGGAGAGCACCGTCAGGTCGGCCAGCTGTCCGGGGACCAGCATCCCTTTCTTGCCGTCTTCACCGGAGAACCAGCTGCTGCCGACCGTGTACAG
>NZ_DATFBA010000208.1:0-4159 GCF_035254065.1 Geomonas sp.
CCTGGGGAAGGGTCTGGGCGTCGAAAATGCGCCCGAAGCTGTCGAGGTTGTAGGCGGCGTACAAAACCAGCCTGACACTGCCGTCGGGGTTGGTAACGGGAAGGGCGAAATGGAGGGTGGGCGATTTCCTAATGGCCCGGCTGACCGTGTACTCGCCGGCACTGAATTGCCTGGTCTGCAGCGCGTCCTGGAAGTACTTGCGGTCTCCGACTCCGTACCTGATGGGGAGGGGTTGCCTGATGCCGGTGGCGATGACGCGGCCGTCCACGTCGGCCACCCCGACGTTGATGCTGGTCGGGCTTTTCTCGAGCAGGGTATTGAGTATGCGGGAGCAGCCCACCGGGTCCTTGGACCGGATCTCCGGGATCTCGGAGAGGGCGTTCAGCAGGTTCCGTATCCCCTCGACCTGCGACCTGTGCTCCAGGGCGGTCGACTTTACGGAGGTGAGCAGGTCGCGCTTGGAGCGCTCGATGCACTCGTTGTATTGGTTGACGATGAAGAAAACGAAGGCGACCAGGATCGGCAGGCCCGAGATCATCATAATCAGCAGGATTTTGTTGCGTATCGACCTGGTCGTTTTATCGAACATGGCAACTCTTTCTGCCGCTTGGTGCCTTCATGCCGGATTCCCGCTCCCGCTCAGCAAAACCTGCGTAATTTTTTTCAGATAGATTAATTTAGCTCGCTTTATAAACCGTCTAATGGTAGCCGTCAATTTAAAAAGATACCGTTGCGGCAGCCAGCCAACCCAGCTCGCAAGATATTGACAGCATACTGATTATATGCATAATGACAGTTGACGGCCGGCCTCACCCATCCCTTCGAAATCGCATGATTTTCCGGTCCCTGCCCCGGCACTTTCGGCCTCCACCGGTCGGGAGCCCTTCGAAGGTACTTCCCTTTTTGAGCGAGTTGATCATGAACGAAACGGAAAGTAGCACCAGCATCGACATCGAGAAGAGCATCGGCTTCCTGCTCGCCAAGGCCTATCAGCGCGCCTGCCTCCTGTTCAAGGAGGAGTTCGAGGGGTACGAGGTGACCCCGCAGCAGTTCGGGCTGATGGGGTTCCTGTGGCGCGAGGACGGCCTCACCCAGGCAGAGCTTTCGGCCAGAAGCCAGATCGATCGCACCACCATGGGGGGGCTGATCGACCGGCTGGAGAAGGAGGGGCTGGTGACGCGAGCGACCCACCCCGGGGATCGCCGGGCCTACCGGATCTGCCTTACCGAGAAGGGACAGTCTCTCCAGGCGGTGCTGACGCCGCTGGCGGTGAGGGTGCAGGAGAATCTGGTGGCCAAGCTCGACCAGCAGGAAAGTGAGCAGTTGAAGTCGCTGCTGGAAAAGATCCGCAGCTGATGGGAGATGCGATGGTTAGAGTAGTGATCGCGCTGGCAGCCGTGCTGCTGGTGGCCGGGGTCGCCAGCGGCGAAACGCTGACCCTGAAGGAATGCCTTACCCGGGCGGAGCTCTCCAACAAGGGGCTGAAGGCAGACCGGTACTCGATCGGCATCGCCCAGGAGCAGGAGAAGATCGCCGGCAGCACCCTGCGCCCCAGGATCGACGTGCAGGGAAGCTACACCGCACAGCAGGAGGCGCAGGCGGTCCGGCTGAACAACGTGACGGCGGCCACCCAGGACGCCGACTACGGCGCCTTCAGCCTGAGCATCTACGACACCCTCTACGACTTCGGCAAAACCCGCGCCCGGGAAGGGGCCGCCGCCAAACAGAAGGACGCCGCCACCCACAGCCTGGCAGCCGATCGGCAGGACCTCTTCCTGCAGGTGGTGCGCGCCTACTACGGCATCCTGGAAGCGGGGAAGCTGGTGACCGCCGCCAACGACGAGGTCGCCTCCATGAGCTCGCACCAGCAGACGGCCAAGGCGCTCTACGACGAAGGGGTGGTGACGCGTAACGACCTCCTGCAGGCCGAGGTGAGGGTCGCCTCGGCCAAGCAGAAACTCTTCCGCGCACAGAACGCGGTGGAAAACGGCTGGCTGGTTCTAAACTACCTGATCGGTTCGCCTGCCGATGCGCGTCTCCCGCTGCGGGAGGAGCCCCTGGAGCCGGTGCCCCCCTCCCCCGCCACTCCGGATCTCTCCCGCCGCGGCGAGCTCTTAGCCCTCAAGGACACGGTCGCGGCGCAGGAATTCCTGGTCAAGGAGGCCAAGACCAATTACTACCCCGAACTCTTCGCCCGGCTGGGATTCGACTACCAGCAGAACAGCAAGGTGACCGAGCAGGCGATCATGTCCGCCACCGTCGGGCTGAAGGTCAACCTGTACGACGGGGGGGCCAAGACCGCCCAGTTGCGGCAGGCCGTCCAGGCGAGGAGCCGGGCCGAGGAGAGGCTCCAGGACCTGGAGGAAAGGGTGCGGCTCGAACTGGCCAGGGCCCAGAACGACCTGCAGGTCGCCGCCGCCAGGATCAAGGTGGCGGAGAAGGCGATCGCGCAGGGGGTCGAGAACCTCAGGATCACCAACGACCGTTACCAGGAAAAAGTGGGGACCGCCACCGAGGTGGTCGACGCCCAGACCCTGTTGACCGAAACCCGCACCGACTACTACCAGAGCGTGTTCGACTACCAGGTAGCAGCCGCCCGGGTGAAGCGGGCGACCGGGGACCTGTAAAGACGAGTCAAAGGCAATCAAAGGCGAGATTAAGATTGAGATTAAGAGAACCTGCCACCCTAAAGTCCCCTCTCCTTCAAGGAGAAGCTTGCCCGCCGGAGGCTTTAGGCGAAAGAGGGACAGGGTGAGGATGGGGTCTGAATAACCAGAGGTATCGAATGTCCGAAGAAATGGAAAGAGCTGCAGCCGCCGAAGAGGAGAACACCGGCAAAAAAGGGATGAGCAAGAGGCGCCGCGGCGGTATCGTGCTGCTGGTCATCATCATCGTGGGAGCGGTGCTGGGCGTACGCCAGTGGATGCACGCCAAGACCCACATAGAAACAGACGACGCCTTCATCGAGTCGCACGTCCACTCGGTCTCCAGCCGGATACCCGCCCTGGTGAAGACGGTGGCGGTCCGGGATAACCAGTTCGTGCACAAGGGGGATCTGCTGGTGGAGTTGGACGACTCCGACTTCCGCGCCCGGATGAAGACGGCGGCCGCCTCGGTCGAGGTGGCCAAGAACGAGACCTCCGGCGACTACGCCCAGGTCGATGCCGCCAAGGCCAGCGTCGGCCTGGCCAGCGCCACCTTGGAACAAGCCGACCTTGACCTCAAGCGCGGCCAGAAGCTCTACGCCAAGGAGGTCATCCCCAAGGAGCAGCTGGAGAAGCTGACCACCGCCCGGAGGGTGGCCGAGATGCGCCTGAAAGAGGCCCAGGAATCGGAGCGGCGCGCGGAGGCCATGCTGGGGATGGCGGGGAGCGGTTCGCGTGAGGCGCGGGTGGCCCAGAAGCAGGGGGAACTGCAGACCGCCGCCCTCAACCTCTCCTACACCAGGATCGTCGCCCCTACCGACGGCTACGTCACCAGGAAATCGGTGGAGGCGGGCAACTACGTGCAGCCGGGCCAGGCCTTGATGGCGCTGGTGACGCTGGATGACGCCTGGGTCACCGCCAACTACAAGGAGAGCCAGCTCACCCACGTGCGTCCGGGACAGCAGGTGGAATTCAAGGTGGACAGCTACCCGGGCCATGTCTTTCGCGGCACCGTCGACAGCATCATGGCCGGCACCGGCGCCGCCTTCTCCATGCTGCCGCCCGAGAACGCGACCGGCAACTACGTGAAGGTCGTGCAGAGGATCCCGGTCAAGATCGCCATCGACCGGAAAAGCGATCCCGAGCACCTTTTGAGAGTCGGCATGAGCGTGGTGCCGACCATCCTCACCGAAGAGCGCGGCAAGCAAGCGGCCAGCCGGAAGTAGAACTTGACCGAAAACGACGAGAGACAAGTTAACAAATGGCTGGTAACACTCACGGTGATGCTCCCCGCCATCATGGAGATCATCGACACCTCGGTGGCGAACGTCGCCCTTCCCCACATGCAGGGGAGCCTGAACGCGGGGACCGACGAGATCACCTGGGTGCTCACCTCTTACCTGGTGAGCAACGCCGTGGTGCTCCCCATGACCGGCTGGCTCGCCCGCATGTTCGGCCGCAAGCGCTTCCAGATGACCTGCATCGTCCTTTTCACCCTCGCCTCCCTGATGTGC
>NZ_DATFBA010000209.1:0-2942 GCF_035254065.1 Geomonas sp.
CGATCAGGATCAACGGTGCCGGCAGCACGTTGATCACCCTCTCCCAGCCTGGGAACGCCACCTTCAACCCCGCGCCGGTCGTCACCATTCCCATGAATGTGCTGAAGGCACCCCTCACCGTCACCGCCGACAACAAGGCCCGCGCCTACCAGACGACCAACCCGCCCCTTACCGCGAGCTACGCAGGTTTCGTAAACGGCGACGGCGTCGAGGTGGTCGAGGGGGGCCCCGTTCTCACCACTGCCTCCTCCCAGTCCAGCCCGGTCGGCAGTTACCCAATCGTGGTCGACACCGCTGCCATGGCGGCGGCCAATTACCGCTTCCTGCCCGTGAACGGGACCCTCACGGTGTACCGTTCCTGCCAGCTGATCATCTTCCCGCCGCTGGCTGACAAGACCTTCGGCGATCCCCCCTTCTCCGTCAGCGCCTCGTCCTGCAGCGGGCTCGGCATCAGCTTTACCAGTTCCAACCCCCAGGTCGCGCTGGTGGTCGGAAATGTGGTCACCGTCACCGGTGCCGGAAGCGCCTTCATCACTGCGTCGCAGACCGGCAGTGACAGTGTGGAGCAGGCTCCCGCCGTCTCACAGCTGTTGGTGATCCACAGGAGCGGCCAGTCGGTGAATTTCCCGCCGCTTCCCCGCAAAGTGCTGGGGGAGGCACCCTTCACCCTGGCGGCAACCGCCTCCAGCGCCCTAGCGGTCAGCTACCGGAGTTCCGATCTCTCGGTGGCGACCGTGAGCGGCAACACGGTGACAATCCTGCGTGCCGGCACCACGGTGATAACCGCCAGCCAGGCGGGGAACAACAACTACGAGGCGGCCTTGCCGGCGTCCCAGCCGTTGACGGCCGTGGTGGAGGGAGAGCCACCCACCTTGAGCCTCTCTACACTTTCGGTCGGCGCGGTGACCGCCGACCCGGTATTCAACCTGACGGGCTCCGCCACCGATGCTTCCGGGATCGCTAGCCTTACCGTCAACGGCGTCGATCTCACCGATCGCGCGGCTTTCTTTAGCAGCGCGATCCCGCTCCTGGCAGGGGACAACAACATCACGGTGGCGGTCCGGGACGGCGCCGGCAACACCGCCTCTGAGACGGTGACGGTCACCTTCGACTCGACCGTGCCCGTCATCGCCCTCAGTTCGCCGGCCGACAACAGCGTGACCAACGCCTCCCTCATTCCGGTCGCCGGCTCGGTTCCCCCGGGCTGCGCCGTGACCATGGCGGTGAACGCTGGCGCGCCGCAGAACCTGCCGGTCGCAGGGGGGACCTTCTCGGGAACGGCAGGCCTGGAGCCGGGCCTGAATACGATCGAGCTCGCTGCAACCCTGCAGGGACAGGTCTCCCGGGTGAAGCGGAGCGTGACCTTCGCCCCGGGCCTACCCTCGGTGGCCATCGAGGAGCCGGGAGAGGACCTGCAAAGCGATCAGGAATCGCTGATGATCCGAGGTAGCTCGAACATGCAGGGCAGCGGCCTCGCGGTCACCATCGATGCCGACGGCACCCTTTTCACCTCCGACCTGCTGCAGGGAAGCTTCCAGCAGCGGATTCCACTCAACCGCGGCGGAGTCACCCACGTCTCCGCCATTGTCACCGACGGAAGCGGCAACACGAGCGTCGCCTACCGCAACATCGTCAGCAGCCCGAAGCCGTGGGGGGACTTGAACGGGGACGGCCGAGTGGACCTCACCGATGCCATGCTGGCGCTGAGGCTCTCCATCGGGCTTGACCCGCTGACCGTCGATGCGCTGGCCCGTGCGGATGTTGCGCCGCTGGTGAACGGTGTGCCGCAGCCGGACGGCATGCTCGACGTGGGAGACGTGGTGGTTATTTTGCGGAAGGTGGTTGGACTGGTGGATTTCTAGAGGGAGGTGTAGTGCTGGGGGAGTCAGCCGCAAGGCCGGAGGAGCTCGACACCTCCATGGGGCAGGGGAGAGCCGTTAGCGTCCGGACTTGCCGGAGACCAGCTTTTCCGCGACGGCGCGGGCATCGACCCTGTACTTGCCCGATTTGACCTGCTCCTTGATAGCTTGCACCCGCTGGGCCTGCTCAGCTTCCAGTTGGGTTTCCGGCAGGCTGGAAAGCTGAACGTTGTCTCCCCCGGCGGGCATCTCCGCCGCTTTTTTGCGCGACGCCCGCGCCTCCTTGGTCTGCCGGCCCTTGTCAACCTGCTGCGTGGTCGTCGTTTGCGGAGGCTGATTCTGTATCTTCATATCAACTCATCTCTTGCTTGCGAATTTATGGGAGGCATGGAACTACTCCGATAGTAGTAGTTTTCGTTGCCGATTTAAAGGTAGTTTTCTTTCATCTTTTGGCCCGCCCTGCTTTAAAGTCTTGACATGAAAGAGCGGTAGGCTATTTTTGGTGGGAACCTCCGGCTCCTTAATTAGCACGTTGGTACTAACACCAAAGTCGCGGCGACGAAGTAACAGAAAGGGATTCATGGAAGCTACCAGAGAGATTTACTGGAACGTGGGACACGGAGTGACCCTCCTGATGTACCTGGGGGCAGCCCTCGCCATCGGGGTGTGCGGCTGGGGATTCTGGCGGCGGCTCCCCGTCTACCAGCAGGGGAAGCCGCTTGACCGGCTCGACCAGCTTTCCCGGCGGGTGGTGCTGCTGCTGTCCAATATCTTCGGCCAGTTGCGGGTTCTGCTGGTGAGGCTGCCGGGGTCGCTGCACGCCTTCTTCTTCTGGGGCTTTCTGCTGCTCTTCATCGGTACCCTGCTGGTCATGCTGCAGGCCGATTTTACCGACCCGCTGCTGTCGGTCCGCTTCCTGCGCGGCTCCTTTTACCTCGTCTTCAAGCTGGTGCTCAATACGGCAGGGCTGGTAGCCATCGCCATGCTGCTCGGCTTTGCCATCCGGCGTTTCGTCTTCACCCCGATGAACCTGCAGACCGGCAAGGACGACTACCTGAGCCATCTGCTGCTCTTCACCATCCT
>NZ_DATFBA010000210.1:0-6180 GCF_035254065.1 Geomonas sp.
GAACACCCGCAGTGCGTCTTCCGCGGCGACTCCGCCTGCCGCTACATGGTATCCTGGGAGCCCACCTCCAACGGTTTCTGGCAAAGGCTGCGAAACGGCGCCGCGCTGGTTTTGCTGCTGGTCACCCTGGTCTCGCTCGCCATCAGTCCCTATCCTGCCCTGACCCTGGTCGCTCCGGCCTCGCTGACTCTGGTCCTGCTCCTCACCATCTGCGCGCTGAAAAGCGAAATGAGTGCGCTCTCCTTCAGCCAGCAGAATCTGAAGGACCTGAGCGACAACCTGTTCCGGCAGATGGAGAAGGACTACAACAACGCCCTGGCGGCCAACGAGATCGGTCAGGTGATCAGCAAGGAAACCGGGGTCGACCAGATCCTGGCCAGAGCGGTCCAGATCCTGGAAAACCGCCTGGACTACGGCCGGGGACTGATCCTGTTAGCCGACCAGACCAGGAGCAAGCTGGTCTTCCAGGCCGGATTCGGCTACCAGGAGAAGCAACTGGAGTATCTGGGCTCGACCACCTTCCGCCTCGACCGGCCGGAGGCCAAAGGGGTCTTCGTGGTCTGCTACCGGGAGCAGCGCCCCTTCCTGGTGGAAGACGTCAGCAAGATCGAGGAGAACCTGTCGCCCAAGAGCCGGGAGTACGCCCGGCAACTGTTGTCGCAGTCCTTCATCTGCTGTCCCATCGTCTGCGAGGGAGACTCCATCGGCATCATCGCGGTGGACAGCCCGAAGTCGAACAGGCCCCTTTTGCAAAGCGACGTCTCTCTTTTGATGGGGATCGCCCCGGCGATCGGCATCAGCATCAACAACGCCAGACTGCACGAGGCGAAGTCCAGCCAGTTCACCTCCTTCCTCAAGGTCATGGCGGCCTCCATCGACGCCCGGGACCCCCTCACCGCCGGCCATTCCGAGACGGTCACCGGCTATACGGTGGAGATCGGCAAGGAAATGGGGCTCCCCCCGGAAGAACTGGAGATGCTGCGGGTGGCTGCGCTCTTGCACGATTACGGCAAGATCGGGGTGCCCGACGCCATTCTGAAGAAGAACGGCCGGCTGACGGAACTGGAATACGAGGTGGTGAAGACCCACTGTCACAAGACGCGGGATATCCTGGAGCAGGTGAACTTCGAGGGGATCTACCGGCAGGTGCCCGAGATCGCCGGCGCCCATCACGAAAAGATGGACGGCACCGGTTATCCCAAGGGGCTTAGGGGTGACGACATACCGCTGGGCGCCAGGATCATCGCCGTGGCGGATTTCTTCGAGGCGGTGACCGCCCAGCGCCACTACCGCGCTCCGATGCGACTGGAGGAGGCGTTCAGCTTGCTGAGCGAGGGGAGCGGCAACCACTTCGACCCGGAGGTGGTGGAGGCCTTTTTCGCCTCCATGAGGCGGGCGGGAATCGAAACGACGCCGAAGCCGCTGCCGTTGGCGCCGGTGGCAACACCGCTGATCGGCTATCGCCGCCGGTTCTCGAAGAAGTCGTAGCGGAAAAGAGTCCGAAAGTCCCCTCTCCCTCCGGGAGAGGCTTCCCTCACCCCCACCCTCTCCCGGAGGGCGAGGGCGCGCTTACGGCTTCCTTCCCCGGCAGCAGATCATGGGAGTGTAGGTAAATCTGCGCGGGTCGGTGAAGAAGGTACGATACTCGCTCAGAAATTCCTGGTAACCTCCGGGATATTCCTCGAAGTCGTATCCGGAGTTTTGGGCGGCAACCTCGACTTTTTTGGTCCAGTTGAAGTCGTCGGTCCTGTTCAGTTGCCCGAAGATCAGGTGATGGGCTTCGAGTTTCACCTCGATGTCCCGGTAGCCGAGATCATAGAGGAAGGAATAGAGCTTTCTCCCCATGTACGGGTCGAAATCGTCGTGTTCCTCGAGCCTCCCCATCACCGCCTTGATCGCCCTATCCATCCGGGGCGACTGCCCGTAGTGGCTGAGGCAGTTGTAGTCGAGATCGATCAGGCAGAGTATCCCGCCCGGCTTCAGGATCTCGGAGACGTTCTTCACGATCTGGAAACTGTTGGCGCGGTGATATTCGAGCAAAAACCTGATCCAGGCGAAGTCGAACTGCCCCAACTCACCCAGAGGCTGCAAAAGATCTTGCTGGGCGAAGCTGGTGATGTCATTGCCGTAGTGTTCCCTGGCAAAGGCGACACGCTGCCCGGAGAGATCGACCCCGACCGCGGCCCCGCCAGGCTGCGCCAGTTGGGCCAGTTTCGCGGTGGTCTTACCGGGACCCGACCCCACATCAACCACCCTCATTCCCGCGTCCAATCCTGCCCAGCGCGCCTGCCGCTCGGTCACATCGTCGAAGGTCTTCATGTCAAGCCGGAGAGACTCTTCTTCACTCTCCATCAAATATCCTTCTGACATAGTCACCACTCCATTAACATCTGTTATTCTTGCCAAACTACCATACTGATAAATTAAATCAATATATTTGTACCGGATTGTAAGCACAGCGAGGAAAGTACGTAGGATCTCTTTACAGAATCTTCCGTTTATGCTATTCAATTAGCTATTTTTATTTTGCTACACTGGTACATTTGCCTAATTCTGCCGCTATAACCGATCAATGCTAGAACACGCAGCAGTATTTTTGCAAGCATCCAGAAGCGATGACCGAGCGACAGAAATAGCAATGGTTGAAAAGGGAGGCTTTATGAACTGTAGGAAAATCTTGGCAGCACTACTGTTGGCACCATTGATCACCCTGGGTCACGGCATGATGCAGACGGCCCACGGGTCAGGCTACGCGGTATTCACCCAGGGTGCCACCGCACTCGGCCAAGGCAATGCCGTTACCGCCCATACCGACGGACCTTACAGCATCTTCTACAACCCCGCACTGATCACCAAACTCGAGGGGACCCAGCTGGAGATCGGCACCACCGCGATCTTCTCCTGGCATGAATTCGACAGCCAACGATTTCCCGGGCAGACGACGACCGACCACGAAACCTCCTTCCCGAGCACCTTCTACGTCACCCATAAGTTCAACGACTCATTCAGTGCCGGCCTCGGCGTCTTCAACCCCTTCGGGCTGACTACGGACTGGAACAACAACTGGGAAGGACGGGCGCTGGCCACCAAGTCTGAGCTCACCACCTTCAACTTCAACCCGGTACTGGCCTACCGGGTGCTCCCTTCCCTTTCGCTGGCGGCCGGCATCGACGTTATCCTGCTGGACGCCACCCTGGAGCGCCGCCTCCCCGCCGGATCGCTGGGGGGCGGACTTCCCGCCACCGAGACGGGTGTGAAATTCAACGGCAACGGTACCGGAGTCGGCTACAACGTTGCCTTGGCCTGGGACATCACCGACAAGGTGACCCTGGGAGCGTCCTATCGGAGCGAAGTGCAGGTAGGCATCGACGGCAAGGCCAGCACCTCGCCAACCATGCTGGTCCCCGTCCCGGGCGTGGGGATCGTCGCGCCCCTCGACAGCTACGGGACTACCAGCGTCAGGCTGCCCAGGCAGATCACCGCCGCCCTCGCCTGGCAGGTCAGCGACCCCTTGGTGGTCGAAGCCGGGATGCGCTGGGAGGGTTGGACCGCATTCCAGGATCTGAAAATCACCCTCGATAACGGCACCACCGTCACCACCGAGAGGAAGTGGCATAACACCTGGGGCATGAACGTGGGGGGGAAATACAGATTGACCAAGTCGGTAGGCTTGATGGGGGGCTACGTCTTCGGGGCCAACGCGGTGCCCAATGCGACCTTTGATCCTTCCATTCCGGATTCCGATACTCACGTCTTCTGCATCGGCACCGACTACACCTACAAGCAGATGAAGCTCGCTCTTTCTTACGCCTACCAGCTCTACCTGGACAGGACCAAGAACACCATCGATGGGATAGCCAACGGCGAGTATAAAAGCGATGCCCATCTACTCGCGCTTAGCCTTGGTTACCAGTTTTAACGGCATCTTCGACCGCCCCGCCTGATTGACTCGCCCAAGAGCTGCCCTCACCCCCGCCCTTCTCTCCTGGAGGGGCGGGGGTGGTTGTATTAGCGCGGCAGCAGGTACTGCCCGACCCAGTTGCTGGCGAACTGGTACGCGATGCGCCCGCTGCGGTCACCCTTCTTCTGCGACCAGAGGATCGCCGCCTCCAGGCAGTCGCCGTCCCACGGCACGTCGGCACCGCACTTCTCCGCCAGCTTGCCGATCCATTGGCGCACCACTTCCAGGTACTGGTCCTGGCTGAAGGGATGGAAGGAGACCCAGATGCCGAACCTGCCGGAGAGCGAGATCTTCTCCTCGACCGCCTCCCCGTGGTGGATTTCCCCTTCCACCATCATGGCTCCCTTGTTGTCGCTCTCGTACTCCGGGATCAGGTGTCTCCTGTTGGAGGTGATGTAGATCAGCATGTTGTCCGGCGGGGCATAGACGGAGCCGTCCAGGGCGCTTTTCAGCATCTTGTAGCTCGACTCGCCGATCTCGAAGGAGACGTCGTCGGAGAAGATGATGAACTTGTAGGGCTCCCCTTTCAACTGGAACACGATGTCGGGAAGATGAATGAGATCGTCCTTGTCGACCTGCACGATCCTCAGGCCATCCTCCGCGTAGCGCTTGAGCAGAGCGCGCACCACCGAAGACTTGCCGGTCCCCCTGGTGCCCCACAACAGGATGTTGTTGGCGGGAAGGCCAGCTAGAAACTGCTTGGTATTGTCCTCCAGGACCTTCTTTTGCTTTTCGATCCCCAAAAGGTCGTCCAGGGAGATCCCTTCCACACTCTCGATCGCTTCCAGAGATCCGGAGAAAGAATGTCGCTTCCAGTTGGCCGCATGACACACACTCCAATCGATCTTCGCAATCGGCTTGGGGAGCAGGTACTCAGCAGCCTCGAGTACCCTCTTCAATTGACTGACAAGCTCGGCATCTAATTCCACGAAGAACTCTCCTTTTCCGGAATTTCTCGCAAGACTTCTCATTTTCGTGCGGATCGCTACCCACTCTACAGTTTGCTGGCGACCTGGCGCTGGTTCATCTCGTGGATCAGGTCGTCGCAGGTGACCAGCGACTTGATCAGCGGGCCGTCCTTCTTAACTGCCAGATCGAATGATCTGAACTTGCCGGAGAATGCCTGCGCCTTGGCTCTGAGCGCGGCAGTGCTCTCGGCGATAAAGCCCTTATCCTTCTTCTCGTCGCCGCTCTTCAGCAAGGACCTCGTCTTGGCCCAGTACTCGTCGGACGAGCCGAGGTAGTGGTTCAGTGTCTCCAGGAAGGAAAGCGAGGAGGCGGTCAGGTCAGAGGTGCTGGTGAGCCGTTCCTGAACTTCGACCATCCCTTTGAGAAGTTCCTGGTCCGCGAAATGCACCAGCTCGGATACTTCCTGGGGATTCACCTCTTTTGCCGGGTCGAGCTTGTCGACACGAAGCAGGAACTGCTGCGAGGTTCCCAGGTACTTGTTGATGGAGACCGAGGCCTGGCTCAGGGAAAGCGCCGCGTTGGCGACAAATTTGGTGAAATTGGAAGCCTGCCCCGCGTAGGGGATGGGAAGTGCCTTGGCGAAGCCGGCCGCCATGGAGCCTGCCGAGAGATATTTCGAATAGCCAGCCACGTTTGTCGACATCCACTTCACGTAACCCTCGAAGTCCGCCAACCCCTGCCGCTGGGTTCTGATGTCGGCCGCGACCTCCTTCAGACGCTTGAAGTTCCTCATAGTGAGATCAGAAGAGGTAACGCTACCAGACTGAAGGGTCTTCAGTTTCTCTTTGAGGAGCATGTTCTCGGCTGTGAGGGCAGCAACCGGGTCTGCGGGTGCGGTTGCGCCAGACGCGGGCGCGACTGCCGGCGCGGAGGATGGCGGGGCAATGATTGCCGGTGCCACTGCCGGCGCAGGCGCAACTGTCGTCGGAGCCACCACTGTCGGAGCAGATGCGGGCACCGATGCCGCCACTGGCGCCGGGCCATCAGCGAGAGCTATAGATGTGAACGATGCCGCAACCAAAGCGGAAGCAGCAATAGTAGCACGTATTTTCAAGACATTACCTCCCAATATTAATGCAGCCAAACGGAACCAACATACAGCAATCAATAGGCATAGACAAGGCAAAATGTGCAGCAAAGTCATGGGGGAGCGCAAGTTCTCCCGTTGGAGGAAGCCCCGGCTTTCGGGGCAGTGCTCCCCCCACCCAGCCTCTCCCCTTCGGGAGGAGGAGCACTCTGACACTCCCCTT
>NZ_DATFBA010000211.1:0-14228 GCF_035254065.1 Geomonas sp.
TCGGTCATTGCCTCGCCAGTGAGGCGTTTCCTTTTTCCACATTGGGTGATTTTTCCACTAGAAATCGACAAACAGTGGCATAGGGAGCAATACAGGTGCCAAACGTTAGAACCTGGTTTTGCGCAACAGCATGGGCAGAGAGCTGCTTCGGTATCTCGTTGAAGCTGCGGCAGAATTATCCGCCAGAACGCGCCTGTCTTTGCTCCAGGATGGTGATGCAGCGTGGTCTCTCTGCCCGATGTGGCTCAAAATGGCACAGGTGTTGCTAAACTGACTGACTCAAAAGAAAACAGTGTTAGTCGGCAACGGCTTGAAAGATAGGAATGGTCAGGCAGGTCGCAGGAAAGATCTCGGGAGGTTACTTATGTCGTGGGCAAACGGCAGCAGAGCGGTAGCGATGATCGACGCCAAGGCGCGCTTTCTGGCAGGAGAACCACTCCCCAGTGGCCTCATCCCGCAGGTAATCGCCCGTTCCTGGCAGCGCTGCGTAGACCGCAAGGTGAGCGTGGAGCGCAAGGTCGGCGAGATTCCGACAGTCTCGTCGGGCGCCCTGAACGGCTTCCGTGAACGCAGCAGCCGGCTGATCCGGCACGCCGAGCCGGTCATGGACCAACTCTTCGAGCAGATCTCCGGGACATCAAGCGTCGTGGTGCTGACCGATGCCATGGGAGTCGTCCTGCACTCGGTCGGGGATGCGGACTTCCTGGAGAAAACCCAGCAGGTGACCCTCAAGCCCGGCGGACTTTGGACGGAGGAGGCCAACGGCACCAACGCCATCGGCACTGCCCTCATCGAGCAGGCGCCGGTGTCGGTGCAAAGCGACGAGCATTTCATGGAACTCCACAAGTTCCTGACCTGCTCCGCGGCCCCCATCTTCGACCCGGTGGGGAAGATGCTGGGCGTGCTTGACGTCTCCAGCAACTCAGACAGCTACCAGAATCACACCATGGCGCTGGTGCGCATGTCCGCCCAGATGATCGAGAACCAGTTCTTCGACGCTCAGGCCGAGGACCAGATACAGATCCATTTTCACGTCCGGCCGGAATTCATCGGCACCCTTTACGAAGGGATCGCCGTCTTCTCGCTGGACGGCCGCTTCCTGGGGGCCAACCGTGCCGCACTGGTGCAGTTGAGCCTGGACCGCTATCAGGCGGTCAAGCGCGATATCGGCAGCATCTTCGACCTGAGCCTCTCCGCTCTCCTGGAACAATCGCGTTTCCTGCCCCAGCCGGTGATCAGGCTCAGGCAGAGAAACGGCGTAGAGGTTTTTGCCAGGGTAAAGTTCGGGACCTCCGTTTCCCCCATCACCCATCTGCCCATCCGCCGTCAGGAGCAGCAAGCGAAGCCGGCACAACCTATAGCCGCGCCCCTGACCGCCCTCGACCTGGGAGACCCCACCATGGAGACGGCGATCCGCAAGGCAGCCAAGATCATCGGCCGGGACATCCCGCTGATGATCGAGGGGGAATCCGGAAGCGGGAAGGAAGTCTTCGCCCGCGCCTTCCACGCCGCGGGTCCACGGGCCAAGGGCCCCTTCGTGGCCATCAACTGCGTCGCCATCCCGGAAGGACTGATCGAATCCGAGCTGTTCGGTTACCGGGACGGCGCCTTCACCGGCGCCAGGAGAAACGGCAGCATCGGCAAGATCCAGGAAGCAGACGGAGGCACCCTCTTCCTTGATGAGATCGGTGACATGCCGCTGCAGTTGCAGGCGCGGCTGTTAAGGGTACTGCAGGACCGCACGGTCACCCCGCTGGGAGGCACCAAGTCTTCACCGGTCGACATCATGATCGTCTGCGCCACCCACCGAAAACTGCGCGACGAGGTGGCTGCCGGCCGCTTCCGGGAGGACCTCTACTACCGCCTGAACGGCCTCTTCATCAATCTGCCGCCGCTACGTGCACGCGCCGACCGGCAGACTCTGGCCATCAGCATCTTGCGCAAGATCGCCGGAGCCGGGGACGAAGTCGGCTTCTCGCAGGAGGTGCTGGACCTGTTCCGCCGCCACAGCTGGCCCGGCAACATCCGGCAGATGGCTAACGTGGTCCGCACTGCGCTGGCCATGAGGGAGGATGAGCCGGAGATCGGCATCGAGCATCTCCCGGAGGACTTCCTGGACCAGGCGGGCGAAGCCATCAGGGCATTTCCCGAGCGAAACGAGCGAGAGCTGTTGGTGGATTCCGGGAGGCTGGAGGACGTGGAGGTGGCCGCCATCAAGGACGTCCTGCGCGAGTGCAAAGGCAACGTCTCCGCCGCCGCCCGAAAACTGGGCGTCTCCCGCTCGACCCTCTACCGGAAGTCCAAAAGAAACGCTGAACCTCTCTTGTGATCACCTTTTAGACCAGGCTCTCCCAAATCCCCCTCCCCTTTAAGGGGAGGGACCAGCTTCCCTTCCCGATTCCCCCCCCAAAAAAAACGCTGCCCCGCACTTGCACACCCGAATGTCTTTGCTAGTATTCGACGTGTTATACGTTAAACAACGTTAACACAACCTGCTACCAAATTCGACTAGACGGAGGATGCCATGGTGTTCAAAAAAACCTTTCCTAGGAACCCGGGTCAATTTCTTGTTGTCTGTCTGGCTTTTACCGGTTTGCTGTCAAAGGTCCCGGCCTTGAAGGATCGCGGGGACAAGGTTGCTTCAGATGAATACCTCACCAACCAGGTCAACCTTTACAAGCAGCTGTGCGAAGAGGCCAAATACAACAGCCTCAAGTTGGCGCAGCGCGACAAGGTCCAGGAGGAACTGCGCATCCTGCTCAAGAAGCTTCTCCACTTCCTGGAGGCCGTAGCGGAGGAGAGCGATATAGCGATCATCCAGGAAAGCGGGATCGAGTTGATCAAACCCCATAAGAAAAAGGCATCCCGTCCGACCCCCGCCGCCTAGTCATCAGGTAAAGTCCTGTCTCCCTCCCCTTCACGGGGAGGGGGCACTCCCTCCTACGTCAGCAACGTTTCTGCTAATCTCAACACCAGTGCAGCTCCAAGCAGCAACGACCTTGTCATTACCTTCAACGGCATATCAAAGGTATTCAGCCACGTTGGCGAGACGGTTAAGTGGCCGGTCGAACCAGCCAGTGACTCGTCACACCAGACAGCGGTCTCGTCACACCTGTCAGCGGTGTCGTCACACCAGACAACGGCTTCGTCACACCAGACAACAGCCTCGTCACACCAGACAACAGCCTCGTCACACCAGACAACGGCGTCGTCACTCCTGACAACGGCGTCGTCACTCCATACAACGGCGTCGTCACTCGTTACAACGGCCTCGTCACTCATTACAACGGCCTCGTCACTCGTTACAACGGCCTCGTCACTCGTTACAACGGCCTCGTCACTCCCGACAACGGCGTCGTTACTCGTTACAACGGCGTCGTCACTCCTTACAATGGCGTCGTCACTCCTGACAGCGGCTTTGTTTGTGTTGACAGCGACGCTCACCACATGTCATGCGACTCTGAGGATGTAGTCAGCCGCGTTGTACACGCAGTTCGTCCCTCTGCCACCCTCATTTTCGGTCCTGCTACTGCCCGCAGATATTCCGACGACTGTAATGTGCAAGCGGACAGTAAACCTCGACGGTCCGTAAACAGTGACAAGGCCGTTGTCAATGCCGACAAGGCCGTTGTCGATAGTGACGAGACCGTTGTCGATACCGACAAGACCGTTGTCGATACCGACAAGGCCGTTGCAGATAGTGACGAGACCGTTGTCGATAGTGACGAGACCGTTGTCGATAGTGACGAGACCGTTGTCGATACCGACAAGGCAATTGCACATAGTGACGAGACCGTCGTCGATACCGACAACGCCGTTGCAGATAGTGACGAGACCGTCGTCGATACCGACAAGGCCTTTGTCAACACCGACGACAGCGCTGACGACACGCACACCATGCTCATGATTCTTCACGACGGCGCCGTTGACAGCACCTATGATTCCGGGCGCGGCCGTTTTAGTACCGCATGACACTTAAAGGTGTCCCGGGTCACCTGGTGTTCCAGGAAATCGACCAGTTCCCACCCCTGCGCCCCCAACTCGTTCAAGGCGTGCACCCCGGCATGCAGGCGCTCTTCATAGACATCAACATCAGCAGTCGGTACGAATCCCATGTGAACCATCTTGTATTCCCACTTCATGACGGCCTCCTCTCTTCTTAGCTACGATTGTACCAGTTGCCTCAGTAACATCGAAGACGTTGTCTCCTGGTCGTTTTGTGGCTTAATTAGCGGCAGGGCTTGCCGTCCCAGCCTTGGAAAAGGAGCTGTCACCATGAGCCGAATCCTGATCATACTTTGCTTTACCTCCCTTTGTGGCGGATGTGCGACATCCCCCCGCACTGAACTGCCGCCGTTGTGGCAGGTGTACGAAAACTCCCTGAAAGGGGCCAAATATGTGGACTTGACGCACACCATCACACCAGGGATCCCGGTGTGGGCGGGTTTTGGACCATCCGCCTTCGGGCCTACCGTCGATCCGAAGACGAATCGCCCCTACAGCTACGCGAAGGACGGTTTCGAGGCTACCCGCTACCAACTGGCCACCGATCAACTGGGGACCCAGCTCGATCCACCTGCGCATTGGAATCCCGATTATCCCGGTATCGACGAACTACCGGCCACCTTCGCCGTCCGTCCCCTGGTGGTGATCTCGATAGCGGAGAAGGCCGCCAAGGATCCGGGATACGCGTTATCGGTGGAGGACATCCTGAGGTGGGAGAAGCGGCACGGCATGATTCCGGTGGGATCGGTGGTGTTTGTCCGTTCGGACTGGTCGAAGGAGTGGCCTGCCCCGGCCCTAGCCACCCGCACCCCATTCCCGGGAGTCTCGCTGGCGGCCCTCAAGTTCCTGCACGAGCAGCGGCACATCCTGTTCCACGGTCACGAGCCGCTGGACACGGACACCACCCCTGATCTGGAGGGAGAGGCGTGGCTGCTGCGGAACGGCTATACCCAGGCGGAAGGTGTTGCCAACCTCGACCAGGTGCCGGAAACCGGAGCGCTGGTTGCCATAGGCTTCCCGAAGTTTGGCGGCGGGACCGGCGGATACGCCCGCTACATCGCCATCTGTCCGCCGGACTGGAAATACGGCGTATCGGTTGGGGAAGTGGCGGAAAGCCCCCTGCCCAAGGCGGCGCGACCGCTGCACTGGGACGAGAAGCTCGGCATGCGGGTCAGGTAAGAGGGGGGACCGGGGACTCTTTGACAATATACCAGTTTATGGGATATCATCATGCCTTGGACGGTGGCGTTCACCAATAAAGCAGCGAAGCAGTACAAGAAATTGCCCAAGGCTGTCCGTGACAGCATCGATGCCTTGATGGTCGAGATCCGTGTTGCAGGACCAGTCCGCGGCAATTGGCCGCATCATTCAAAGCTGTCGGAATCGGAGCATCACTGCCACGTAAAGCGGGGAAAACCGACCTATGTGGTGGTATGGCGTGAATACAAGGATCAAGTCAGACTGGTGGAGGTAACGTATGCCGGAACTCACGAACAAGCCCCCTACTGAGAGAATGGTGGAAGTTCGTTTCAGGGGGATCCGCTCCGATCTTGTGAAGTTGCGCCGGATAGCTCAGGCTCTCAAGGTTAACGACGTAACCGAATGGGAACTGGAAGAAAAGGAGCTTTACGAGCTTGAGGAAATCTCGCCGGAACTGCTATGGAACAGCGGCGGAGTGGCCATACGAGGTGCGCGCGGCAAAGAAGGGCTGACCCAGAGGCGGCTAGCCGAACTGACAGGCATAGCGCAGCACCATATAAGCGAAATGGAGAACGGCAAGCGCCCAATCGGCAAGGAAGTTGCCAAAAAACTGGCAAATGCTCTTAACATCGATTATCGAGCGTTTTTATGACGGCTGCCCCTTCCGCTTTTGACGTCATAACTTTTCAGGAAGGCGTCCCATCTCAAGGTGTCCCCTTTCGGAAGTGGAAACTGGAAATCGGCATGAAATTGATTTAGTATGCGATCATGTCTCTGCGCAACCTTCAAATACTCGCCGCCATCGCCCGTAAGGGGAGTTTTGCCGCTGCTGCCGATCAGCTCGGCCTGACCCAGTCGGCGGTAAGCCTGCAGATGAAGAACCTGGAGGAAGAGCTGGAAGCCCAGTTGTTCGAGCGTACGGGGCGCAGTCCAAAGCTGAACGCCAACGGCAGGCTGGTCGTGGAACGGGCGGAGGAAATCCTCGCCATTTACGATGGCATCAAGGGAGAGTTGAACCCGTCAGGCGCTATCGGAGGGACTTTGACCCTCGGCGTGGTACCGACGGTGCTGACCGGTCCCCTCCCCCCCGTCTTGGGGCGCTTGCGGAAACAGTACGAGCAGCTGAACGTCCGGCTGGTGTCCGGCCTTTCCGCCGAACTGTTCGGCAAGGTTGAGGACGGCGAACTGGATGCTGCCCTGACCACGGAACCGCCCTTCGCCGTGCCGCCCCAGTGCGAGTGGCGCCCGTACGATCTGGAGCCCTTTTTCGTGGCGGCCCCCAAGGGGACCGAGGCCGGCAACATGGAAGAGCTCTTCAGGAGCTTTCCCTTTGTGCGTTTCGACAAGACCGCCTGGGCGGGCGCCATGGTCAACACCCAGCTGGTGGCCCAGAATATCCACCCCCGCTACGTGATGGAAGTGGACTCGCTGGAAGCGGTCTTGAGCCTCGTGGAACAGGGGCTGGGCATCGCCGTGGTGCCGCTCAACAAGAAGCGTCTGCTACAGGTCAGGACCCATTTCAGTTTGACAGGCTTCGGCTCCCCACAACTGGCACGGCGGGTCGGCATGTATCAGAAGCGACGCAATCCGCGCCTCGCCTTGACGGAACTGGTCCTGAAGGAGCTCTGCGTGGAGTGTCAATAGTCAAGTTAAACTCAAGCATCCATCAAGTATTATCAATTTTTATTTATGGATAACCCGTGCTATCTTCCCTGCAACAAGGAGGGTAGCGCGTGATTTCGATAACCGACACCTTAGTCCCCGTGCTGGCCATGATCCTGGCCGGCTTCCTCATCCAGCGCAGCAACTTCCTCCCTGCCTCCTTCTGGCCGCCTGCCGAAAAGCTCACCTACTTCCTGCTCCTGCCGGCCACCTTGATCCACAGCCTGGCCGGCAAAAGAATCGGCGACCTCCCCTGGGTAAAGATCATGTTCACCGTGGAAGGCGCGGTGATAGCCAGTGCCCTGCTGGTTGCACTCTGGTGGCTTCCCAACCGGCAGATGGGAGGACCAGCCTTTACCTCGCTGTTCCAGGGGGGGGTGCGTTTCAACACCTTCGTCGCGCTGGCGTTGGCGGAGAACATGTTCGGCAAGGACGGGCTGATGCTGGCGGCTCTCGGGGCGGGCTTCATGATCGTGCTGATCAACGTCTTGTGCGTCTCGGTCTTCTCGGTCGCCGTCACCCACAGGAGCGGCATCGACCTGAAGCGGCTGCTGGTGGACCTGGCGCGCAACCCGCTGATCCTGGGATGTGTGATAGGGGTGGGGATAAACGCTTTGGGTGTGACACTGCCGAAAGCTATTGACGGCATCCTCACCATGGGGGGGAAAGCGGCCTTTCCGGTGGGGTTGATGGCGGTCGGAGCTGCCTACCGCGTGGGCCATCTGAGACAGCACTGGCAGCCGCTCGCGGTGAGCAGCGCCATCCAGTTTCTCTGCAAGCCTGCCATCGCCTGGGCGCTGGCAGGCTACTTCGGGCTTTCCGGTATGGCTGTGGGGGTCGCCGTGTTGCTGTTCAGTGTACCGACCGCCCCGTCCGCCTATATCCTTTCCCGCCAGATGGGTGGAGACCACGACAGCATGGCGGCGATCATCACCGCACAGACCTGCCTGTCGTTTCTTACCTTGCCGGTGACCATCGCCCTGCTCCGCTAAGGGAAATCCTGCGTATCAGTCGGGCCCGGCGTAGTTTCCGCCGGGCCCGACTAGCCTGCACCTAGAAAACGATCTGCGTCTGCACGCGGTACTGCATCTCGTCCGACCTGCCGGTCGCCTGGTCGTGAATGTCGGCGACGTCGGCCTGAATTTTCAGGTTGTGCTTGTTGATGTAGTAGGAAATCGCGCCTGCTACTTCGGACAACTGGTCGTTGGTGGCAGTACGGTTCGGATCATACCAGGAGTAGCGGAAGGAAGCCTCCAGGGTTTTTGGGATGATGCAGTAACCGCTTTGCTCTTGGTTACCTCGGCGTAGTCCGCCTCGGTGATGACGCCTTTCTCCTTCAGGACCTCCTCCAGCGTTTTTGCGCCAGCACCTTGGGCGGTACAGACAGCTGCCAACAGTAATGCGGTTACAACCTTTCTTTTCATGACTCCCTCCTTGGAAAAAATTGCAGGGAATTCCTGCAAGATTACAAACCTCCCCAAGGAAAAGGAACAGCACACACCTGTCCTGCCAGATTGAGCTATTCTCCTTTCCTACAGGGAGGCGTCGTCGTTTCCAACCACACCCATCGACCGTCAGCCATGAAGTCATCCTTTTTAGGCTGTTACGGTTCGGAGATTGGCCCACCAACTTCAAAATAATTATTGTAAACATTTTTCTAATGTAAAAATCTTGGCGAATATGCCTTTAAATTTCGCAGAAGTCAATGGTTCCCACCAAAGCGCTCCCAGAAACGCCCCGTTCGGGTCATTGCCAACGAGAGCCAGCAATGGTATAAGGTCACAGCATTGCAGGAAGAATTGAACGAAATGCAGTCGGTGAGATTGCCTAGCTCCTGACAACTTGGAGGAGAGATGACCAGCGGTTTTTCTATCGACCAACCCGAATGTAAGCGATCTGCCTTACGGATGGCGTTGATAGCGCTGTCGTTTGTTATCGCCCTGTCTTCTCAGGTGAAGGCCGATGATGCTACCTCGCGATATCTGAGCCGGCTAAGCGGGCAAGAGTATGCCGACATCCAGGCTCCGCAGGGGAGCCGGACCTTGCGCTGGGATTTTTCCGCTAAGAAGACCTTGACCTACGACTATGCCCAGGAGGTGGTCTCCAAGACGGAGATAGCCGAAAGGAGTTCGGGGGAAACGGACCAGAAGGTGTCGACCCAGGGCGAATTGTTGGTGAAAAGCCAGGGGGACGGCAGCGCGGACTTCGTTTTCAACGACCTGAAGGCGCGGATGGAGTTCATGGTCTCCAAGGATGAGGCGCCCAAGCTCATGGAACAGGCAGTGCCCCAGCTTGTCGTGCACGGCATCAAGGAAAACGGCAGCGGGGGGTTCGGAGAAAGTTCGCGGGACATGATGCTGAAGCTCATCTTCCCGTTGCCTCCCAAGGCGCTGCAGGTCGGTGAATCGGTCGAGGTGCCCGCGCAGTTCCTGTTCAAGGCCGCGGGATCGCAACTGCAGGTCAAGGGGAGGTCCCGGATCACTCTGAAGAGGTATGTCGCCATAGGCGCCCACACCTGTGCCCAGCTCGACGTCGACACCGACATCTCCGAGCTCAAGGTCCCCGCTTACGTGGAAGGGAAGTATGCCTGCTCGGTGAAGGCATCCTCCACCTATTTCTTTGACATCAACAGCCGTTCCTTCGTATCGGGTGCCACTGCCGTGCTGGTCCGGTCAGAGGTGGATGCGCCGCAGAAAATGCAGGAACGGGTGAAAATGACCATGAAAAGCGACAACTTCATCCGGGTCACCCTGCGGGAGTGACCAGTCAGGGGCGATCAGCTCTCCACGGACGCGAGGGATCACAGCCATGAAAACCACCATCGACGAGATCGCCCCCGACCTTTTTCGGGTCTGCACCTACCTTTCCAAGATTAACCTGCAGTTCAACCAGTTCCTGGTCAAGGACGACGAACCGCTGCTGTATCATACCGGGCTGCGGGGGATGTTCCCGCAGGTGCGCGACGCGGTGGCGAAGGTGCTCGATCCGGCGGCCATCCGCTGGATCAGCTTCAGCCACTTCGAGTCGGACGAATGCGGCTCCCTCAATGACTGGCTCTCCCTGGCGCCTCGCGCGAAAGTTGCCACTGGCGTGGTCGGTGCCCTGGTCAACATCAACGACTTCACCGGAAGGCACGCCCGCATCCTGGCCGACGGCGAGGTACTGGCCACGGGCAGCAAGAGGTTTCGATTCCTGGAGACGCCGCAAGTCCCCCATGCCTGGGACGCGAGCCTCCTCTTCGAGGAGACCGGCGCCACCCTTTTCTGCTCCGATCTTCTGCTCCAGACCGGCAATCCTTCCCCGCTTACCGTGAGCGACATCGTCGAACCGGCGCGCCAGGCCCTGCTCGACTATGAAGCAGGTCGGCTGGCCCATCCCTACCCCTACACGCGGCGCACCGATGCCACCTTGCAGAAGCTTGCCGAGCTTGAACCACGGTTGTTGGCAACCATGCACGGCTCTTCATTTACCGGCGACGGTGCAGCTGCCTTGCGGGAGGCGGCAAGGATGTATGCGGAAGTGATCGGCTAAAGGTGCGGGGAGGGAGAGCTAAAAGTTTCAGGGAAAGGTGATACAAGGGGGACCGGCACCTACGGAGCCAGTCCCCTGAGGTGTCCAAAATAGTGTCATTGGGAGGAAATTTCGTGGGAACCTTGTTTGCCATTGCTGATACCGCTGTTGCCATCATCAAATCACCGCTGGTCACCCCCTTTCGGATAGCTACCGGACAGCATGACGAGCTGGACAACGTCTTCGTGCGACTCAGAAGCGTCGATGGCGTGTGCGGTTATGGCGAGGCGGCCGTGGCCACCCACATCACCGGTGAGACGGTGCCCGCCACGCTGGCCAACCTGCAGGCGGCCGCCGGCAGCCTCAAGGGGCGCAAGATTGAGGATGCAGAGGCCCTCTGCCGGGAGCTCGCTCCCGCCTTCGCCGGCAATCATGCGGGGCTCGCGGCACTGGAGATGGCGATCCTGGACCTCGCCTCCCGAGTGGGCGGCATCCCCTTCCACCAACTCTTCCCCCCAGCATCGCCCATGAAGCCGCGCTTTTCCTTTGCCACCGACATAACCGTGGTGATCGGATCGCTGGAGGAGGCCCGGGCGACTGCACGGCAGTTCGCTGCCAAGGGGTTCACCGCTTTCAAGATCAAGATCGGCAAGGACGAGGAACTCGACCTAGCCCGCGTGCTGGCGGTACGGGAAATGGCGCCGGAAAGCAGGCTTATCCTCGACGCCAACATGGGGTTCACCGCGCAGCGCATGCTCGCCTTCCTTGAGAAGCTGGAGCGGCGCGGAGCGCGGCCGGTGCTGCTCGAGCAGCCGGTTTTGAAGCAGGACTGGGAGGGTCTGACGGAAATAACGGCGTCCCTTTCCGGCAGCGGCACCCTGGTCTGTGCCGACGAGAGCGTCGGCTCGCTCGCCGACGCCAAGCGCGCCATCGACAGCAACGCCGTCAGCGCCATCAACATCAAGACCATGAAGAGCGGCTTCCTGGAGGGGGCGGAGATCGCCAGGCTTGCCACCTCGCACGGCATCCCGCTCATGCTGGGAGCCATGATGGAGAGCGCCCTTTCCATCACCGCCTCGGCGCACCTGGCCGCAGCTTTGGGCTGTTTCGACTTCGTCGACCTCGACACCACCTTCTTCATCAAGGGAGAGCTGTCACACTCCCCCTACCTCGACGACAGCGGCAGCTTCGACCTGAGCGCCGCCGGTCCCGGCATCGGGGTGGAACCAGCGTTTCCCGCCGATTAGATTTATACCCCTCACCGAAAACGCTCCCTCCCCTTCAACAGCAGTCCCCCCTGTCCCTTCTTTTTCAAGGGGGGGACGTGCGCCGAAGGTAATCGCAAACAAGGAAGAAAAGGGATTTAAGGGCTCTGGCGATGAACAGGTGGCACGGAGCTGATGGCAGCTCCGTGCCTCAAAGGTGGGTTATTCGTCGTGGATGTTTTGTTTCACCCGCTGCATCAGCTCAGGCGTCATCTGACGGATGCCGTGCTGCTGGGCGTGCACCGCTGCATTTTGAAGCACTTCTTCTTCCGTGTTACCCCGCACGACATATTGGCAGCCGCTGGAAGGGTCAACTTTCGAGCATTCCAGAATCTTTGACATGGCAACCTCCTGTTAAGCGTGTCGCTGCCTCCATTTTAGCCCTTCTTCCCAATCAGAATCAACGAATCTGACCTTCTGACGGATTAGGCGAAACTCTTCAGGATCTCCCGTGCGATGATCAGTCGCTGTATCTCGCTGGTCCCCTCGTAGATGGTGGTCACCCGCACGTCGCGGGCGTAGCGCTCGACCGGGTAGTCACGGGTGTAGCCGTAACCGCCCAGCATCTGGACGGCTTGGTAGCAGGCCCTGTTGGCGGCCTCGGTGGCGAACAGCTTGGCCATGGAGGCCTCCTTGACGAAGCTTTTCCCGCTCTCCTTGCGGAAGGCGGCGTTCATCAGCAGGAGGCGGGCGGCCTCCAGCTCCGTGTAGGCATCGGCGATCATCCACTGGATCGCCTGGAAGTTGCTGATCCTCTCTCCGAACTGCACACGCTCGGTGCTGTAACGGGTGGCGAAATCCATGGCCGCGAGCCCGATACCCAGGGCCAGGGAGCCGATGCCGATCCTGCCGCCGGCCAGTTCCCCCACCGCGATCCGGTAGCCGTCGTTGAGCTTCCCCAGCAGGGCCCACTCAGGAATCCGGCAGTTGTCGAAGATCACCTCGTTGGTGGCGGAGGCGTGCTGGCCGGTCTTCTCCTCCTTCTTGCCGATCACCAGCCCCTCCGTCCCCTGCTCCACCAGGAAACAGCTGATCCCCTTCCCTTTCGGGGCCTCCCGGTCGGTAACGGCCCACACCACGAAGATCCCTGCGTAGGGCGCGCTGGAGATGAAGAGCTTGGCGCCGTTTAGCACCCACTGTCCGTTATCGTGCACCGCGCTGGTGATCATGCCGGCCGGGTCAGAGCCCGCTCCGCTTTCGGTCAGGGCGAAGCTTCCAGCGGCGTACTCGCCGGAGCAGATGCGGGGGATGAAGGTCTCCTTCTGCTGCTCGGAGCCTACCGCCTGGATCACCTCGCAGACCATGTTGTTCACCGAGACGGTCACCGCGGTGGAAGCGCAGGCGCGGGCGAGTTCGGTGATGGCGAGACTGAAGGCCACCGCCCCCGCCTCCGAACCGCCGTAGGCGCTTCGCACGTTCAGCCCCATGAAGCCGAGACGGGCGAGTTTGGCCAGGTTGGCGAGGAAGGCCGGCCGGCCCTCTTCCCGGTCGAGCCGGGCCGCCAAAGGCTCCAGCTCGGAGCGGGCGAAGTCGCGGGCGGTCTGCTGGATCAGCTTCTGTTCTTCAGTCAGGTCGAGGTTCATGATTATAGGTCGCGTTATGCAGGGCACCCCCATCCTCACCCCTGCCCTCCCCTTGAAGGGGAGGGAGTGAGAGGCGAGAATCGTGATCCACCTGCGGGCTCAGATGATTGCGTGGTGCTCGATGATGTCGAGGTAGCTGCGATGGGCTGCGAGGTAACGGGAGTCCTCGGCGTAGGTGACCGGGTAGACGGCCGGCACTGGTCGATGGTCGAGGCTGGGGCCGACGTTGACAAAGGTGAAGAGGCAGGAGTTGGAGAGCGCCTTGCTGGTACGGTCGCGACTGAGACGTTCGATACTCGCCTCCACACAGACGAAGCTGCCGTTGGTATAGACGACACGGGAAGTGAAGTGCAACTTGTCCCCCAGCCGCACCGGGTGGAAGAAGTTTATCCGGTTCACGGCAGCGATGATGGCACGATCGGGCGCCACCAGCTCGGAGCAGATGGAGGAGATCTCGTAGGCCCGGCGGATAAGGTAGCCTCCGAAGATCTTCTGTGGCACGTTTTCCTGTTCCGGGTACATCCGCTCCCAGGCGTCGGTGACCAGGGAGCCTGCGGGAAACCCGGCAGGTCCCGGCGTCTGCCCCGGCACCCCGGAGAGGCAGGGCTCCTCCTGGGCCTTGTGCAGGGCGGCCAGCATCAGGTACTCGTCCCGCGAAGGAGGCTCCGCCAGGAGCGCCTGCTGCCGGCGATACTCCTCCCGGTTCGCCTCCGCCTTCCTGGCCCGCTTCTGCTCCATCTCGTCCAGGTACTCAAGCGGCGGCAGGGCGACGCTGACGGCGTCGTCTCCCATCCCGGAACGGGCCACCATGGTGAAGTAGCAGGAGGCGACCTGCAGGGCCGGTTCGCCAGGCTGCTCGACCCGTATGCCGACCACCAGGGAGCTCCTGCCGACGTGGTTGATGCGGGCGTGAAAGATCAGGTCGCGGGAGACGTCAGCTGCGTGACGGATCAGGATGTTGTCGATGGCGGCGGTGACCACGCGCGCTTCGGGGTAGCTGCGC
>NZ_DATFBA010000212.1:0-6201 GCF_035254065.1 Geomonas sp.
GGGTTCGGAGTGGCAGCACAAGCAGCTCTGGGTCAAGGAGAGGTTGCAGCAGACTCACTTCGCCACGGCTGACGCCGGCGAGGAATTCTTCGAAAGGCTCGCAGCACTGAAGCCCGAGCAAAGGGAGGTGCGGGAGATTTACTATCTCTGCCTGGTGCTGGGGTTCACCGGCCGGTTCTGCCACAGCGCCGACCGCTCTCATCTGCAGCAATTGAAGGAGAGCACCCTCAGAGCGCTCACCGGCGGCGCCGAGCTACCCCTCGGCGCGGAGTCTCCGCTTTTTCCAGCGGCGTATCCTCCCGCGCACAGCGAAACTGCCCCGGCGAAACGCTTCCCCCTCTCGATGACGGCAGTTGCCGCCCTGCTGGCCCCACTGCTCATCTTGCTGACGCTGTTCATCACCTACCGGCTCACGCTCGGCACGGTCGCCGACAAGTTCCTGAAAACGGTGGTCAACTAAATGAGGGAGCGCTGGAAGAAATACGTGAAGCTCCTGCTAGTGGGCGCCCTGGCCCTCCTGGCGGCGCTCTTGGTGGTGGGCTTCGTACTTGCCATGGACTGGCCGCTCTGGGCCGCCCTGTTTCTGGCGCTTCTGCTGGTCGGGGCGGTGCTGGCCTGCCTCTTCCTCCAGAAGCTCTGGTTCAGGAACCGGGAGCACGGTTTCGTAAAGGACGTCATGGAGCAGGAGGCTTCCGACCGGAGGGTGCCTGAACGGGATCTGAGCGAGTTGCACGAACTCCAGGCGCGTTGGAAGCAGGGTATGGACGCCCTCTGCAGCTCCCAACTGAAAAAGCTGGGCAACCCGCTCTACGTCCTCCCCTGGTATCTGATGATCGGCCCAAGCGGCAGCAGCAAGACCACCTCCTTGAACAGCGCGACGGCATCCTCCCCCTTCCGCCAAAAGAGCGGGGCAGCAGGCGGGGTGCCTACCCGCAATTGCGATTGGTGGTTTCTGGAGCAGGCGGTGGTTATCGACACGGCGGGGCGCTACGCGGTGCCGCTCGACGAGGGGAACGACAAAGAGGAGTGGCGCCATTTCCTGCGCCTGCTGGCGAAATACCGCAGACGGGAGCCGTTGAACGGGGTGGTGGTCACCTGCGCCGCCGACCGGCTGTTTATGGAGGAGACGGAGACAGCGGCAGCCGACGGCCGAGCCATACGCCGGCGCCTCGACGAACTGATGCAGGCGCTCGGTGTGAAGTTCCCGGTTTACGTGCTGGTCACCAAGTGCGACCTTATCCATGGCTTCAACGAATTCACCGCCCAGCTTCCGGACACCTGCCTCAACCAGCCGATGGGGGCGATCAAGGAGGACCCCTCCCAGGAGGCGGCCTCTTTCCTGGCCCATGCGCTGGAGGTAACCTCTGAGCGCCTGCGCAGCCTGCGGTTGCACCTGCTCCTGGAAGAGAGCGCCGAGTGGGAGCCGGGACGTCTCCTCTTCCCCGAAGAGTTCGGCCACCTCCAAGCGGGGCTGCAGGCCTTCATGGCCGCGGCCTTCGGCGGCAACCACTACCAGGAGACCCCCCTTCTTCGCGGACTGTTTTTCTCAAGCGGCCACCAGGAAGGAAGCCCCTTTTCCAAGTTCGAAAGCTACCTCTCCGCTTCGCCGGAAGAGCCGCCTCCCCATCAGAGCGAACGCAGGCATGGGGCGTTCCTCCACGACTTCTTCGCCAACATCCTGCCGCAGGACCGATGGCTGGTCGCCCCCACCAAACGCGCCATCGAGTGGCAGCAGGTCACCGGAAACCTCGGGCTCCTCTCCTGGATCATCCTCGGCACGGCCATCTGCGGCCTGCTCAGCTTCTCCTTCGTGAAGAACCTCTCCACCATCCGCCAGATATCCCATCACTTCTCGGGTCCCGTGCAGAGCGGTACCGGCGATCTCGCCGCTTTGGATTCCTACCGGCAGTCAATCCTGGCGGTACAGGAGCGAAACCGTCACTGGTCGATGCCGCGTTTCGGCCTGAACGCAAGCATGAAGGTGGAGCAGGAACTGAAAAAGGGGTATTGCACCAAGTTCCGGCGCAGCTTCCTCCTCGCTTTCGACCGGCAACTGGCCGACCACATGGCGGCATTCCCCCCCGCCGATGCCAGTTATGGCGAGTACGTCCTGCACCTGGCCAGGCGCATCAACCTGCTCAAGGCGGTCCGGCAAGGGGACCGGGAAGGAGCCCTGCAAGCCCTGCCCCAACCGGCCTACCCGGGAGATCTGGCGGACGCCGGTCCGGCCACCCGCGAGAGATTCCGCGCCTGCTATCTTTCCTACCTGAGCTGGGGAGCCGACTCCGCCGAGGTGGAGCGCGACCTGGCCTTCTGGCAGGGATGGCTGCGGCACCTGGTGGCCGTGAAGGGAAACGACCTGAGCTGGATGGCTGGCTGGATCGACCGCAACGGCGGGAGCGCCCCGGTCACCCTGGCTGACTTCTGGGGCGGGAGCCGCCGGCTGGCGGAGGAGAGGACCGTCCCCCCCGCCTTTACCCGGAAGGGTAGAAACCAGCTGAACGGTCTGCTCAACGAACTGGAATCCGCCCTGGACGACAAGCAGTTCCTCGCGGCACGGCGTGCCGGGTTCGACAGATGGTACCGTTCCACGAGCCAGGCATCCTGGGAGGCCTTTGTGACCGGCTTCGCGCGCGGGAGCCAGCGGTTGAAGGGTGAGCGGGAGTGGCAGGAACTGGCGGCGCGGATGGCGGGGGAAAAGTCTCCGTATTTTGCTCTGCTGCACCGGTTGGAGAACGAGTTCGCCGGGCAGTTCGACCTCCCAGATCTCCCCGGCTGGCTCCAACAGGTCCGCCAGTTACAACGGGTGGAAAAGAACTGCACGGTGGCTGACAGCCAGGCGATCAAGGCTGCCGAGGGGGGCAAGCTGCTGCTGTTCTCGCTGGAGAAGAAACTGGGCAGGAAGGCCCAGGCACAGCAGATGGAAAGCCGTCTCGCCTGCGCCCGCGCCTTACGGGAGTACCGGTCGGCACTGGCGGCCATCGCTCCGGCCACCGCCTCACGAAGCCAGGCCTACCAGGCTGCCATGCAGTTGTACATGGATGATCCTGCCACCAGCAGATCTCCCTTCCTCACCGCATACAAGGCGGCCCGGCAGCTGCAGCAGGCGATGGCGGCAGGAGGCTCACCCGGCGAGCCGGTCGGGGGACTGGTCGCGGGACCGGTCGATTTCCTGTGGAATTTCGTCCGCATGGAGGCCTCGGGGTATCTGCAAAGCCAGTGGGAGGAGCAGGTACTGGGTGGGACGCTGGGAATGGACCCGCAGCAGGCGACGCCGCTTCTTTTGGGGCCGCAGGGACTGGTCTGGAGATTCGTGAAGGGGCCGGCTGCCCCATTCCTGACGCGCTCGCTGAACGGCTACCACCCCAAGGAGATACTGGGGCGCTGCGTCCAGTTCGACCCCGGTTTTCTCTCCTTTCTGGAACAGGGAAGCCACCTGCAAGCCGCAGCCACCGGCAGGCAGCCGAGCTACAACGTCGGCATCGAAGCGCTGCCCACCGACGTGAACCCGCAGGCGCGCGTGAAGCCACAGGCGACCCGTCTGGAACTTACCTGCGGCGCCGCCTCGCAGACCCTGGTCAACCTGAATTATCCGATCGGCAAGACCTTCAGCTGGTCCCCGGACAGCTGTGGCGACACCCTCCTGCAGATCGAAGTGGGGGATCTGGTGCTGACCCGCAGGTATCCGGGGCCGCAAGGGTTCGCGCAATTCCTCAGCTCCTTCCCCGGAGGCCATCACACCTTCACCCCCCGCGACTTCCCCGGCGAGAGGAAGTCGCTGCAGTCGATGGGTATCCGCTTCATCAAGCTCAACTACCAATTCACCGGCAGCGAACTCGTGACCAAGCAGACCAGCTTGGTTTGCAGCCAGGTCCCAAGGACCATCACCAGGTGCTGGACGGAGTGATCTTCCCCGCGCGCCTCCTGGATGCTGACTCACGGTCGCGCCGCCACCTGCCAACGAGTCCCCTTGAAAAAAGGAGGAAAGGATGAGCCAGCAAGCCTCGGTCGCACCAAAGGAGCGGGTGAATATCGTCTACCGTCCCGCCGAAGGAGATGGCCGCGAGGAAGTGGAACTGCCCATGAAGCTGCTGGTGCTGGGGGATTTCTCCGGCGGAAGCGAGGGTCGCCCACTCGAAGAGCGTGAGCCGGTCTCCGTCAACAAGGACAACTTCGACGAAGTGATGAAGGGGCATGGGGTTTCCCTGGCAATGGAAGTTCCCAACCGGCTCACCGGAAGCGAAGATCCCCTGCAACTACGGCTCAGCTTCCAAAAGCTGGCGGACTTTCGCCCGGAAGCGGTCGTGGAACAGCTCCCGGAACTCAAAGCGATCCTGGAACTACGCGAGGCGCTCCGCTCTCTGAAGGGGCCGCTGGCCAACCTCCCTGAGTTCAGGCGCAAAATCCAGGAGATGGTCGGCAATGCCTCGACAAGGGCGAAGCTCTTGACCGAGATAGGGATAACGGATGGCAGAGATCGCGACAACGAGCGCTGAAATCGCCAAGGAGATCGCCATGACTACGGAGACAACCACCACTGCCACCGGCAACACTCTGCACCAGGTGGGCGAAATTTCGCTCCTGCACGAGATCGTGCTCGCCAGCGGTCTGCAACCGGCCGACGAGGCCTTTCCCATAACCCGGACGGGGGTGGAAGCGCTGATCACCCTGCTAGTGGAGTCGGGGGACGAGACGGCCAGGATCTCCAAAACGGTGCTGGACGCCATGATCGCCGAGCTCGACCGCAAGCTCTCCCGGCAGGTGGACGAGATCCTGCACCACCCGGATTTCCAGAGGCTGGAGTCGAGCTGGCGCGCGCTGGAGTTCCTGGTGGACAGGACTGACTTCAGGGAGAACAACCGGATCGAGGTCTTGAACGTCAGTAAGGAAGAGCTGATCGACGATTTCGAGGACGCAACGGAGATCGCCAAGAGCGGATTGTACAAAACCGTGTACTCCGCGGAGTACGGTCAATTCGGTGGGAAACCGTACGCGGCCATCATCGCAGATTTTCAGTTCGGTCACGGACCGCGTGATATCAAACTGCTCCAGGACGTGGCCGCCGTCGCCAGCATGGCGCATGCCCCCTTTATCGCGGCGGCGGCGCCGGAATTCTTCGGTTGCGACGACTTCACCTCCCTGCCGAACCTGAAGGATATCTCCTCCATCCTGGAAGGACCCCAATACGCCAGCTGGCGCTCGTTGCGCGACAGCGAGGACGCGCGCTACCTGGGGCTCACGCTGCCGCGTTTCCTGCTGCGGCTTCCCTACGGCGACGACACCATCCCGGTCAAGACCTTCCGCTACCAGGAATCGGTAACCGACAGCCACCACCGTTACTGCTGGGGGAACGCCGCCTTCGCCTTCGCCACCCGGCTCACCGAGAGCTTCGCCGACTTCCGCTGGTGCGCGAACATCATCGGGCCGCAAGGGGGCGGGACGGTGCAGGAACTGCCGCTGCACCAGTATCAGGCGATGGGAGCGATGCAGACCAAGATCCCCACCGAAGTGCTGGTTTCGGAGCGGCGGGAATTCGAACTGGCCGAGGAAGGCTTCATCGCACTCACCATGCGCAAGGGGAGCGACAACGCGGCCTTCTTCTCCGCCAACTCCGTGCAGAAGCCGAAATATTTCGGTCTCAGCAAAGAGGGAAAGGAGGCGGAGCTAAACCACCGGCTCGGGCTGCAACTTCCCTACGTCTTCATCGTCAGCCGACTGGCCCACTACCTCAAAGTGATCCAGCGCGAGAACATCGGCAGCTGGAAAGAGCGCGGCGACCTGGAAAACGAGCTGAACCTCTGGTTGCGCCAGTACGTGTCCGAAATGGACAACCCGATGCCGGGGGTCCGGAGTCGCCGTCCCCTGCGCCAGGCTGCGGTGAGCGTGAGCGAGGTGCCGGGCGAGCCGGGCTGGTACCGGGTGGGGCTCAAGGTAACCCCGCATTTCAAGTACATGGGGGCGTACTTCACCCTGTCGCTGGTAGGGAAGTTGGACAAGGAATAGCTATCTGCTCCCACCGCCATCTCTCCCTCCCCTTCAAGGGGAGGGTTGGGGTGGCAGATGGGGTCTTGGTTAAGGCACAAAGGAGGACTCGACCATGGCCATGCCTGCACATTTAACCATTCAGGGGGAGAAACAGGGGAAGATCGAGGGCTCCTGCGACATGCAGGGGCGCGAGGGGACCATCCTGGTCTTCGGCAT
>NZ_DATFBA010000213.1:0-3591 GCF_035254065.1 Geomonas sp.
GGCTACCGGCAAGGAGAGGAGAGAAGCGGCCAAGAGAGCTGCCATGAAACGTTTCATGTTTCCTCCAGCTGCGGCAGCTCCCCTCGCGAGGGGGCTGCCGCCATCGTTGGGTGTTCACTCGTGCAAAAGATGTCAGCGACCTTCAGTCGACCGTCCAGCCGGTTACGGCGCCACGCAGCCGGAGCCGCCGCGAGCCTGGCAGAGGGCGAAGCGCGCCCTCTTGGCCCAGTATTCGAGGGCATCGTTGGCGTTGTCCCACTTGCTCCAGAGCTTGGTCAGCTCCTTGCCCCCCACCCGGCGGTCGAGCGCCGCGGCCTCCAGTTCGCCGGTGGTCGCGTCGGTGAGCTTCATCTCGGCGGTGATCTCACCCACCCCGGACTGCTTGCCGGTGGCACCGTACTTGATGAGAGAGATGCCGATGCCGATCGGCATCAGGGTGGAGAGGGTGTTTCTGACCGGCTTGGCGCTGTCGGCATCGATGATGGCGGCCTGCAGGCGCAGGGCCCCCGGCTCCGCCGCAGTGACGATCCGGTAATCCTGGCTGAGCTCCTTGTTCAGGTAGACGAAGGCGTTGTTGGCGAGCGTCTGGTAGTTGGCCAGGTCATCCTTGTCCAGTTCCCCGTCCTTCATGACCAGTACCGGGTCGATCATGAGCTTGTCGTACTTCTTGAAGTCCGCCGCGGGGTTCACGTAGCGGTAGAGGGCCTGGCCGTCCTTGCCTTCGGTCAGGATGTCCGGGTTCACCAGCGGGGAGTTCTTCACGTCGACGTTGCGCGCCTGAACGCTGCCCGTGGCGCAGCCCCACATCTGCATGGCGGCCGCCGCGAGCATCACAAACATGCATGCCTTTCTCACCATTTTCATGTCGCTTCTCCTTTTGTGATTGGTTTGCCGTTAAATGCGATGACCTTTCCGCCTGCCTTGCTGGTTCCTGGGGGGGAGCGGACCCCCTCGATCAGCTCCATCCCCTCGGTACCGGTGATTTCGTAGAAGGAGATCTCGGGCGGCCCCTCGGAAAGCTCGAGCGCGCCGAGCACCCGCGAGTAGATGGGGGAGCCGAGATGCTCGATCATCTCCGCGCGCAACCGCCATCTCTCCAGGTAGACGATGACCTGCTCCTCCCCCTGCTCCTGGTAGATGCTGCATTCCAGGCAGCCGGAAGCGGCCAGGGTGGGGCCGCATACCGACTCCAGTATGTCGAGCACCTCCTGCCGTCTCCCCGGGGAGGGGGATATCTTTACGATAGCCAGGTTCATGGACTAGCTATTCCGAGAATTGTGCCAAAAACGGTGCGGGGGGATAAAAGGCCTGTAATCAGCAAGTTGAGGATCGGAGAGCGACGGGAGGGGCCCAAGCCCCCCCCGGGGAGGACGGGATTTCGACTTTAGGGCGACATCTCGTCCTTGAGGGGACGATTGCTGATACCGAGCTTCTGCATCCGGGAATAAAGGGTGGAGGGGTTCATCCCCAAAAGCCGTGCGGCCCCCCCCTCCCCTTTGATGCGCCAGCCGGTCATGCGCAGGGCCTCCCGGATGTGCCGCGCTTCGCTCTCCTCGAGGGTGAGGATGCGGGTGCCCTGCCCCGAGGCGTTCTCCGGCAGCCGGACCTGGAGCCTTTCGCCGGTGCTGACGATCACGGCGTGCTCGATCACGTTGCGCAGCTCGCGGACGTTGCCGGGCCAGGGGAAGGCCTGCAGATCGGCCATGTCCTGCTTGGAGATCTTGGTGATCTTCTTCCCCATCTTCTTCCCCAGCTCGTCCACGAAGGCCCACACCAGGAGGGGGATATCGCCGGAGCGCTCCCGCAGCGGCGGCGCGGTGATCTGGAAAACGTTCAGCCGGTAGTAGAGATCCTCCCGGAACCTCCCCTTCTTCACCTCCTCGGGGAGGTTGCGGTTGGTGGCGGCGATCACCCGCACGTCCACCTCGAGCGTCTTGGTGCTCCCCAGCCGCTCGAACTGCCCCTCCTGCAGCACCCTCAACAGCTTGGCCTGCAGCTCCAGCGACATCTCGGCGATCTCGTCCAGGAAGATGGTCCCGCCGTCGGCCAGCTCGAAACGGCCGGCCTGGCGGGTGAGCGCGCCGGTGTAGGCCCCCTTCTCACGGCCGAACAGCTCGCTCTCCACCAGCGCGGAGGGGAGCGAGGCGCAGTTCACCTTCACCATCGGCTTGTTGCGCCTCATGCTCAGCTTGTGGATGGCGCCGGCGACCAGCTCCTTGCCGGTACCGGTCTCCCCGCAGATGAGCACCGTGGAATCGGTGGGCGCCACCTGTTCCACCAGCGCGATCATCTTGGCGATCGGCACGCTCTGGCCGATGATCTCCTCCAGCCGGGCGGGGAATCTCTCCTCGCTCGGCAGACACTCGAACTCGACCTGCAGCTTCTCCATCAGGCGCTGGATTTCCACGCTCTTTTCCTGCTGGGCAGCTTCCGCCTTGCAGCGGATGAGCGCGTTGGCGAAGATCTCACCCAAAAGGCGCAGGCGGGTGATGACCTCCGCATCGAAGGGGTGGGGGGCGAGGACGTGGGAAGCGGCGACGAAGTGTTCGCAGCTCCCCCCCACCCGGATCGGGATGTTCAGGTGCGACTTGGTCCCCGCCCTCTGCCAGCTGGCCCGGTCGATGGCGCCTTCCTCCGGCAAGTCGTCCAGCGAGCTGAAGGAAACGGTTTCCCCCTTCAAGAGATTCTCGCAGGTCCAGGGGAAAAGGGAGCAGACGTTTTCCCTCTCCGGAAGGGGGGCGATCCCCTCAGCGCAGGAGAGGTAGCTGACGGAGACCTCCCGCTTGTCGTCCGAGAAGGTCAGCAGTCCCAGGCGGTCGAAGCGGAAAAAACGCCGCAGCTGATCCAGTGCCGCGTCGATCTCGCCGTCCACCTCCTCGGGGGTGACGTTGATGAAGGTGACGGAAAGCTCGGCCATCAGTTGCTCGAAGGACGGCCGGCTGGCCCGCTTGTCGGTGCCGTGCAACAGGGCGTTCACGAAGATCTCGCCGATCAGGCGCAGCTGGGAGATCGACTCCTTGCTCCAGCAGTGGGTGGCGCGGGCGAAATGGGCGACGATGAAATACTCCACCAGCCCGTCCACATAGATGGGGACCGCCAGGGACGCCTGCACCCCCCTCGACTTGTAGTAGCGTCGATCGGGCCCCGGCGGCAGCTCGTCAAGGGAGGCGAAGCAGACGATGTCTCCCCGCAGCAGATTTTCTCCGGTCCAGGGGAGCTCGTCGAGACCGCAGACCCACGCGTGCGAAGCGACCTCAAGCCCCTCCCGTCCCACGGCGAATACCGCCTGGAAGGCGGTCTTGTCCGGCGTCAGCGTCATCAGCCCGCACCAGTCGAAACGGCAGCAGTCGAGGATCTCTTGCAGCAGGGAGCCGATTCTCTCTTCGGTCTGCTGGCAGGGGGTCGAGGCTAAACTATCGATGGAAAGGGAGACGAACTGCCCCAACCCGGGCAACTCGTTGTCGAGGGGCGCTCTTGAGGCCTTTGGATGGTCAACCTGCGACAAAAACTTCTCTGCGGACATACTGCTCCCCGACTTAAGCGACATCGTCGAGCGTGGCATGGAACCTCCTGGGGAATCTAGCCCGGCGG
>NZ_DATFBA010000214.1:0-6340 GCF_035254065.1 Geomonas sp.
CCTGGTCCTCTGGGAAGGGTTCGAGACCATCATCCTGCCGCGCAGGGTCACCCGCCGCTTCCGCCTGACCCGCCTTTTTTACCGCGGCACCTGGCTCCCCTGGCGCTTCCTGGTAGGAAAGCTGCCGGCAAGGCGGCAGGAGACCTGGCTGAGCTTCTTCGGCCCGCTGTCTCTGCTGGCGTTGCTGACCTTGTGGGCCTTCGGGCTGATCGTCGGCTTCGCCATGCTGCACTGGTCGGTCGGCTCCATCGCGGTCACCCACGGCAGCTACAACGGCTTTCTCACCGATCTCTACTTGAGCGCCACCACCTTCATCACGCTGGGGCTGGGTGACGCCGTGCCGGTCACCAGGCTCTCCAGGTTCCTGGTGGTGGTCGAGTCCGGGATGGGGTTCGGCTTCCTCGCCCTGGTCATCGGCTACCTGCCACCCTTGAACCAGTCCTTCTCGCGGCGCGAGGTGAGCATATCGCTGCTGGACGCCCGCGCCGGCTCGCCTCCCACCGCCTTCCAGATGCTCGCCCGGCACGGCTACCCGCACGGGATGGAGGCGCTGAGAGAACTTCTGCACGAATGGGAAATCTGGTCGGCCGATTTTCTGGAGGGGCATCTCTCCTATCCGATCCTCGCCTACTTCCGGTCGCAGCACGACAACCAGTCCTGGCTGGGTGCCTTGACCGCCATCCTCGATACCTGCGCGCTGGTGATGGCCGGCGTGGAGGGGTTTTGCGAGCGGCAGGCGGAACTCACCTTCGCCATAGCCCGCCATGCGCTGGTGGACCTCTCCCTGGTGTTCCGGACCAGGCCGCGCAAGGGAAGGCATGAACGGCTGCCACCGGAGCAACTGGCCCAACTGCTGGAAGAGCTTTCCCGGGCGGGGATCAAGCTAAAGGAGGCGCCTACCGAGGAGCGGCTGACCGAGCTGCGCCGGATGTACGAGCCTTACGTGGAGGCGCTCGCTTCCTACTTCCATCTCAAGGTTCCCCGCTGGATGCCGGACGAGCACAAGGTGGACAACTGGCAGGCGAGCAGCTGGGATCGACCGGAGCCGCCCGGTCACATGCACCCGGAGAATGAGACGGGGAGCCATTTCTGATGCTGAAGAGAGCCGCGACCATTGCAGTTTTTTGCGCGGGAGGAGGGCTTGCCCGCTACTACCTGTCCGGGTGGATTTACGCCCTGCTGGGACGCGCCTTCCCCTACGGCACCCTGGCGGTGAACGTGGTGGGTGCCTACCTGATCGGCATCATCATGGAACTCGCTCTGCGCAGCACCCTCATTTCCGAAACGCTCAGGCTGGGGCTCACGGTCGGCTTCCTCGGTGGCCTCACCACCTTTTCCACCTTCAGTTATGAAACCTTCAAGTTGCTTGAGGACGGGCAGTTCGGCCTGGCCTTCGTGAACGTCCTGGCAAGCGTGCTGGTCTGCCTGCTGTTCACCTGGCTGGGGATCGTGACCATCCGCACGGTCACATAGGAGGAGAAACGTGACCAAGTTGATCGGCGAAAACGTGCTGATGAGGATCTTCATCGGCGAAGAAGACCGCTACCGCCACAAGCCCCTTTACGAGGCGCTGATGGAGATGCTGCTGGAGGAGGGGATCGCCGGCGCCACGGTGATCCGCGCCGTCTGCGGCTTCGGGGCTCACAGTGTCTATCACACCCAAAAACTGCTCGATCTCTCGGCCGACCTGCCGCTCATCGTGGAGGCGGTGGACAGCCAGGAGAAGATCGACGCAGTGATGCCGCGCATAGACGAGATGATGCAGGGAGGTATGATAACCCTGGAGAAGGCCACGGTGATCCGCTACCTGCCGAAAGGGGAACGGGGGGCAAAGAGTCAAGCGGGGCCAGGGACTGGAAGCTAGGGATTAGGGGCTAGGCTGGGCTAAGCTAACTAGGCCTTGGCCGCTATTTGACTGACACGGACCACGCAACGACGTGAAAAGGGGGACTGGATGCCGACCGATATGGCCGAGCGCAGAGCGGCTGGAGCTGCCAAGATCATGATCATCCGCCACGCCGAAAAGCCGGCGAAGGACGGATGTCCCCCATTCGGTGTCGATCAGGACGGCAAGGCGGATGAGGATTCGCTCTCTCCGCTCGGCTGGCAGAGGGCGGGCGCCCTCACCGTGTTGTTCGCGCCGGCCAGGGGAGCTTTGCAGGATCAGGCCCTCGCTTCTCCGCGCCATCTGTTCGCCTGTGGCGCCGAAGAAAAACGGAAGCGCCTGCGTCCGGTACAAACGGTGACCCTGCTCGCCGAACGGGTGGGGACCAAGGTGGACAGGAGCTTTCAGAAGGGGCAGGAAGTGGAGTTGGCGGATCATGTGATGGGACTCGAGGCGCCCGTGCTGATCTCCTGGGAGCACAACAACCTGCACCTGATCGCCAACCGTATCCTGGGCGATAGCAGCACGGTCCCGCAAGGGTGGCCGGAAGACCGCTTCGACGTGGTGTGGGTATTCGATCAGGTGGACGGTTCCTATCAGTTCCGGCAGGTCCCGCAACTGCTGCTGCCGGGCGACAGGGAGGCGGGCATCTGAGCGTGCGTGTGCTCGGAGGATGTGACTCCATCCACGATCCCGACAGAATTCCCCCTCCCTAACCCTCCCCCTCCGGGAGAGGGGATGTCGGACCGGGGAGGTTGGAGGCCAGCTTTTCCCTTGCAAACCTATCTATGATCCTGAAAGTCTCTTCCGGCTTCTCCTCCTGCGGGTTATGCCCGCAATCCTCGATGATCTCCAGCCTCGATCCCGGAATTGCCGCGTTCAGCCTTTCCCCCTGAGAAAGGGGCACGATCTGGTCGTACCTTCCCCACAGGAGCAGGACGGGGAGCTTCAACTCGCCGTAGCGGGCGGCGATGGCGTCCCGGTCGGCGGGGACCAGGCTGCGGCAGGTCTCCACCAGTGCCCGTTTCGCCTTGCGGTCGCGGTAGCAGGGGGCGTAGCGGGCGATGTGTTTCCTATCGACCAGGGAATGATCGTGGTAGGCTGCCCGCAGGCCGATCTTGATCCAGGCATCCGGGGCATAGAGGAGGACGAACAGGGTGCCTGCCAACGGGCGCTGGAAGACCTCCGCGATCACCGGGAGCCGCTGGATGTAACCCGGCCCCGCCATGTTGACCAGTGCCGCCAGCAGGCGTTTCCTGCCGGTCTGCATCGCCTCGATGGCGGCCACCAGCCCGATCGCCCCTCCCAGCGAATGCCCCACCAACAGCACGCGGGAAAGCGACGCTTTCTCGAGAAAGCGCAGCAGCCTCTCGCTGTGGGCGCGAATGGAGTAATCGGCCTCCTTGGGCTTGGAGGACTCGCCGGAACCGAGCAGGTCGAGCAGGTAGAGCGTGTAGGTATCAGGTGGGAAAAGGGGGACGATATCTATCCAGCATTCGGCGCGGGAGGCCAGACCGTGCAGCAGGACGACTGGCACAGGCCCCTTGCCTTCGATACGGTAGCGCAGGATCTCTGTATCTGAAAGGGCGCATTCACACAGAGGAGAAGTCATAGCACCGATTGTAGCAGATACTTCTTTCCTTACCGCAATATTCGGGCATGGTGATGAAACTGTGCTAAGCTAACAGCTGTTTTCGTCAGAGAGTCCGCGAGCGGAGGGAAGAGAAGATGGCCAAAGAAATCGAGAGGAAGTTCCTGGTCTCCGGGGATCAGTGGAAAGGCGACAGCAAACCGATCCACACCTGCCAGGGGTATCTGGCCAGTGGCGGCGACTGCACCGTGCGGGTGCGGATACAGGGAGAGAACGCTTTTCTGACCATCAAAGGGAAGACCGAAGGAGTGAGCAGGGACGAGTACGAATATGGCATCCCGGTCGTCGATGCCGAGGAGATGTTGGCGGCTCTCGCCAAGAAACCGTACATCGAGAAGAACCGGTACAAGATCACCTACGCGGGAATGGAGTGGGAGGTCGACGAGTTCCTCAAGGAGAATGAAGGCCTGGTGGTGGCCGAGGTGGAACTGGAATCGGAGTCCCAGCAGGTCGAGTTGCCACCTTGGGTAGGCGAGGAGGTCTCCCACGACGTCAGGTACCGCAACGTCAGCCTAACCTTCCACCCGTACTCCGAGTGGAAGAAATAGGCGGACCGCAGACATAGAAAAGGCCCAATAGCTATAAAAGCCATTGAGCCTTTCCCCTAAGCGTAACTGACGTTCAAGTAGGAACCATCCCTCATTTTTCCTTCGGTAGCAAGCTTCTGGAGGTGAAGGATGTGTACACCAGCCAGTTTCTTTGCTTCTACCTATCTCCGGTGCGTTTTAAGTGCCGGGTGGATATGAGATATTGAGCTTTGCAGCCTGGTTCACTTGCACGCCAATTACCAGCTCCCAAGTGCCGCTTCATACAACTGGGAGTCGTCTTTTAAAAGAGCCCTTCTTTCTCCATCTAGGTTCATTCTACTCCTCCGAAATTTTCGATGTCAATGGTCTAATGGACAACCTCCCGGTTCTTCGTTAATCTTGGAACGGGCGCCGCGGAGGTTGGCGAGATGGCTTGGAGAACGGCTAGTTACGCGAACGGTGGAGGTTCGATGATTTCCCGAATTCTCATTATAAGCACCAGCCGTGAGATGGCACCCCAGCCGACCGTCCCCATTGGGGCTGCCTGGGTCGCCGAGGGGCTTCAGTTGGCCGGCTTCCACGTGAAGCTCCTCGACCTGTGCTTCCAGCGGGACCCGCTGCACGCCATTGGCAGTAGCCTCCGGACCTTTCAACCTGATGGCATCGCCCTCTCCGTGCGGAACCTCGATAACTGCGACTTCCTCTCCCCCGTCTCCTTTCTTCCCGAACTCAAGCAGATGGTCGACTTCATCAAGTCCGTCACGGACGCCCGCATCCTGATCGGTGGCGCGGGCGTCAGCATCATGCCGGTGCAGCTCCTCGAATACCTGGGCCTCGATCACGCAGTGGTGGGCGAGGGGGAGCGGGCGGCGGCGGAGTTCTTCAGCTGTCCGGACGGAGATGCCTTGGCAACGGTCGCCGGGGTGGTGGGGCGCTCCGGTGAGATGGTGGGAGGCCCCTGCCGGTTGCCACCGGACGCGGTGCCTCCGCGCCTGCATCGTTGGGTCGATACCGGCCGGTACCTGATGTATGAGCCGGTACTGCCGGTGCAGGGGAAACGAGGGTGCGCCAACCGTTGCCTGTACTGCACCTATCGCCGGATCGAAGGAGAGAGCTGGCGGCTGAGGGAGCCGGGTGCGGTCGTCGACGAAATGGCGACCCTGGTGGACGTAACCGGCGCCAGGGAGTTCGAGTTCGTCGACAGTATCTTCAACCAGCCTGAGGGGTATCTGGAAGCCCTGCTGGAGGAGATCCTGAAACGGCGGCTCAAGGCCACGCTGCGGATCTCCTCGCTGGCCCCCAAGGGGATCACCCGGGCACAGATCAAGCTGATGGAGCGGGCGGGGATCACGTCCCTGGTGGTAACTCCGGAAAGCGCCTGCGATACCACGCTGGCGGCCCTCAGGAAGGATTTCACCGAGAGAGACATCCACCACGCGGCGGAGCTTCTCGCCGGCTCCGGCATTAACGTGCTGTGGTGCTTCCTGCTGGGGGCGCCCCAGGAGGATGACAGCTCGCTGGCGAAGACCATCCGCTTCATCAACACCGGCGTCAGAAAGAGGGACGCCGCCTTCATCACCACCGGTATCCGGGTCTATCCCGGCACCGGTCTCCACCAACAGGCCATCGAAGATGGGCTGCTGGACGCTTCCCACAACCTGCTGATGCCCTCCTTCTATTTCAGTCCCAAGCTCTCCCCTCAGGAGGCGAGGCGCGCACTGGAACAAGGCATTTCCGACCTCTCACGCTGCATCTTCGTTTCTGACACACGCCAAAGCTCTGTCAGCACCCTGCGTCGGATCGGTACGCTGCTCCGGTTGCCCAAGCCATTCTGGAGCTATGCCGGGTACCTGAACACCATCACCGCCGGGCGACGGGCAATCAGCCGGGAGTGGCCCACCTTGCCTGCACGCCAAAAATAATGTGTTACACTCCACCAATATCTTTGCCGCTGGCTCCTGTGACAGTTGCCCGCTGAGTAGTGACAGAGGCATGTTCCGCTATGAGGACAACGGTGCCCGCCGCTCTTTTCTTCCCCGCTTCCGTTAACCTTCCCTCTCCCGAAGGGGAGAACCAGGGAGGGGGAGCTGCCGCCGCCAATGCTGACGGGGCTTCAATTTTATGCCGACAGTGTTCCCCCTACCCAACCTCCCCCCTCCGGGGGGAGGAGTTACTGAGGAGGATCTGCAATGAAATGGAGGGGAACATCCGGTCTTACCCAAGACATCTTGCGACTTTTCCCAGCCATTCTGCTTCTCGTCATCGCGTCCGTTCCTT
>NZ_DATFBA010000215.1:0-11019 GCF_035254065.1 Geomonas sp.
CGCTACCGGACCCGCGACATCACCTCGCTCGACTACGACAAGTGTGACTGCGGCAGGACCACCGTTCGTATGAAGAAGACCATGGGGCGTTCGGACGACATGCTGATCATCAAGGGGGTCAACGTCTACCCCTCCCAGATCGAGGACGTGCTGTTCGCCGTGGAAGGGTGCCAGCCGCACTACCAGCTGGTGGTGGACAGGAAAGGTGCGCTGGATACCCTGGAGATCAGGATCGAGGTCACCGAGAATATCTTCTTCGACGAGATGAAGATGCAGAAGGCGTTTTTGGACAGTGTGGAGCGCAAAATCGACTCGGTACTGGGTGTAGGCGCCGTCGTGAAACTGGTCGAACCGAACAGCATACCGAGGGCAGAAGGCAAAGCGTCGCGCGTTATTGACAAACGAAAAATCTAGACTAGCATTGATTCCGGTTTTCCCCTGTGAACTCTTTCAGGGCTGCACACTTGTAGCTGTATTCTCCTATCTCTCATAGGGTATGACCACCAACCAAAGGAGGAATCAAGAATGAAAAAGTTTTTCTTTGTTGCCGCATCGGTAGTTTCCATGAGCATCTTCGCTTCGGCCGCTTTCTGCGACGTTCCGAAGGGCGGCAAGATTGATGGGAAGAAGGAATTTGAAGAGCACTGCGCCTCCTGCCATCCCAAAGGCGGCAACATCGTCAACCCCAAGAAGACCCTGAGCAAGAAAGACCGCACGGCAAATGGCGTCAAGACCGCCAAGGATATCGTTGCCAAGATGCGCAAGCCGGGCCCCGGCATGACCCCGTTCGATGCCAAGGCGGTACCCGACAACGAGGCAATGGCCATTGCCAACTACATCATCGCCACCTTCAAGTAACGACGCAGCGATCAGCAGTTAAAAGCAAAGGACCTGCACCGGTTAGCCCGGGCAGGTCCTTTTTTTGTCTTCACACTGACCCTGAGACTCCAGTCATAATCTCCTTTTCCCTCCCGCAACGGGTCCCCCCCCTTGATAAAGGGGGGGCAGGGGGGATTGCCTTTCTTTGTTCTTCCCTAACGCCCCTTCCGCTACCATTCCTCTCCTTTCCCGTCGTTTCCTTACGCTCACTGCTCATTGACTTTGACTGTATGGATGTTAAACACAACTAATATTTTTCTCTTTGCATCCTGCCGTGCCTAGGAGGGAAACGATGGCGAAGAAGAGATCGCGCTTCATCTGGCCCGCGCTGCGCCAACTTACCTACGCAGAGCCGATGGGGCTCGGAAAGTCGGCCATGTCGGCACGAAGCGATCAGCTCAAGCCCAGGATCGCCGACGCCGATCGGGTGGTCGACTCCATCTGCCCGTACTGCGGGGTTGGCTGCGGGCAGAAGGTGTACGTAAAAGGCGGCAAGCTTCTGGACATAGAGGGTGATTACAACTCCCCCATTTCGCGCGGTTGTCTCTGCCCTAAGGGGGCGGCCAGCATGCAACTCGCCACCGGCACCCACCGCGTCAGGAGCGTCCTCTACCGCCGGCCCCACGGCACGAAGTGGGAGGAGATCCCGCTCGACAAGGCGCTGGACATGGTTGCGCAACGGGTGAAAAAGACCCGCGAGGAGACCTGGGAGGAGAAGAACAAGCAGGGGCATCCGCTCAGAAGAACCCTCGGCATCGCCCACCTGGGCGGCGCCACTCTGGACAACGAGGAAAACTACCTGATCAAGAAGCTGTTCACCTCGCTGGGCATCGTGCAGGTCGAAAACCAGGCCCGAATATGACACTCCTCCACGGTCCCCGGTCTGGGGATCTCGTTCGGTAGGGGAGGGGCCACCACCTTTCAGCAGGACCTGCAGAACTCCGATTGCATCGTGATAGAAGGGTCCAACATGGCCGAATGCCACCCGGTCGGCTTCCAGTGGGTGATGGAGGCCAAGCGGCGGGGAGCCACCATCATCCACGTCGACCCGCGCTTTACCCGCACCAGCGCCGTCGCTGACATCCACGTTCCCATCCGTGCCGGAAGCGACATCGCCTTCCTGGGCGCCATCGTCAACTACATCATCACAAACGACCGCTGGTTCAAGGAGTACGTGGTCAATTACACCAACGCCTCCGCCATCATCTCCGACGATTTCCAGGACACCGAGGATCTGGACGGCCTGTTCAGCGGCTGGGACACCGATAAGGGGCAGTACGATCCGAAATCCTGGCAGTACAAGGGGGTGGAGGTCTCTCCGGCAGCCGGGCACCGGGAGATGTTCTCAGGCGAGCCACGGGCGGAGCGCGGCGCCGTAATCAGCGCGGAGGAGCACGATTACACGCTGAACGATCCCCACTGTGTCTTCCAGATCGTCAAGCGCCACTATTCCCGCTACACACCGCAGGTCGTCCAGCAGTTGTGCGGCATCTCGCCGGATCTCTTCGAGAAGGTCGCCCGCACCCTGTGCGACAACTCCGGTCCCGATCGTACCGGCGCCTTCTGCTATGCCGTCGGGTGGACCCAGCACACGGTCGGCGTCCAGTACATCCGCACCGCCTCCATCATCCAGATGCTGCTCGGCAATATTGGCCGCCCCGGCGGGGGTATCATGGCTTTGAGGGGACATGCCTCCATCCAGGGCTCTACGGATATCCCCACCCTCTACAACATGCTGCCGGGCTACCTCCCCATGCCCAAGGCGAGCTATGACACCGACCTGGAGAAATACGTCGAGTACAACGAATCTGCCAGCGGCTGGTGGAGCGAGTTCCGCAAGTACATCGTCTCCTTGTTGAAGGCGTGGTACGGCGTGGCGGCCACCGAGGAAAACCAGTGGTGCTACGACTACCTTCCCCACATCTCCGGTGATCATTCGCACTTCGTCACCATGGCCGCCATGGCCGACGGCATGGTGAAGGGGTTCTTCGTGATGGGAGAAAACCCGGTGGTCGGCTCGATGAACGCGCCGCTGCAGCGAAAGGCCCTGGGCCAGTTGGAGTGGCTGGTGGTGAGCGATTTCGCGCCCACCGAGACGGCGGAGTTCTGGCGCTCCGCCCCGGAGGTAGTCTCCGGTGAGATCGCCCCCGCCGATATCGGCACCGAGGTCTTCTTCATCCCCTGCGCCGCCCACACCGAGAAGGACGGCACCTTCACCAACACACAGCGCCTGCTGCAGTGGCATCACAAGGCATTCGATCCGCCGGGTGACTGCCGCTCCGACCTGCACATCATCTACCACCTTGGAAAGAGACTGAAAGAGCTCTACAGCGGCTCCATCGACAAGAAGGATCTCCCCATCCAGGACCTTACCTGGGATTACGGGCCGATGGGCGAAAAGGAAGAGCCGAACGCGGAAACGGTGCTCATGGAGATAAACGGCCACCTGCTTCCGGAAGGTACGCTGCTTCCCGCCTACAAGGAGCTGAAGGCCGACGGCAGCACGGCCTGCGGCTGCTGGATCTACTGCGGCTGCTACAAGGACGGCGTCAACCAAACCGCTCGCCGCAAGCCGGGCAAGGACCAGCATTGGGTGGCGCCGGAATGGGGATGGGCCTGGCCGGATAACCGCCGGCTCCTCTACAACCGCGCTTCGGCCGACCCGCAGGGGAAACCGTGGTCGGAGCGCAAAAGGTACGTCTGGTGGGACGAGCGGGAAAAGAAATGGACCGGCTTCGACAAGCCGGATTTCATCCTGGACCGTCCACCCGACTACCGCCCGGGCAAGGACGCCAAGGGGATCGATACCCTCTCCGGCATCGACCCTTTCATCATGCAGGCGGAAGGGAAGGCGTGGCTGTACGACCCCAGCGGGCTGCTGGACGGGCCGCTCCCGACCCACTACGAGCCCCAGGAATCGGTGCTGAAGAACGTTCTCTACGGCCAGCAGTGCAACCCCGCGCGCATGGAGTGGTATCGCCGGGACAACCCCTACCACAAGGCCTATGAGGATGAGCGCTACCCATTCGTGGCAACCACCTACCGGCTCACCGAGCATCACACGGCCGGCGGCATGTCCCGCTGGTTACCGTGGCTGTGCGAACTGCAGCCCGAGATGTTCGTGGAGGTCTCTGCGGAACTGGCCGAACTGCGGGGGCTGGTGAATGGAGGCTGGGCCACCATAAGCAGCATGCGGGGGGAGATCGAGGCGCGGGTGCTGGTCACCGAGCGGATGCAGCCCCTGCAGGCCCAAGGTGAAGAGATACATACCGTCGGACTTCCTTACCACTGGAGCTGGCTCGGCCGCTCGACCGGCGACGCTGCCAATGAACTTACCGCCTTCATCGCGGAGCCCAACGTAAGCATCGAAGAGTCCAAGGCGTTTTCCGTCCAGATAGTCGCCGGGCGCAAGTCTGCAGGGAGAAAGGCCGCTGTTGCTGGGCCGCTTGCGGAGCCCGATGCGGAAGGGCCTCCGCGCGATCTCCCGGCGGTTGCCCAGAAGCCGGTGGGGAACCACGGTCTGCGGGCCGGCAAGAAGGAACTGACGGAGGAATCATGACCAGCGAGGCCACCGGATTTTTCACCGACACCACCGTCTGCATCGGCTGCAAGGCCTGCGAGGTCGCCTGCAAGCAGTGGAACCAGCTGCCTGCGGACGGCGACTTCTTCAGCGGACGCTCCTATGACAACACCATCCACCTGGAGGCAACCACCTGGCGGCACGTTGCCTTCATGGAAAGATCCGAGCCGCTTTCCGGCCAGACCACGGCGCGGCCGTTCTCCTGGCTCTTCATGTCCGATGTCTGCAAGCACTGCCGCCGTGCCGGGTGCCTGGAGGCCTGCCCGACCGGGGCTTTGGTCCGTACCGAAGTCGGCAGCGTCTACGTGCAACCCGACGTCTGCAACGGCTGCGGTTATTGCGTGGTCTGCTGCCCGTTCGGGGTGATCAACCGGCGACAGGATGACGGCCGAGCGTGGAAATGCACCCTTTGTTACGACCGGCAAAAGGAGTGGATGGAGCCCGCCTGCGCCAAGACATGCCCCACCGATTCCATCAGGTTCGGCAAGGTCGAGGAGTTGAAAGAAATCGCCCGGAAAAGGCTGGAAACCTTGCACAACAAGGGGATGAAGGAGGCCTATCTTTACGGGATGACGGAGGAGGACCAGCCAGGGACCGAGGGGCTGCATGCCTTCTTCCTCCTGCTCGACCGTCCCGAGGTCTACAACCTTCCTCCGGACCCGTCGGTGCCGACCAAAGGGGTTGTGAAGTCGTGGGCCGCCATGGCGCTCGCTCTAGCCGGCATGACCGCGGCCGCCGCCATCGCCGTAAAGCAAGGAGCGAAAGAGGAGTAGACCGCGCACCATTGTCTACCCTTACCCCACAGCTGATAACTTGCCATCCACTTTTCCGGCTACTGCAAGCTCTTCCTCCCCCCACGGGGGAGGGCTGGGGTGAGGGAAGCCGAGCATCTTCGTCGAAAGTTCCCTCACCCCGACCCTCTCCCGCAGGGAGAGGGAGAGTCAGACAGAGAGGAATTGAGTTAAGGAGGCAACCCATGACCATTCCGTGGCAATCCAGTGTGACAACTGGACGAGAGCTGGACCCCTCTCTGGCCCTTCTCGAAGGTGAAGCCGCGCAACAGCGCATCAAGCGGGAACAGCCGGGTACTGGGTCGCCGGTGCAGGTCTGGCAGGAAGTTCCCTCAAAGCTGGAGGGGCGGCCTATCGACTACTACCGGCTGCCGTTACTTAAGGAACCTGTCTGGATCTGGTCCGTCCCCGCCTACTTTTACGTAGGCGGCGTGGCCGGCGGTACCGCGCTGCTGGCGGCCCTGCTCCACGGAAAAAGAAAGGTGAAGAAGCTTGCCTTCCGCTGCCGTGTGCTGGCCTTCCTCGGTTCCACCATCGGGCCGGGGCTACTCACCTGGGATCTGGGACGGATGCTTCGCTTCCTGTACATGCTTCGGGTTTTCCGCCCAACCTCGCCGATGAGCATCGGCTCCTGGTCGCTCGCCGGCACCGGCTTGCTTTCCACCATTTCCCTCTTGCTCGGCGATAAGCCGGTGGCCCGTCCGGCAGCACTGGGGACGGCGGCCGGTGGCTTGATGCTGGCGGGCTACACCGGCGTCCTGCTCGGCAATACCGCCAATCCGCTCTGGCAGGCCAGGCGGAACACCCTGCCGTTCCTGTTCACCGCCTCGGCCATGGCAAGCACCGCCGGCGTGCTGGAAATGCTGCCGCTGAACAAACGGGAGGATGAGGTGGTTCGGACATTCGGCTTGGCCGGTAAAATCGGGGAGATAGCGTGCATGGCCGCGATGGAGCGGCAGACGTCAGCCGAGCCTGAGGCGGGCAGGGGGCTGAAGGAAGGGAAGGGGGGGCTGTTGTGGAAGAGTGCGGAGGTGATGGTGACCGCCGGCATCGTCCTCAGCCTGATCCCTGTGAAATTGACCTGGAAGAGACGGTTGAGTGGCGCCCTGACCACCGTGGGAGCCATTTGTCTTCGCTATGCCTTACTGGAATCGGGCAAGCACGCCGCCCGCGAACCGAGGGTGCTGATCGAATCGCAAAATTGACTGATGGAAAGTTCCCTCGCCCCTCTGCCCTCATCCCTGCCCCTCTCCCCCCAGGGGGCGAGGGGTTATTGTGGCTGCTAGTTCACCCATCTCGCCTGTTTCGACACCTTTCGCCGGAACCCGCATCCACTGCGCGGCAATCAGGGACACCACGCCCAGCGCGCTCCCTGCCACAAACGGAATTCGATAGTCCATCATCCAGAAATAACCACCCAGGGCCGGCAAAAAGACGGCGGCGATATGGTTGATGGTGAAGCCGACCGACATCGAGGAGGCAATATCGGCCGGGTCGGCCACCTTTTGGAAGTAGGTACGGATGGCGACGTCGAAGTTATAGAGGATGTTGTCGATGATATACATGAACATCACCATGTACTTCGAGGAACTGAAAGCGTAGACCAGGAAAACCATGATGACGCCGCTGTATTCGATCGAGGAGATGGTCCGCTCGCCGACCCGGTTGATCGCCTTGCCGATCAGCGAGTTCAGGATGTACCCCACGATGTTGTTGATGATGAACAGCAGGGTCATGTCCCGGACCGAGAAATGAAAGACCTGCACCAGCAGCAGGATGGAAAAGACCACGAAAATCTGCCGCCGCGCTCCGGATAACAGGGTGAGGATGTAGAAAAGGGAGTATCGACGGCGCAGGATCATCTTCTTGCGCTGAGGGACCACCCCGGCATGGGTGGGATCCTGCAACAGCCCCCAAATGCCCGCCGCAAGGACCAGCACGCCGATCACCAGGTACATTTCCCGGTACTGCGCCACCGCGCCAAGACAGTAGACCAACAGCCCGGCCGCCACGCTGGAGATGGCCCCCAGCGCGCGCAACCTCCCGAAGATAAGGGGGGAGACTGAGGTGGAGAAGTACTGCAAGGTGAGGGACTGGTTGGTGCTCTCGTAGTAATGAAACCCAAAGCTCATCACGACGGTGGTGAAGATCAGCCAACCGTAGGAAGGGATGAGCGCGGTGATGCCGGTACCCAAGCCCAGCAGGGCCACCGAGAGCGCGGCCAGCTTGTGTTCACGGACGACGAGCAGCATGAAGACCAGCAAGAGGGTGAGAAGTCCCGGCACCTCGCGCACCGACTGGATGATGCCGACCTGGCTGCCGTTCAGATGCACGACTTCGGCGGCAAAGTTGTTGAAGAGGATGGTATATCCCTGCAGGCCGATGGTGGAGGCGGCGGTGAGTATGACCAGGAAGCGCAGCATGGCCCGCTGTTCGGAGGCGATGGCGGCGGGGTCCAGCTTACCAAGAATTCTTTTCATGCACGTCCTTTTTCAGTAATCAATCTGCTGTCGACAGATGCTAAATACGCTCGGGTGGGCATTCCCCTCTCCCCTGAAGGGGCGAGGGGAGAATCGAAAGGGAAAGCGCTGAGGTTGACGCCTTTTTCTTGTAACACTTTACGTAATGCGATGTAAACCGTTCTCTCCCAGCCCGCCATCCGACCTGCCAGCTGACCTGCACTTTATCTAACCCAACAAAATGACTTCCTTTTCCTTGACATTGCTCTCTCTCAGTATATTTTTAGTACTGTCTTTGTCACAGATGACTCATGTCACCGTTACAACATTCCACCCATCATTCGAATTGGCAATTTCGCTTTCAGTCAGCAAGGCAGCTGAAGGTTGTCTATCACTGTAATCTGAAAAAGGAGGATGTATGCAAAAGTGGCGCTGCACGATTTGTGGTTATATCTATGATCCCGCCGCCGGCGACCCGGGCAATGGAGTGGAGCCTGGAACCGCATTCGAAGATGTACCGGAAGATTGGGTCTGCCCGGTATGCGGAGTCGATAAAAGTCTCTTCGAGCCGGAAGAATAGTTGCCAGGGGGCAGCTGGCGCAACGCCGGCTGCCCCTCATTCGCAGCCTCCTCAGTAGTACCGGATTTGCTATTGTCTGTATCCACGGTTGTTCCTGTCACTGTCGTCTCCCGGCCTTTGAGCATGACCTTACTCGTCCCTACCTTATTCCCATCACGGAGCTGCCATGTCTGTCACGACCTCCAATAGTTATAATTGCGCCGCGTACCTCACCCTGCACGGGAACACCTACCGGTATCATTCACTGAACACCTTTGCAGCCAATGCCGGTGTGGACATATCACGGCTCCCATACTCCCTCAAGATCCTGCTGGAAAACCTGCTCAGGCGGGAGGATGGCGTAACGGTGAAGAAGGAGGACATCGAGGCGGTCGCTAAATGGGATGCGCCTGCCGAGCCGGACAAGGAGATCCAGTTCATGCCGGCCCGGATCCTTCTGCAGGACTTCACCGGGGTGCCGGCGGTGGCCGACCTGGCCGCCATGCGCTCCGCGCTGCAACGGCTGGGCGGTGACCCTTCGCGCATCAATCCCCTGCAACCGGTGGACCTGATCATCGATCACTCGGTGCAGGTGGACCACTACGGCACGGTCTCCTCCCTCAAGACCAATTCCGCCCTGGAGTTCGAGCGTAACCACGAACGCTACCAGTTCCTGCGCTGGGGACAGTCGGCCTTCCGCAATTTCCGCGTGGTCCCACCGGAAACCGGTATCTGCCACCAGGTCAACCTGGAATACCTATCAAAAGTGGTGGTAGAGGAGGAGGCCAACGGGGAGCGCTGGCTCTACCCCGACACCCTGGTCGGCACCGACTCCCACACCACCATGATCAACGGACTCGGCGTGGTCGGCTGGGGGGTAGGGGGGATCGAGGCCGAGGCTGCCATGCTCGGGCAACCCTGCTCCATGCTGATCCCGCAGGTGGTCGGCTTCCGACTGACCGGAAAACTGCAGCCGGGCGCCACCGCCACCGACCTGGTGCTGACCGTGACCCAGATGCTGCGCAGGCAGGGAGTGGTAGGGAAGTTCGTCGAGTTCTTCGGTCCCGGCGCCTCCTCCCTGAACATCGCCGATCGCGCCACCATCAGCAACATGGCGCCTGAATACGGCGCCACCATCGGTGTCTTCCCGGTCGACGGGCAGACCACCGACTATCTGCGCCTCACCGGCAGGGGGGCGGTCGCGGAGCTGGTGGAGATCTACTGCCGGGAGCAGGGGCTGTGGCACGGCGAAGACCGGCCTGAGCCGATTTTCAGCGACCTCTTGTCGCTCGACCTCTCCGAGGTGGAACCTTCCCTGGCGGGCCCTTCCCGGCCGATGGACCGGGTGAAGCTTTCCGAGGTACGGACCTCCTTCCGGAAACAGCTGGTGACCCTCTTGCAAAGTGACGCGGCCAAGGTGGACAAGGAGACCTTGAACCGGTGGCTCGGCGAAGGGGGCTCCCCAGTGAACGTGCCGCGTGAGCTGATGGAGGTGCAACCGGACGAGCAGCTTGGTTCCCTGGGGCACTGCGTGCCGCTACGCCAGCCGGACGGGGTAACCTACAAGCTTTGCCACGGCTCCATCGTGATTGCCGCCATCACGAGCTGCACCAATACCTCCAATCCTTCCGTGATGATCGCTGCCGGCCTCCTGGCGAGAAACGCCGTGCAGCGCGGCTTGCAGGTCCGTCCCTGGGTGAAGACCAGCCTCGCCCCCGGCTCCAAGGTAGTGACCGATTACCTGGTGGCGAGCGGGCTGATGCCGTACCTGGAAGCATTGCGCTTCCACCTGGTAGGCTACGGCTGTACGACCTGCATCGGTAACAGCGGCCCGCTCGCCGAGCACATCGTGAACGCCGTGGTGGACGGGGAACTTGCCGTGGCAGCCGTCCTCTCCGGTAACCGCAATTTCGAGGGACGCATCAACGCCTACGTCCGCGCGAACTACCTCGCCTCGCCACCGTTGGTGGTCGCCTATGCCCTGGCCGGCAACGTCAATATCGACCTCACCCGCGAGCCGTTGGGAACCGACGTGAACGGCGAGCAGGTCTACCTCCAGGACATCTGGCCGGACCACCGTGAAGTGGCCGAGATGGTGAACAGGCATGTGGCCGCCGATTCCTTCAGCCGCAACTACGCCGACGTTTTCCGCGGCGACGAGTACTGGAACCGGCTGCAGGTGCCGACCGGCGAGCTGTACCAGTGGCAGGAGACCTCCACCTACATCAAGGAGCCCCCGTTCTTCCAGCAGCTCTCTGCGGAGCCGGAGCCGGTTGGCGACCTGAAGGGGGCACGGGTGCTTGCCCTCCTGGGCGATTCCATCACCACCGACCACATCTCACCCGCCGGCTCCATCGCCAAGGATTCGCCGGCCGCCAGGCATCTCAATTCCCTGGGTGTCGCCCGTGAGGACTTCAACTCCTACGGCGCCCGCAGGGGCAATCACGAGGTGATGGTGCGGGGTACCTTCGCCAACATCCGGATCAGGAACCAGCTGGTCCCTGCGCTGGAAGGTGGAGTCACCAGGCACTTCGCGGAGGATAACGCCAGCGGCGAAGAGATGTCCATTTACGAGGCGGCCATGAAGTATCAGTTCTCAGGGGTGCCGCTCATCGTGATCGCCGGCAAGGAGTACGGCACCGGCTCCTCGCGCGACTGGGCGGCCAAGGGGACCAAGCTGCTGGGCGTGCGGGCGGTGATCGCCGAGAGCTTCGAGAGGATCCACCGCTCCAACCTGGTGGGGATGGGGAT
>NZ_DATFBA010000216.1:0-2654 GCF_035254065.1 Geomonas sp.
TCGCAGCGGGAGGTGCCGTGGTGGAGCCGCTCTGGCCGGAGAACACCGCACCTTCGGCGGGGATCGATGCCAACGAAACTTCCATGGTGTTTCGCCTGCGCCACGGGCAGGCTGCCGTTCTGTTCACCGGTGACCTCGGGAGCGAGTCGGAGCAGAGGCTGCTGGCGCGAGGGGTGCCGCTGCGAAGCACGCTGTTGAAGGTCGGCCATCACGGCTCCCGTTACGGCTCGGGCGATCAGTTCCTGAGCTCCGTCTCTCCCCGTGCCGCTGTCATCTCGGCCGGCTACCATAACCCATTTCACCTGCCGGCCCCTTCCACCCTGGCCCGCCTGCGCAAGCACGGCGTCCGCGTCTACCGCACCGACCTCGATGGCACCGTGGAGGCCGTCTGCGACCGGGACGGCTCCCTGCTGATCAGTACCCCTTGGGGCCATTTTAATTGACCTCCGACCCCCTATCTGTTAATTTATGCTGATATTCGCCCCCAACAGACGCTTCGTTCCAGGAGATTCCGCTTCATGGAAAGAATTCTTATCGTTGAAGATGACAGCTTCTTCCGTGAGGTCTACACCGACCTTCTCAAGGATGAAGGGTACATCGTGGAGACTGCGGCCTCCGGCGAGGAAGCGCTGGGGATGATTCAGAGCCGTGGGTACCAGTTGGTGGTAACCGACCTGGTGATGAAGGACGTGACGGGATTGGACATACTCTCGGCGGTCAAGACGCACGACCCCGACATCAGCGTGATCATGGTCACCGGTCACGCCAACGTGGAAACAGCCATTTACGCGCTGAAGCATGGCGCTGCCGACTACCTTGTCAAGCCGATCAACCACGACGAGTTCCGGCACATAGTATCGCACTGCATGGACCAGCGCAGGCTCCTGGACGAGAACCAGGAACTGAAGAGCCTGGTCAACCTGTTCCAGGTCAGCCAGACCATCGCCAATTCCCTCGAACTCGACCGCATCTATTCCTTGCTGATCGACGCCCTCACCAAGATCGTCGGCTCCAACCGGGCCCTTGGCTATTTCAGCGAGTCCGGCCAGCTCATCATGCACGAAGTGAGGGGGGTCGAGAAGGAGTATGCCCCCCTTCTTGGGCAGGCAGTGATCTCGGAGAGCGATCTGCTGGATGACGGTTCCAACAACATGATCAGGCTCACCAATTTCCTGCCCGACGTCGAAGATTACGGTGGCGACGTGCACGATGCGGTCTGTCTGTACGTCCGGAATAAGAGCGCGCTGCAGGGGGTCATCATCTTCCTCAACGACCCTGGACAGCGGGACCTTCCCAGGGACGTGAACCGTAACCACATCACCTTCCTGCTGGATCAGGCCTCCCTGGCCCTCGATAATGCGGCGCGTTACAACTTCGCCAAGGATCTTCTCTACATCGACGAGTTGACCGGCCTCTACAACTACCGGTACCTGGACGTGGTGCTGGACCGCGAGCTCAAACGCTCCGAGCGCTACGCCTCGTACCTGTCGGTCCTGTTCCTCGACATAGACAACTTCAAGATGGTGAACGACATGTTCGGGCACCTGATCGGCAGCCGCGTCCTCAAAGAGGTGGGGGCCGTTTTGAAAAGGAGCGTGCGCGACGTGGACGCGGTGATCCGCTACGGCGGCGACGAGTACACCATCGTGCTGGTGGAGACCGGCATCGATGGGGCCGCCATCGTTGCCGAGCGTATCCGTAACACCATCCAGTCCCATACCTTCGCGGTAGCCGACGGACTCGCCATCAAGCTGACCGTCAGCCTCGGCTACGCCTCCTCCCCCGATGACGCCACCACCAAGGCGGAACTGCTGGAGTTGGCCGATCAGGCGATGTACCGCGGCAAGGAGCACGGTAAGAACCTCGCCTTCCACGCCGAGTGCAAGCTGGTGGAGCACAACAGGGTGGGGGACCGCTAAACAGAGAATGAATCAAGGAGTGCATTAGACGTGGCCATCACTGGTATCAAAGGATTCAACGACATTCTCCCCGGAGAGGTGGAGAAGTGGCAGCACATAGAGGCGACCGCCCGCAGGGTCTTCGAGCTGTACGGACTTGCCGAGATCAGGATACCGATCCTGGAGAAGACCGAGCTCTTCTGCCGTTCGATCGGTGACGCGACCGACATCGTGGAGAAGGAGATGTACTCCTTCACCGACAAGGGAGAGAACAAGGTCACCATGCGCCCGGAAGGGACCGCCTCGGTGATGCGCGCCTTCATCGAGCACAAGCTGTACGCCCAGGATCCCATCGCGCGCCTGTACTACATGGGGCCGATGTTCCGCTACGAGCGCCCGCAGAAGGGACGTTACCGGCAGTTCCACCAGATCGGCGCCGAGCTGACCGGCATCGCCTCTCCCACCGTGGACGCCCAGGTGCTCACCATGCTGACCCATTTCTTCCAGGAACTGGGCCTCACCGAGCCGTCCCTGCAGATCAATTCGCTGGGCTGTCCCTGCTGCCGCCCCAACTACCGCGAGGCGCTGAAGAGCTTCCTTCTGGAGAGGATCGAGCTGCTGTGCGACGACTGCAAGAGGCGCTATGAGACCAACCCGCTGCGGGCCCTGGACTGCAAGTCCCCCGGCTGCCAGGAGGCCACCAAGGGCGCTCCCTCCATGCTGCAGTATCTCTGTGACGATTGCTCCGGCCACTTC
>NZ_DATFBA010000217.1:0-2925 GCF_035254065.1 Geomonas sp.
CCCGGCCATACGCTCCTCCACCGGGAACCTCACCCAGTCGTTCCCCTGCAGGGCGTTCAGCACGATGCCGCGCCAGTAGAGCCTCTCCTCCGGGACCTGCCGGCAGATCGCCCGCAGCACTACCCCCTTCACCTCGTTCACCGCCGGTGCGCTCCCCGGTTTCACGGTGTCGCTGAAACCGGTGACCTTGACGGCCGACTGGTTCATGAAATCCCACAGCGGGTACTGGGTCCTCGGCAGAAGCACGAACAGAAAGAGCAGGATGGGGAGCGAGGCGACCGGCATCAGGGAGGAAACGGTCAGCACCTTCTTCGCCTCCCGCCGGCTGAGCGCCACCTCGGGATCATGGGCATGGAAGGTAAGCACCACCAGGGAAACCGCCAAAAGGAGCATGAGGAGCAGCAGGTAGACGATGAAGAGCGCGGAGAGGTTGTAGAGCGAGGAGGCGGCCAGACAGAAGAGCGCCAGGCCGAACACCTGCAGGTAGTTCCTGCCGCTCCGCTCGCCGAGCAGCCTGATGCCGAGAAAGACCACCAAAAGGTCCGCGGTGACCTGCAGCATGGTGTTGAGCGAGAACCCGGAGCCCAGGTAGAGGAAGAGTACGATGGAGACCGGGGTGAGCATCCGTCCCGGCAGTTCGCGCCCCCGCGCGTGCAGGAAAAAGGCGCAGATCATGGCAGCCGGGAAGAACCAGCGCGGGAACGGGTCCAGGTAGGGAAACAGCGGCAGATAACCGATCACGGCTATGCAGACCGTCAGCGCGCTGAGGATGCCTCTAATCCTGACCATAGACCGCAAGCTCCGTGAGCAGTTTCAGCCGGTGGGTCCTGGTGGTGCCGGCTGCTATGACCCGGTCGCCGATCTTGAGCCCCACCGGACGGCCGTTTCTCATCAGCCGGTTGATAAGGTAGCTGCCGTGCGACAGCCGCTCATCGAGGTCGCGCCCCGGCAACTGGTCAATCTCCAGCAGCACCGGCTCCTGCGAGGTGGCGGTCATCTCCTTGACCTTGAACACCTCGTGCTTGGCCGACAGGCGCCAATGGATCAGCTTGAGAGACTCGGCTCCGGTGTAGTCGGAGATCTTGGCGAGATCCCCTTCGTATCCCTTGGCGGTTGATGGGGTGGCCTGGCCGGCGTCAGGCTTTCCCCCCTGGAGAGGGGCGACGAACGGGCGCGGCGCGGGGAAGACGGGATAGCTCCCGTTCACCTCCGCCATCCGGAAGCGAACGAAGAAGTTGACCGGAAAGGGAGAGCTGATCCGGGCGTCGGGGAGCGCCTGCAGGCCGCGCCGGGGAAAGGAGAGGAGCAGCGATCCGGTCTGCGGCGAGCGCGGGTCGAGCATCAGGAAGGAGGTGGGGCTGCCGGCCAAGGTGGCGGTGACCAGGAAGGAAGGAAGCAGCCTCTTGCGGTTCTCGATGCGGATGGAGGCGAGGGTCTGGGTGCCGGCGTACAGCTCGTCCGGAAGTTGGACCCCTACTGACAGCTGCCGGATGTTCATCCAGCCAAGCAATCCGGTGACGGCCATGAAGCCAAGCATGGCGGAGACGATCAGAAAGAGCAGGTTGTTGCCGGTGTTGACCGCGGCCACCCCCAAGAGCAGGGTGGAGGCGACGTAGAAGGCTCCTCCCTTGGTGAGGCTTATGTGAGAGGGAGCGGTATGTCCTTCAGGATCTGGTTTAATGTCTGCTCCTTGTCCACCCCCTCGTGCTCGGGGCGGAAGATCAGCCGGTGCGCGCAGACCACCCGGGCCACCTCTTTCACGTCCTCGGGCGCCACGAAGGCGCGGCCGTGCAGGTAAGCCGCCGCCTTGGCGGCATCGACGAGGCCGATCCCCCCGCGGGTCGAGATGCCGGTCAGGATGAGCGGGTGGTTGCGGGTCGCTTTGATGATGGCGTAGATGTAGTCGGTTACCTTCTCGCCCAGGTAGACCCGCGTCTTCACGGTCCTGATCGCCTCCAGGAGGTCCTCGTGGCTGATCATGGCCGGGATGTGAAGGATCTCGTCACGGATCGAGCCGTGCATCAGGATCTCCTTCTCGGTCTCCTCGGGAGGGTAGCCGATGCCGGTCCTCATGATGAAGCGGTCCATCTGCGATTCGGGAAGGGGATAGGTGCCGACCTGCTCGACCGGGTTCTGGGTGGCCAGCACCAGGAAAGGGTCGGGAAGCTGGTAGGTGACCCCTTCCACGGTGACCCGCCGCTCCTCCATGGCCTCCAGCAGTGCGCTCTGCGTCTTGGGCATGGCGCGGTTGATCTCGTCGATCAGCACGATGTTGTTGAAGATGGGACCCTTGACGAAGTTGAAACGGTTCTCGGTGCGGTCGTAGATGGAGAGCCCGGTGATGTCGGAGGGGAGCAGGTCGCTGGTGCACTGGACGCGACCAAAGGAGAGGCCGAGCGAGCTGGCGAAGGCAAGTGCCATGGTGGTCTTCCCCAGCCCGGGGATGTCCTCCAGAAGAATATGCCCCCCGGTGAGAAGGGCCATCAGGGAGAGGCTGATCGCCCTCCCCTTCCCCTTCAGATGATGGCGGGACAGATCGTTCAAGACCGCCAGCATTTGATCTCGTTTCGGCAGGCTTTCCACAGGCAACCTCCAGCGATCAATCAACTCATTGTAACAGAGACGGCCGCCACGAGAAAAGGGGCGCCCTCAGTGGACAGCCCCCTCGCTATCGCCATCGTGCCCGAAGCGTGGCACTCTCAAGCACCTGCTTTCGCTCCAGGCCCAGCGCACATCGGCACACACCGGCACACATCGGCTCACACCAGCTCACACCAACTCGTCAGCTCTTGCCGGCTCACGCCAACTCCCCCTCGCCCTTCGGGAGAGGGTCGGGGTGAGGGAAGCCGCGCATAAGGAGAGAGCGTCACATCATGGAGAATCCCCTCCCCCTAAGCCATCTCCCGGAGGGAGAGGGGACTTTCG
>NZ_DATFBA010000218.1:0-7489 GCF_035254065.1 Geomonas sp.
CATCATCATAGAAGGGCTGAGGAAGCTGGAGTACCGCGGCTACGACTCGGCCGGCATCTGCACCATCACCGACGGCAAGGCGCGCATCAAGCGCAGCGAGGGAAAGCTCGTCAACCTTGAGCGGCTCTTGCAGTCCGATCCCATCGAGGGTACCGTCGGCATCGGCCATACCCGCTGGGCCACCCACGGCCGCCCCTCCGAGATCAACGCCCACCCGCACAAGGCGGGGAGCGTGGTGGTGGTGCATAACGGCATCATCGAGAATTACCTCCAGCTGCGCGACCAGCTGAAGGGGGCCGGCCACGTCTTCAAGAGCGAGACCGACACCGAGGTGATCTCCCACCTGATCCAGTCGCGGCTCGCCTCGGCGGGAAGCTTTGAGGCCGCGGTGCGCGAGGCGCTCGCCCAGCTGGAAGGTGCCTACGCCGTCTGCATCGTCTGCGAGGACGAGCCCGACGTGCTGATCGCGGCCAAGCTGGGGGCTCCCATGGTGGTGGGGCTCGGCGAGGGGGAATACTTCATCGCCTCCGACATCCCCGCCATCCTCGCCCACACCCGTTCCATGATCTTCCTGGAGGACGGCGAGGTGGCCGTCTTCAGGGGAGGGAAGGTCAGCTTCTCCTCCATCTCCGGGGAGCCGGTCGAGAAGACACCGCGCCACATCGACTGGTCGCCGCACATGGCCGAGAAGGGTGGTTACCGCCACTTCATGCTCAAGGAGATCTTCGAGCAGCCGCGCGCGGTCAGGGACACCATCGCCGGACGCTTGAGGGAAGTGGAGGGGGACGTCTACCTCGAGAACCTGGAGATGAGCGACGCGGAACTGAACGATATCAACCGGGTCTGCATCATCGCCTGCGGTACCTCCTGGCACGCGGCGCTGGTCGGCAAGTTCCTGATCGAGGAGCACTGCCGGGTGCCGGTGGAGGTGGATATCGCCTCCGAGTTCCGCTACCGCAACCCGGTGATCGACAAGCACACCCTGGTGATGCTGATCTCGCAGTCCGGCGAGACCGCCGACACCCTGGCCGCCATGCGCGAGTCCAGAAGGCGCGGCGGCAAGTGCGTCGCCATCTGCAACGTGGTCGATTCCTCCATCGCCCGCGAGGCCGACGGGGTGATCTACACCCATGCCGGCCCCGAGATCGGGGTGGCCTCCACCAAGGCCTTCGTCACCCAGTTGATCGCCCTGTACCTGTTCACCATCAGGCTCGGGCGCTCGCGCGGGGCGATGGACGTGGCACAGGGGAGAAAGCTCATCTCCGCCATCGTGCGGGTGCCGTCGCTCATGGAAGAGACCCTGAAGCTCAACGACCAGGTGGAGAAGGTGGCCAGGAACTACGTGGCGGCCCGCGACTTCCTGTACCTCGGGCGGGGGATGAACTACCCGATCGCACTGGAAGGGGCTTTGAAGCTCAAGGAGATCTCCTACATCCACGCGGAGGGGTACGCGGCGGGCGAGATGAAGCACGGCCCCATCGCGCTGATCGACGAGCACATGCCGGTGGTGGTGCTGGTCCCCAAGGGGAGCAACTACGAGAAGGTCTGCTCCAACATGGAGGAGGTCATCGCGCGCGGCGGGCGGGTGATCGCGGTCTGCTCGGCGGGGGATTCCGAGGTGCGGGAGAAGGCCGAGGTGGCCATCGAGATTCCGCTGGACGGTGAAGAGGTCAATCCCATCATCATCTCCATCCCGATGCAGCTGCTCGCCTATCACGTGGCGGTCCTGAAAGGTACCGACGTGGACCAGCCGAGAAACCTGGCGAAGAGCGTGACGGTGGAATAAACAGGAGCCTGCCATGGAAACTCCGACAGACGCAGTGGCCGAACTGGAAAAACGCCTGAAGTCCCTGCAGGAGCGGGGGGTAACCATCCTGGATCCCCGGCAGACCTACCTCGATCCGGCAGTCCAGCTGGAGAGGATCTCTGCCGGCGCCGTGCTCTACCCGGGCACCAGGCTGGTGGGGGCGAGGACCTATCTCGCGCCCGGCGCCAAGGTCGGTACCGAAGGGCCGGCCACCGTGGAAAACAGCGTGCTCGGGGAAAGGTCCGAGGTGGCGAGCGGGTTCGTGAGCGGAGCCGTGTTGCTGGAAAAGGCGAAGCTCGGCTCCAACTCCCACGTCCGGGAGGGGACTCTCCTGGAGGAGGAGGCCTCGACGGCGCACGCGGTCGGCCTCAAGCAGACCATCCTGATGAGCTACGTGACCTTCGGCTCGCTGATCAACTTCTGCGACGCCCTGGTCTGCGGCGGGACCTCCCGGCGCGACCACTCCGAGGTGGGGAGCGGCTTCATCCACTTCAACTTCACTCCGCAGGGAAAGCAGGGGGACAAGGCGACCCCCTCCCTGGTGGGTGACGTGGTGCGGGGGATGTTCCTCAAGGAGCCGCGCATCTTCCTGGGAGGGATGGGGGGGATGGTCGGGCCGCTCAAGGTCGGTTTTGGTTCGATCACCGCGGCCGGGCAGGTGGCCAGAAAGAACGTGCCGGAGAACCACCTGGTGAGCGAAGGGACGCCCCAGATCAGCAAGGAGTTCACGCCGGGCCGGGTCGATCCCGCCGAGCGGCGCACCGGCCCCAACCTGGAGTACATCGGGAACCTGGTGGCGCTGAAGGCGTGGTACGAAGATGTGCGGCTGCGGCGGATCCCGGACGGTAAGGAGTTCGAGCACCTGAGGGTGGTCACCAGGGAAGCGGCGGCCAACCTGGAGCTCTGCATCCAGGAGAGGATCACCCGGCTGAAGAGCTTCCTGGCCGAGCGCGTGGAAGGGAAGGCGCAGATCGAGTACACGGTGCCCCCCTGCCCGCTAAAGGTGCAGCCGGACGGCGCGCCCTACGTCGAGTGGGTGAAGTCGGTGCCCAAGGAGTTCGAAGAGCAGGCGAAAGGGTGGCTGCAGGCGATGGTGGCGGGGGTGAAGGTCACCTACCAGTAGGGCCACGCACCCCACAGGACAGTACTTATCCGCGCCGGGCCGACAGGTCCGGCGCTTTTCTGTTTTGTCGGACCCGTCTGACTGGTCCGACTGGTCCGACTGGTCCGACTGGTCCGACTGGTCCGACGTCCGACGGCCGCTGGGCCCGCATTCCTCTTTTGACCTCCTTCGGGCGAAGTGATATAAAAAGGTTCGCTGCAAATCCGGCGGCTGGCAGCGCCGGTCGGCCTCAAGGGACACCATGAAACTGCTCCACAACTTGAACCCTCCCCAGAAGGAGGCGGTGCTGCACGGCGAGGGGCCGCTGCTGGTCCTGGCCGGCGCCGGCTCCGGCAAGACCCGCGTCATCGTCCACCGCATCGCCTACCTCATCCACGAACGGGGCATTCCCCCCTGGCAGATCCTCGCCGTTACCTTCACCAACAAGGCGGCGGGCGAGATGCGCCAGCGTGTGGAGGCGGTGCTGGGAAGCGCCGAGGTCCCTTTCATCTCAACCTTCCACTCCTGCTGCGCCCGCTTCCTGCGCCAGGATATCCGCCACTTGGGCTACGACAGCAACTTCGCCATCTACGACGACAAGGACTGCGAAAAGCTTTTGAAGGACGTGGCCGCCGAGCTGCACCTCGACGAGAAGAAGTACCCTCCCAAAAGCCTCTCCGCCGCCATCGACGAGTTCAAGAACGCCGGCATGACTCCCGCCGACGCACCCACCGGCACCCCCTACCAGGCGACCATCGCCCGCGTCTACGCCCTTTACCAGCAGCGCCTGCAGCGCTGCAACGCGCTCGATTTCGGGGACCTGCTCCTCCTGACGGTGCGGCTCTTCGAAGAGAACCCGGAGGTGCTGGAACGGTACCGCAACCGTTACCGCTGGATCCTGGTCGACGAGTACCAGGACACCAACCCGGTCCAATACCGGCTGGTGCAGCTCTTGGCCGGCCGTGACCGCAACCTCTGCGTGGTCGGCGACGACGACCAGTCGATCTACGGCTGGCGCGGGGCGGACATCCGCAACATCCTCGAGTTCGAAAAGGACTTTCCGGGGGTCAAGGTGGTCAAGCTGGAGCAGAACTATCGCTCCACCAGGACCATCCTGGACGGCGCCTGGAACGTGGTGGAGAAGAACCGCGGCCGCAAATCGAAAAGGCTTTGGACGGAGAACTCGGAGGGTGAGCCGATCTTCTACCGCATGCTCCCCAACGAGTGGGAGGAGGCCAAGCTGATCTGCCGCGAAACGGAGCGCTACCTCGCAGAAGGGGGCGATCTCTCCGGAGTGGCGGTCTTCTACCGGACCAACGCCCAGTCCAGGGTGGTGGAGGACGCCATGGTGGCGGCGGGCATCGCCTACCACATGGTCGGAGGGCTCCGCTTCTACGCGCGCCTGGAGATCAAGGACATCCTCGGCTACCTGAAGGTGCTCGACAACCCTTCCGACGAGGTGGCGCTGAAAAGGATCATCAACACCCCGCCGCGCGGCATCGGGGCCGCCACCGTGCAGCGCATCTCCGAGCTCGCTGCCGAGTGGGGCATTTCCTTCTACTCGGCCATGGTGGAGGCGACCAAAGGGATCGTGCTGGCCGCTGGCGCCCGCGGCAAGGTAACCGCCTTTATCCAGGAACTGGGCAAGTACCGCAGCCTTGCCGACACGCTGCCGCTTGACGAACTGACCGCCGCCATCATCCAGGATTCCGGCTACCTGGCCCGGCTGAAGGAGCAGAAGAGCGACGATGCGCGGGACCGGATAGAGAACCTCCAGGAGCTGGTCACTGCCATGCAGGTCTTCCAGAACGGCCCCGGCGACAAGGGGCTGGCCGCTTTCCTGGAACAGGTCGCCCTGGTCTCCGACCTCGAGGAGGAGGGGGAGGGGCAGAAGTCGTCGGCGACCCTGATGACGCTGCACTCCGCTAAGGGGCTGGAATTCCCGCTGGTCTTCATGATCGGCATGGAGGAGGGGCTCTTCCCCCACCAGCGCTCCCTGGAGGACCCGAGCCAGATGGAGGAGGAGCGAAGGCTCTGCTACGTGGGCATGACCCGCGCCATGAAACGGCTCTACCTCACCAACGTGCGCAGGCGTCACATCTTCGGGCGCGAGCAGATGAACCCACCGGCGCGCTTTCTGCGCGACATCCCCCCCGAGCTGTTGAGCGCCGGCGACGAGCTGCAACAGTACCAGCAGCGCTACGGGTCCTCCGCGCTGGGAGTCGAGGAGCAGTACCGGCAGGGATCGTTCGGCGCCCAGCCTTCCTACGCGGGCGGCGAGGCCTACCGGCAGCCTTTCGGGACCCAGCCGTCCCGGGGAGAGTTCCAGCATCCCCAGCAGGCACCCGCAGGCTCCTCCCACAACCTGGCTTCCCTGTTCGAGGACGAGATGGAGCCGGAGTTCGACAACGAGGTGCGCAGGGTGTCCGAGGACCAGGAGGAAGGGGTCGTGCTCGGCATGCGGGTGCGCCATCCGCAGTTCGGTCCAGGCACCATCAGGAAGATCGAAGGGTCCGGCGACAACCAGAAGGTGATCGTCTGGTTCAAGTCGGTCGGCCCGAAAAAACTGTTGGTGAGGTTCGCCGGCCTGGAAAGGGACTGATAGAGCAAGATTCAGGTGGCCCTTCGACAGGCTCAGGGCGAACGGAGAGTTGAGGATGGGGAAGTAGTGAAAGAGCTGAAGGTGGAAAAACCTGTCATTGCGGTAACCATGGGGGATCCCAGCGGGGTCGGGCCGGAAATCGTGGCGGCGGCGCTGGCGGATCCGGCCATCGCTTCGGCCGCACGTCTTCTGGTAGTGGGGGATCGCGGCGCCATGGAGCGAGGGATCCAGGTGGCCGGGGTCTCGTGGGTCATCGAGACGGTGGATTCGCTGCCGGCGACCCCCCGCCCGGGTGTCCTCTACTTGCGCGAACTCTCCCAGCTTGCCCCCTCTGACATGGTGTACGGCAAGCCCACCCCGGCCGGCGGCGACGCCTCCTTCCGCTACGTCTGCGAGGGTGCGCGGCTCTGTCTGAGCGGCGAGGCGGCGGCCATGGCGACTGCTCCCATCAACAAGGAGTCGATGAACAGCGCCGGCCACCACTACCCGGGCCACACGGAACTCCTGGCCGAGCTGACCGGTTCTCCGGAGGTGGTCATGATGCTGGCGGGGGACCGCCTGCGGGTCACCCTGGTCACCATTCACGAGGCCCTTTCCCGCGTTCCGGCGCTGGTCACCTTCGACCGGGTCCTCTCCACCATCAGGATCACCCACGACTCACTCTCACGCTGGTTCCGCGACAACCCGCGCCTGGCAGTGCTCGCACTCAACCCGCACTGCGGTGAGGGGGGACTGTTCGGCGACCAGGAAAGCCGCATCATCGCTCCCGCCATCGCCCAGGCCCGGGCGGAGGGGATCGACGCGGTGGGGCCGCTTTCGGCCGACACCCTCTTCCATTTCGCCGCTGCGGGGATCTACGACGCGGTGGTCTGCATGTACCACGACCAGGGGCTGATCCCGCTGAAGCTCCTGCACTTCGACGACGGCGTCAACGTGAGCCTCGGCCTCCCCATCATCCGCACCTCAGTCGATCACGGCACCGCCTACGACCTCGCCGGCACCGGGCGTGCCTCGGCCGCCAGCATGAAGGCTGCCGTGCTGATGGCGGCTCACATGGCTGAAAAGGGTGTCGCGGGGAGCGCCGCAACGCAAGGACGGTAACACCGTGATGAAAAGAAAATACCTCTGGTGGGCTGCCGCCGCCTTCATCCTCTACATCGGCTATGTCGCCGTCTCCCTCTGCTTCCTGCCGCCGGTCGAGGAGTTGAAGGACAGGAAGGTTAACGTCTCCATCCAGGTCAGGGACTGGCACGGTGACTTCCACCCCTACGTGGTCGGCCCCAAGAACCGCTACTGGACCCCTTCGGCCAGGATACCGTCGGAGATGAAATGGGCGGTGATCCTCGCCGAGGACTCCAACTTCTATAAGCACGAAGGGGTCGACGTCAAGGCGATCAAGGACGCCATCAAGTACGACCTGGAGAAGAAGAGCTTCGCCAGGGGCGCCTCGACCATCACCCAGCAGGTGGCCAAGAACCTCTTCCTCTCCCGGGAGAAGACCCTGACCCGCAAGGCGAAGGAGATCTATCTTGCCAAGCGGATGGAGCAGGAATTGACCAAGGGGCGCATCATCGAGCTCTACCTGAACGTGATCGAGCTCGGCCCGATGGTCTACGGTATCGGCCACGGCTCCCGCTACTACTTCGGCAAATCCCCCCAAGACCTCACCCCGCGCGAATGCGCTTTTCTGGCCGCCATGCTGCCTGGGCCGCGGGTGGCCTATAACCCGTACAAGAACCTGGACAAGGTCCTCAAGCGCTCGAACATGATCCTCCGACTGCTCGCCTCCAAGGGGGTGCTCTCCGAGGACGAGTACCGAAGCGCCCTTGCCGAGATACCGAACCTGGGCAGGATGCAGAAGAAGGTGGATCAGAGCATCCAGCAGGCGGCGGTCATGACCAACATGTCCAGCGCCCGCCTGTCGGAGCCGGCGGTGCCCCGCAAGGAGGAGGGGGCGGAGGCGCCCAAAGGAGAGGGC
>NZ_DATFBA010000219.1:0-4196 GCF_035254065.1 Geomonas sp.
TCCTTCTGGTCATCGCCGAACAGCTTGACCTCGATCGGCTGCGGCACGGCCGTCAGGTCACCGATCAGGTCCTCCATCAGCTGGGCCAGCTCGATCTGGAGGCCGGGCACCTGCTTCTCGACCTTCCCCCTGATCTCGTCCATCACCTCCTCGATCGGCCTGCGGGGAAGCGGCTTGAGGCGAATGAAGAAGTCGCCGGTATTGGGCTCGGTGAGACCTCCCCCCAGCTGGGTGCCGGTGCGCCGCGAGAAGGTCTTCACCTCCGGCGTCGAGGCCACGATCTTCTCGACCTGGCGCAGCAGGCGGTCGGTTTCCGAAAGGGCGGTGCCGGGTGGAGAGATGTAGTCCAGGATGAACCCTCCCTCGTCCATGGTAGGCATGAATCCGGAGCCGACTCCACGGTACCCCAGGTATCCCAGGACGAGCAGGGGGATTACCAGGACGAGCATCCAGAGCGGCCTGCGCAGCATGGCTCCCAGCAGGCGGCCGTAGATGTCATGCGTCTTTTTGCTGAGCTTCCCCGCCTCTTTTTTCCCGGTCTCCTTTTCGCCCAAGAGACGGTCGGCCAGGATGGGGACGGCGAGCCAGGTGATGAGAAAGGAGATGCTCAGCGCGCAGGCCATGGTGAAGGAGAGGGCCTTGAAAAAGGCGCCGGTGACCCCGCTCAAAAAGGCGAGCGGGAGGAAGATGACGATGGTCGAGGAGGAGGAGCCGGCCAGTGGCTGCAGGAACTCCCGCGAAGCCTCGAACACCTGCGCCCGCTGGGTGCCGTTCTCCCCCTGCACCCTGCGCATGATGTGCTCCACCATCACGATGACGTCGTCGATCACCAGGCCGACCGCCGCCGCCATCCCCCCCAGCGTCATGATGTTGAAGCTCATCTTGAAGACGTGGAGCAAAACGATGGTGGAGGCGAGCACGGCCGGCACCACCACCATGGCGACGATGGTGATCTTCAGGCTGCGCAGGAAGACGAGCAGGGCAACAGCGCTCAGCACAACGCCGAACACGATGGCGTCCCGCACGCTGGCCGCGGAGGCGACGATCAGCTCGCTTTGGTCGTACCAGTTGCTGACGGTGACCCCCTTGGGGATCTGGGAGGTGAGCCCCGCGAACTTCGACTTGATGTCCTTGGCGATCTGCACGGTGTTGCCGCCCGGCTGCTGGTAGACCTGGACCAGCACGGCATCGCGGCCGTCGGCGGTCACCCGCAGCCACTGGGGGAGCGTGTCGGGCTGCACGGTCGCCACCTCCTCCAGGCGCACGAGGCCGTTGGGGCCGTTGACCAGTACCGTCTGGGCGATGTCGGCCAGGGTGGCGAGGCGGGTGTCGGACATGGCGAGGTAGAGCTTGTAGTGGTCCTCGATGCGCCCGACCGCCGTGATGACGTTGGCCGCGGAGAGGGCCTTCGAGACGTCGTCGAGGGTGAGCCCGTAGGCATGCAGGCGGTCGGGATCGACGGTGACCCGATACTCTTTCTGCTCGCCGCCTATCACCTGGACCCGGGATACCCCGTTCACCGAGGACAAAAGCGGCAGCAGCCGGTACTGCGCGATGTCCCGCAGCTCGACCTGTGAATGCCGCTGGGAGGTGAGGCTGTAGGCGAGGACCGGGAAGACGGTGGGATCCATCCTCCTCACCTCGAAGCTGGTGCCTGAGGGGAGCCCGGGGAGGGCGCGGCTGAGCGCCGACTCCACCTGGAGCATGGCGGAGATCATGTCGCCTCCCCAGTCGAAGTTCACCGAGATCTCGGCGCTCCCCCGGCTGCTGACCGAACGGACAGAGAGTACGCCAGGAATAGCCCTGACCGCCTCTTCCACCGGGCGGGTGACCTGGAGCTCCATCAGTTGCGCGTCGCGGTCACCCGCGTCCAGTGAGATGGCCACCCGCGGAAAGTCGACGTTCGGGAAGAGGGCGACCGGCAGCTGGAAACCGAGCACCGCACCTGCCAGAGCGAGGATGGCGACCAGGAAGAGGATCGACCTGCGGTGCCCCTGCATCCACTCACCAATGGTCATGGTCGTTCCTCGCGCACCGCCATGCCGTCGGAGAGTTCGTAGTTGCCTACCGCCACCACCTTGAGGTTCCTATCGATGTTGCCGGTCACCTCCACCTGGTCGCCCCGTTCGACGCCGGTGGTCACCCTCACCAGGCGGGCCCGCCCGGCCGTTACCTGGTAGAGGTAAGAACCGCCCTGGTCACGCAGTACCGCCGAGCGCGGCACCAGGAATCCGGACGCCGTCCCGATCGTTATCTCCCCCCGTATCCGGCTCCCCGCCACCAGCCCCGCCTTGTGGGGGCCTCGGATCGACACCAGCACATCGATGAGCCGGGTCTGCGGATCGACCAGGCCGTGGATCTCCCGCACTATTCCGTCGAAGCTCAGGCTGGGATCGAACACCGAAGATAGCCGCACCGTCATCCCCACCCGGATCCGCCTGCCTTGCTCCGGCATCACTCCGAGCACCGCGAGCAGTGAGTCTCGCCGCGACAGCTGGAGGATCGCCGCACCTGCCGCCAGGATATCCCCCTCCTTGGCGTTCACCACCGTCACGATGCCGGCAAAGGGGGCGCTGAGCTGTTCGGTCACCCTTCCCATGCCGAGTTTTCGCTGGGTGGCGACGGTTACCTCGGCGTCGGATAGTGTTTTGCGCGCCGCTGCCAGTTGCGACTGGGTGGCGAGCTTTTGCGCGGCCATGCTCTCGGTGCGCGCCAGTTCACCTCGCGCGAATTCGAGCGCTGCCGTCGCCTGCCGGTAGCCCTGCACGGCGGCGGGGTCTGTCTCGAAGATTGCTAACCGTTGAGCCTTGCGCACCAGCTGCCCGTTGGTGACGAAGAGACGCGAAAGGCTGCCGGCGCGGGGAAGGTTGAGCGTCACGCTCTGGCGGGGATCGACGGTGAGGGTGCCGTAGCTGGCTACCGTTTCCACCAGGTTCCCTTTCTGAACGGGGACCGTTCGGACCAGGACGGTGGGTGCCTCGGCTGCGGCGGAAGCTGTGGCGTGCAGCGCAAATGCCAGCAAGGCGAGTGCAAGGATGCGGCATGACGTCATGGTTTTTCCCTCCCGTTCCCGGCGGACGGCACACCGCCCACCAGCGCCAGGATTGCCACCTGCTGTTCCAGTATGCTTTGCTCAAGCTGGATCGCCTCTTGTTGTTTGGCCAGCAGCGCGCCCTGAGCTGCCACGTAGGCGACCTCGGTGAGGTTCCCCTGCCGGAAGGCCTCTTCGGATGCCTGCGCCAGCTCTCGGGCGGCAGCGATCCCGTCCCGGGCCTGGGCAAGTTCTTTTTCCAGCAGCGGTCGATCGGCAAGCAGACGCTCGATCTCGCCGGCGGCCGCATTAAACCGTCCCTGGTACTCGTCGTACAGCTTCTTCCTGGTGGCCTCTTCGACGGCGATGTTGCCGCGGTTCCGGTTGAAGATGGGAAGCGCGATGGTGATGTTAGGCCCCACGTTGCGCACGTCGCTGTTGTCCCTGGCGCGGTGGACCCCCACGTTTATGGCAGGGAACTGGGCGATAATGGCTTGGCGCAGCCGTTGGTCCTCGCTCTGATAGCCTGCCTGCAGGGCGAGCAGGTCGGGTCGTCGCGCCAGGAGCTTGGGCAGCTCGCTCCGTACCCGCCCGGCATCCACCTCGGGCAACTGGCTTTCCCCCACCAGCTGCAGCTCGGTCCCCGGTGCCAGGCCGAGCAAGGCGTTCAGGGCGAAGGCGTTCTCCCGCAGGTGGCGCGCCAGTTCCTTGATCTGCTTGTCCAGATCCAGCAGGGAGGCGAAATCGGCAGTTGCCGCATCGACGGTGATGTTTCCCTCCTCCAGAGCCCTGCTGCTGTGCCGGTAGTGGGCCGCCACCAACTCCCTGTTCTCCCTGAGAACCGACATAAGCCGCTTCTGCTCGAGGTTTCTGACGAAGAGCAGGCGTGCCCGGGAGACAACCTGCCATTCCTGCCAAAGGAGGTTGAGGTCGGCCTTTCTCTGGTCGGCTGCGGCCGCCGCCTTGGCCGACGATCTCGCCAGCAGTGGACCGATGTCGTAACTCAGCCCGAAGTTGTAGCCGACGAAATTGTCGCCCTCGCTGTTTCCGGTCGGGAAATCCACGGCAGCGGCTAGCTGCGGGTCGGGGAGCAGTCCAGCGGCGAAGGCCTGTGCGGACGCGATCCCCGCCTCGTCGCGCGCGACCCTCAGCTCGGGGTTGTTTA
>NZ_DATFBA010000220.1:0-3434 GCF_035254065.1 Geomonas sp.
GTGGACTTCACCGGTCAACTGAAGATGCTCTACTGGAACCGGCAGTTCAAAACGCCGCTGTCGCTCGCCTCAAGCCAGACCCTGGGCGCCTTTCACCTGGAGGAGGGGGTCGATTACGGCACCATCGATTCCGTGAAGGCCTACGACCAGAAGATCGACTTTTGGTCCGTGGGGGGGGCAGTCGACTGGAACGCCCTGAAGCAGCTGACCATCACCGGCGGCTATTGGCACTACTGGGCCTCCGACGGCAACCACCGCGACAAGGTGGTCGCCCGGGCCTCCTACAGCATCACCGACAACTTCCTGCTCCAGTACCGGTACAAGGGGATCTGGAACGCGAAGCAGGTCCCGCAGTATTTCAGCCCCGAGGTCTTCAACCAGCACGCCTTCCTGTTGGGCTACGCGGATTCGTTCTGGGACAGCGTGCGGGTGAAGCTTATGGCGGGACCGGTCTGGCAGGACGACGGCTTCCAGAAGAGCACCGGCGCCCTGGAAGACGTCCGGGTCACCTGGAGGTTCCTCGAGCTCTGGTCGCTTACCGCCCACCTGGAGGCGGACCAGGTCGGTTCGGGGTACCAGTACCTCTATTCCACGCTTGCCCTTACCCGCGACTTCTGAGGGAGGAAAGCTCAGGCCTTCTTGACGAACTCGGATTTCAGCGACATGGCGCCGATGCCGTCGATCTTGCAATCGATGTCGTGGTCGCCGGAAACCAGGCGGATGTTCCTTACCTTGGTGCCGACCTTGACCACGGAGGAGGAGCCCTTGATCTTGAGGTCCTTGATGACGGTCACCGAATCGCCGTCACGAAGTTCGTTGCCGAAGGCATCACGGACGACACTGTCGGTCTCTGCACTCTCAGCTGGGGCTTTAGGCCACTCGTGGGCGCATTCGGGGCAGACGTACAAGTCGCCGTCTTCGTAGGTGTACTCGGAGCTGCAGGAGGGGCATTTCGGTAAAGCGGTCATAGAAAATCCTTTATGGTGGTGGCGCTAGGCAGCGCACTTGACGCAGATGGCGTATTTCAGGTAGCGTCCCTCCGGGAAGGTAACGGTGTAAGGGAAATCCTCGGGTTGGCCGGCGAGGGAGATGACTTGTAGCGAGGAGCCTGCCTGCAGCGCACCGCGACGCAGTTCCTTCAGATACTCGGCCAAGTCGACCTTCTGGTGGTTGGAGGAGGCGATCAGCAGCCCCCCTTCCTTCAAGAGCTTCAGGGCCGCCGCCACCAGGTCGGAGGTTCCGCCGCGCGTGGTGAACCGGCTCTTGGAGGTGGTCGAGAAGGAGGGTGGATCCATCAGGATGATGTCGTAGCTCTTCTGCTGGCGGGCCATCTCCTCCAGCACCGAGAAACAGTCGCCGATGACGAACTCGTGACGCCTGGGATTGAGCCGGTTGGCGTTGAAGTTGGCGCGGGCCACATCCATGTAGGAGGGAGAGGCGTCCACGCTGGTGACGAGACTCGCCCCCGCCGCAGCCGCCGCTACTGAGAAAGCCCCCGTATAGCAGAAGAGGTTCAGCAGCCGCTTCCCTTTCACCCGCGCGACCAGGTCCCGACGGTTGTTGCGCTGGTCCAGAAACAGTCCGGTGTTCAGGCCGTACTCGAGGCTCACCTGGAAATTCAAGCCGTTTTCCATCACCAGCAGCGGCTCGGGGGCGGCTTTGCCGGCCAGCAGACGGCCGTACTTCTTGCCATCACCCTCCGACTCCAGTTCCCTGGTCTTCTGAGGGCGGGTCTTCTCGTAGATCCCCGCAGGCGTAAGCAGTTCCTCCAGCACCTGGGTCACCAGCTTGAGATGTTTCCTCCAGCCGGTGCAGTAGATCTGCACCATCAGGTAATCCGCATAGCAGTCGACGGTAAGGCCGGCCAGGCCATCCCCTTCCCCGTTCACCAGCCGGTAGGCATTGGTCTCGGTCAGGTCGGCATGATCCCTTCTGAGCGCTATCGCCCGTTGCAGCCTCTTTTTAAGCCACCCCCTGTCCAGCTGCTGCATCCGCTCGCGCGAGAGTACCCGGGCCACCACCCGTTCCTTGGGGTCGAGAAGCGCGCTGGCAAGGAACCGACCTGAAGCATCCGTCAGCTCCACCAGGTCGCCGGCCTCGCCGGCAGGCCATTTCTTGGTATAAGCATCGGCGATGATCCAGGGATGCCCCAACTCTATCATCCTTACCGATTCTGCTCCTACGATACAACGTTGCGGCATCAATAATCCTTTTTCAGCAGTTCCGCTCGACAGCTAACCTCTGGATCGTCGAAAATACCACCAGCCAGAGCATTAGTCAAAGCCTACTCTTCGGCCCCGCTATTGGTTCCCTGAGTGGTCAGACCTACACAAGCCTTCCCCTCCGACTCTCAGAATTGCCGTGATCTTGTCTTCTGGGATTCCCTATGGTAACGTCACTTTCAAAGCTTAGCGATTCACGAATCCCACAGTTTGACACGATGCAGGAGGCGACACACATGCCGACGTTATCGATGTTTTATGGGATCACAAGCTACATGTATTTCTACGATAACCGAAAACACAAGATGCCGCACCTTCACGCTTCATTTGGAGATGACGATGCCATATTCTCCCTAGAAGATGGTGAGATTATTGAAGGGAAGCTGCCCAAGAACAAACGAAAACTGGTCGAAGCGTGGATTGAAATACATAGGGACGACTTGATGACGGATTGGCAGCTTGCCGTCACCGGTCAAAACCCTTTACCAATCAAACCATTGGAGTAGATATGAACAAGATCGTCAAGGTTACCCCACTCGACGGGAAAAAGTTAGCCGTCATTTTCGAGGATGGCAGATCTGGCATCTTCGACGTTACCCCCTATATCCGGAGCGACTTCTTCAAACGACTGGAGGATGACACCTACTTTCGGCAGGTCGATATCTTCTTTAGTGGGATTGGCTGGCCGGATGGACAGGATCTCGGCCCGGACACCATAGAAGCCGACCTCCAGCAACCGCTCTAGCTCAATTTTTCTGCACGGCAGGTCTCTCTCGTCACGGGTGGAAATGGTATAGGAAGCCATAGCCGACCCTATGGCTTGGACAATTTAAACCTTATCGATTGCATGAAGGATTTGAGCGCCGCTTTCCAGAGCTTCCAGCGCACGATCGACACAGCGCCGGTTCGCCTCCCCTCATGCGGGACGCACTGGTTGTAAATGCGCGCACCCTCCCCCACCAGAACGCCGGAGATGAGGACGTTGGGGGCAAAGGTATCCGCCGGTATCCTGCTGATAATCGGCGAGAGGATCGAGCTTCTCACCAATCGATAGGGTGTGTTGACGTCTGTGATCCCCTTGCCGAACAGTGCGTGCACCGTAGCCCGGCAAATCCCGGTTATGATCTTACGCCCCAACCCCTGCTGCCTGCCACCGCGATAGCCAAACAGCGCGTCATGCTCGTTTCTATTGTTCCAGAGCTTGTCGAAGTG
>NZ_DATFBA010000221.1:0-7127 GCF_035254065.1 Geomonas sp.
GCCGGGAATACGCCAACGTGGCCTCCTGGAAAGGTTCAGCTGTCGCTGCCTCTCTCCTTCCCTGATTTCGCTTGTCTGGGCGCCGGTTGTGGGCTAGGATTGCGCTTTGTTGGTATTTTTAAATCTTTGACCGCTAATTGACTTTATTGTTCGAGCACCAGCTGGATGATAGGAGCTCGTTTAGCTGCAGGCGAGAGGGCTTTCGCCGGACAGGCAGCATGAAGCGCAGGAGCTGATCGTGCATCAGACGGTAGATAAGAGCTTTGACAAGCGGTATTCACGGCTGCAAAAAGGGTTGAAGGCGCTGGAGCGCGCATCGAAGGGATGCCTGCTGGCCCTGCTTACCCGGATGGCCGCGCGCCGGGGGGCTTCGCAGCCGGAGTGGTCGGCCCCCACGCTGCGGGTACTGTTCCTCAGGCACGACCGCATCGGCGACATGATCCTCACCACCGGGGTCATCCACGCCATCGCACGATCTCACCCCAACATCGAACTCGATGTGCTGGCATCTCCGGCCAACGCCGCCGTCCTGGAGAAGGACCCCCTGGTGCACCAGGTAGTCCGCGTGGACGTGCGCTGTCCCGCCCAGTACTGGGGGTTGCTGAAGCACCTGCGTAGGACCCGCTATGACATCGTGGTCGATTGCATGGTCTTCAGCCAGTCGCTCACCACCATGCTGCTGATGCTCGCCACCGGAGCCTCGCACCGGGTCGGAGTAGTGAAGCACGGCAAGCCCAATGTCTACAGCATGTTTGCCCCGCTGGGGGGAGCAAACGCCCACCACGTCGAGCACCTGGCCCAACTGGCGGTCCCCTTCGGGGTGGCGCCCCAGGATGCGCAGCAACTGGATATCGTGCTGACCGAACAGGAACGGAGTGAGGCGGTCGCCCGCTGGGACGCGGGAGACCGCCAGCGGGTGCTGATCAACATCAGCGTGGGGAAGCCGTTCCGGCAGTGGGCCGACGCCAACTTCGTGGAGGTCGCGCGGCACCTGAAGGCGCGGCTGCCGGATGCGCAGGTGCTCGTCCTGCACGGGCCGGCCGAGCGGCAGCGTGCCCAGAGGGTGGCGGAGGCCGCCGGAGTGGCCAGGGCCGACACCCCCGGCGTCCGCCAGGCGCTGGCCATGGTGGCCACCGCCGACTTCGTGTTCACCCCCGACACCAGCATTCTGCACGCCGCCAGCGCCTTTCGCATACCGACCGTCACCCTGTTGACCCGCGACCACCTGGTGCGTTGGGGCCTCTACAAAACGGCCGGGGAGATGGTGGCCTCACGGGGAAACACCTTGGACATCGTGCCATTGGAAAAGGCGCTGGAAGCCATCGACCGGATGGTGCCTGTCCTGTCGTCCAGCCGCCGTCATCTCCCCTCTCCCGGCATCCCCTCTCCCGGCGAGGAAGTACCCTATCTGGAGCCGGAACAATCGCCGGCACTCGCTGCCAGCTGTTAGCTTTCTGCTGCCGTTTCCACCCCGAAAGGCTCGTCGTGGTACACGGCGAGCCTTTTTACGTGCCCGGTCGGCCTCCGGGAGGCGGGGGCGGAGCGGTCCCGCTGGCGGAGCTGCCGACGGGCGCGCTGGCAAGGTCACCGCAGGCGCCTTCGTGCGGGAGAAAGAGCAGTGATGACTAAAGAAAAGACGCTGTGAGATAATGGGCAGGTAGGTACAGCAGACAGGTAGTCCGACTCAAACAATCAAGGGAGGCGAGTGACAACTATGGTGCAGAGATTCCTGATCGCAGCAGCATTGTCGGCAGCCGTCGCCTTAAACATGGGACAGGCCTATGCCGATCAAGAAAATACCGGAACCAAGGCCGACAACACCAAGACCAACAAGGAGATGCGGAATAAGCAGGAAGTAAGCGCCGACCAGCAGGGCAATAGCGAGGCCGACCGCAAGATGACCCAGGAGATTCGCCGGGCGATAGTAAAGGACAAGTCGCTTTCGAGCTACGGGCACAACGTGAAGGTCATCACCAAGGACGGCAAAGTGACCCTGAAAGGACCGGTCAGATCAGCCAAGGAAAAACAGGAGATCGGCAGATTGGCAGCCAAGGCGGCAGGCAAGGCCAAGATCACCAACGACCTGGAGGTCGCCGAAAACAGCAATAAATAGGCAAGGGAGTCGGCCAAGCAACCCTTCAGCACTCCACCCCGGAGTCTGGAGGGTTTTTTGTTGTCAGGCCGCCCGGTTCGAGGTGCGGGGCTTTCTCTTCTGGTGGGGGATACGGGTCCTGGTGGAGGGGGCCACACCGGGGCTTGCCACGGCGTCGTCTGCTTCCGGCTCCGCCTCCTGGAACCCCAGGTGGGACGATATCTCGCGGGCCCCCTGCAGCACCAGGGGGGCCAGCTCCGTGTGGAGCCGCTCCACCGTCATCCGGCAGGACGGCGCGGTGATTGCCACTGCACCAACCACCACGCCGGCGTAATCACGGATGGCGGCGGCGATGCCGACCACCTCTGGGTCCCCCTCCCGGTCGTCGATGGCGTATCCCTTCTGGGCGATCTGCCGCAGCTCGCCTGCGAGGTCCTGGACCGAGCAGATGGTATTGCCGGTATAGCTTACCAATTCCACCCCCTCCAGCAGCCGCTCCAGCTCCTCGATGGGCTCACAGGCGAGCAGGGCCTTTCCCGCCGCGGTGCAGTAGGCGGGAAGGTGCACCCCTACCCTGGAAACCACGCGTACCGGCTGCTCGCAATGGATGGCGTCCAGCTCGATGACGAAGGACTTGCTGAGCACGGCTGCCGCGGTGGTCTCGCCGCAGATCGCGAAGATCGAGGAGAGCACGGGGTGGGAGACGCGGTAAAGGTCGATCTGCCGCAGCATGGTCTGGGCCAGCTCCAGTGTCTTGTAACCGAGCCGATAGCCGCCGGTGGAGGGGTTCTGCTCCAGGTAGTTGCGGTCCTTCAGGGTGGCGACCAGCGGACGGAGGTGGTTCTCGTGCAGGGAGAGCCTCTTGCTCAACTGGGTCAGGCTCAGTTCGTCGATCTCGCCATGGAACTGCTCCAGCAGGTCGAGGGCCTGGATCACCTTGTTGATGATGTAAACCGTCTTCTCCCTCTTCCCCGCCGGATGAGCGACGGCGGCAGCCGGGGGATGGTAGGGAAGATTTTCGAACGAAATCATAAAACCTTGCTCCGCGTCGGGGGTGGCCGGCCTCAAAGGCAGACGGCCTCGAATTCCATGTGCAGCAGGTTGAAAACCAGCATGCGGCCACTGATGGTCTCCCCCTGGCCGACAATGACCTTGCAGGCCTCCGCCACCTGCAGGCTGGCCACCGCCGCCGGCGTGAAGGAGGGATTGCCCAGCGTGGTCTCCACCCCCTTGGCCTCGCTCCCCTGCCCCATGAAATGGGGAGAGATGTCCTCGCCGCGACGCTGGGTCGCCACCTGGCCGTACCAACCGGCTATCGCCCCGTGCACGAGCGGGATTCCCAGCTCCCGGCAGGCATGGGCCAGCTGGCAGCGGGCGGTAAGGTTGTCGAGGGCGTCGATCACCACGGTGGCCTCTTCCACCAGTTCCACCGCGTTGTCGGAAGACAAGGCTTTCTGCAGGGGGACCAGGGTGACGGCGGGATTGATCTCGGAGACCCGGCGGGACGCCGCCGCAACCTTGGGGAGACCGAGATTGGCCATGGTGGAGAGGACCTGCCGGTTCAGGTTGTGCTCCTCGAAGACGTCCGGGTCAACCGCGATGATGCGCCCCACCCCAAGCCTCGCCAGCCCTTCGATGATGTAACCGCCCAGCCCGCCGCAGCCGATCACCACCACCGTGCTCTGCAACAGCGCCTGTTGCCCCTCGGTGGAAATGGTGCGGCGGTTTCTCTGGTAGCGCGCCGGCCACAGCCCCTGAGAGAGCATGGCGGCCTCGACCTCGGCGAAGGTGAGATCGAAATGGACGGCGGCCTGCAGCTGGGCTGCCCCGCTGATCAGTCCGTCGCTGGCGACTTCCCGCAGATAGCTGCCCAGTTCGCCCATTTAACCACCTCCCAGAAGGGGGAAGATCGCCAGCACGTCGCCGTCGTTCAGCTCACGGTCCAACTTCACGTGCCTGCTGTTGATCAGCATGATGCCGATCTCCGCCACCGGGATCTGCTGTTCGGCCACCACGTCCGCCACCGTGGTGCCGGCGGGGTAGTCGCGGGTTGCGATCGGGGTGCGGTCGGTGCGAAAGCTGGCAAAAAGTTTCACGGTCACCTGCATGTTCTTCTCCTCTAACGGCAACCGCCTCTGCAGCGCCCGGCCTCATCCCGGAAGGTCACCGTCAACAGCACCTTCCCTCCGGCCATCCGCTCACGCGGATAGGAAGAGGCGATCCAGAGCGCGGAGAGCTTGGCAAGCAGCCGCTCAAGCTCCTTGTGTTCCAACAGGATGCCGCGGGTCAGGATAAGCGGGCCCAACTCGGGCAGGAGCAGGTTGAAAAGCTTGAGGGTTATGGTCCCGGTGGCGGGCCGCGTGTCGCCCCCCTGCTGCGCGTAGGTGATCCCCTCCCGCAACGCGGCGTAGAAGCCGGAGCGCCGCATGACGGCGCCGACCAGTCCCGGCATGGCGGCGGAAAGGGTGACCCGGGCCCCCTGACCGATCACCACGTCCAGGTCATCGAGGGGACTGTTGTTGAGGAAGATGGTGGTGATCCTGCCGGTCACGTAATCGCCGGGGATGCCGAGCTGGTCCGTCAAAAGCTCCCGCAGCGTGCGCCCGACGGTGACCCGCAGGGTCACCCCTCCCTGGAGCAGCGAGTAGAAGGCGACCAGCTGATCATCGCCGCACTTGAGCGCCACCGTTTCGTAGCCACTTACGGTTGGTTCCTCATTCGACGTGATGGGCACCTCGTGCTCCATAATCTCGAACCCCATCCTCACCCTGTCCCTCCCCCCGCCTTCGTCCAGGACTCAAGCGGGCAAGCTTTGAAGGGGAAGGGACGCTTCGGGAGCGTCTTACCCAAAGCGAAGTCTCAGATCCACTGCGGACAGGTTACCAACGCCCTCCCCAATGGAAGGGCTGGGGTGAGGATGGGGGTAAGGCGCCGCCCTACCCCCATCCCCTTGCTCCCACCTAAACCGCGGAGGGGATTACTCCACGAAGTTGAACACCTCGTCCAGCTCCTCGTCCTTCATCATGAAGGTCTGGTTGTGCGGCGCGATCGGCTCGGTGTAGAAGAAGCGCGGCAGACGATCGTGCTGCTTGGTGAAGCCTGCGCGGGTGTTGAAGTCGCGCTCCACGGAGAGCACCTTCTTGCCCAGGGCAACCACGTCGTCGCCGGTCATCTCGATGCCGTGGAAGCCCCCCAGCATGTCGAGCAGGGCCTGGAAGGTCTCCGGCTGGTCCATGATCGCGAAGGCGATGAAGAGGCACATGCCGGTGGAGTCGATAGCCGCGGTGGCGATCTGCAGGTTGCGGGAGAGCTCCACCTGCCCTTCAGTACCGAGCGGATCGACGTCGCCGCCCACCTTCAGGATGTTGGTGGCGATGGCGTAGCCGGCGGTGTGGTCGGCGCCCTGGGTGGTGGTGGCGTAGGTGACGCCGATACCCTGGATTGCGCGCGGGTCGTAGGCGGGGAGCGCCTGGTCTTTTACCACCGGCACCCTTTCCAGACCGAACACCTTGCCGGTGATGGCAGCGCCCGAGCCGAGCACGCGCCCAAGCGGTGTCCCCTTGCCTACCTCTTCCATCAGCTTGATGGCCCCTTCGTCGTCGCCGAAGGCGCACAGGCCGGCATCCATGGCGACGCCGATGGTGACCCCCATCTCGATGGTGTCCACCCCGATGTTGTCATCCATGTAGTCGAGCTTGGCGACGGTGTCGAGGTTGGAGATGCCGCAGTGGCCGCCGTGCGACCAGACGGTCTCGTACTCGGGCTGCTTGGTGACGTAGTTGCCGTCCTTGTCGTTGTAGATGCCGGAGCACTGGATCACGCAGCCGCGGTGGCAGCCGTGGGTGGCGGACCCGCCGCGGGCCGTTTCCAGCGCCGCCTGGGTCTCGCCGGAGAGATCCTGGGAGTTCTCGAACTGGCCGGTCTTGAAGTTCCTGGTCGGGTAGCCGCCGGCCTCGTTGAGGACGTTGGTGAGCACGTTGGTGCCGTAAGCGGGAAGGCCTTCGCCGGTGACCGGGTGCTTGCGGAGCCCTTCCACGAACTTGCGGTTGGCGTCGCGGAACTTCTCGGGATCGACCGGCGGACGCATCTTCATGCCGGCGTCGTCCAGGATGATCGCCTTGATCCCTTTGGCGCCCATCACGGCGCCCACGCCGCCGCGGCCGCAGTGACGGGTCGGGCGCAGCTCGGGGTCGGTGCAGGCGATGGAGGCGGCCAAAAGCTTGCGCTCGCCGGCGGTGCCGATGGTCATGTAGGCGACCTTGTCGCCGTGCTCCTTGCGGAGCTTGTCCACCAGCGGGTAGTTGTCGAGCAGCCTCATGCTGTTGTCGACGATCACCTGGATGCCGTCCTTGTTGATGACGATCTTGTAGAGGTCATCAGTGGTGGGCTTCCCCTCCAGGATCACCGCGGCGTAGCCGAGACGGGCCATGACCTGGGCGGCCTGGCCACCGGCGTTGGACTCCTTGATGGTGCCGGTGAGCGGGCTCTTGCAGCCGACCGAAAGCCTGCCGGTCATGGAACCCGTGGTACCGCTCAAAAGGCCGGGGGCGATGACCAGCTTGTTCTCTGCGCCCAGCGGGTGCGCCAGCGGGTGCACCTCTTTGGCCACCACGATGGAGGTCATGGCGCGGCCTCCCAGCCCGGCGTACTCGCCGACCGGTCCAACGGTTACCTTCGGGCCGCCAGCGGCCCCCATGTCGATGCGTGCGATTTTGTCCATCTTTGTGCTCCTCCCCTTTCTTGAAGTTATGCGGCAGCATTGCCGCGTAGGTTCTCCTTTCCAAAGGGAGGCGCCGCCGTTTCCCGCGGAACCCAATGGCCGCTCGCCATGGGGCTTGGCCCGGTAGGCGATTACGGCTCGGAGAAAGATGCATCAATTCAGTTTTCAGGTCCGACGCCCCTCCTCCCGAAGGGGGGAGGTTGGGTGGCGGGAGCAGTGCCGGCATCGCCGCCGTCAGCTCCCCATCCCCCAGGGTGCTCGTTTCCTTTGCCGGGAAGCAGTGTCAACAGTTCCGGCGGCGGTTCCCCCTCCCCT
>NZ_DATFBA010000222.1:0-20509 GCF_035254065.1 Geomonas sp.
GCATGGCGCTCAGTACGTCGTCGTTTATCTCACCGTATTTCAGCTCTGCCACCGGGACCCCCGATATGCGCTGCTGATGTTTCGTCCGATGAATCCCATCCTCACCCCGTCCCTCCCCTTGAAGGGGAGGGGGCGTGACGCGAGGGGGCGGTTGTTTAGAGGCTGCACCTTGTTGCTTCGGTCTAGCTACTGTCCGACGGCTCCTCCTCCCGAAGGGGGGAGGCTGGGAGGGGGGAGCTCTGTCGCAATCGATGATCAGGCAGCCTTGAAATGCAGCCAAGCTCCCCCTCCCTGGCCCTCCCCCTTCGGGAGAGGGGATTTAGGGAAGAGTGTTAGGCGTCGATGTCCACCCTTCGCAGGAAAGTCACCGCCGGCTTGGTGTTCAGATCCTCCAGCAGGTGGTAGCGGCGCGGATCGCTCAGCATCAGCATGTTCACCTGGGAGTTCGGGTCCAAGAGGTCGCCGAAGGTGTAGACCCTGGCCGGACAGGATTGGGCGCAGGCGGGCTGGATCTCGCCGTCCGCTATCTTCCTCCGCTCGCGCACGGCCCGGTACTCCGCCTGCCGTATGCGTTGCACGCAGAAGGTGCACTTCTCCATGACCCCGCGCGTCCTCACGGTCACCTCCGGGTTGAGCTGGAGGTCCAGTGGCTTTTTCCAGACGATGTTGATCCAGTTGAAGCGACGGACCTTGTACGGGCAGTTGTTGGAGCAGTAGCGGGTGCCGATGCAACGGTTGTAGATCTGCGCGTTCAGCCCCTCCTCGTTGTGCACGGCCGCGAATACCGGGCATACCGGCTCGCAGGGGGCGGCGTCGCAGTGCTGGCAGAGCAGCGGGAGCCAGCTGTAGCGATGGCTGTTCTCCTTCCGGTAGGGAGCGACCCGCAGCCAAGCCATCTCGCGCCCCGAGCCGACCTTCTCTTTGCCGACCACGGAGATGTTGTTCTCCGCGTAGCAGGCGACCGCGCAGGCGCCGCAGCCGATGCAGCGCTGCAGGTCGATGACCATCCCCCAGCGGTGCTTGTTGTAGCCGCGTTTGGGGTAGAGGTCCTTGTCTTTGCGGTACCCTTCCGGGAGCGGGAGGACCAGCTTGTCCCCGTCCCCCGGCTGCATCCTACTCAGCTTGGAGAGCGGGACCCACTGGACGACCTCGCGGTTGTACTGCTCCCGGGAGATGGTGGTGCGGGTGAGCAGGGTGGGGAAGCTTTCCGAGACCCGACGGATGCGGCAGGAGCCGAACATCTCTCCCTGCTGCGGCGCCCCCAGCAGGAGGAAGGCGTTGGCCCCGATGCGGTCCGCGTTGGCCCCCATGGTCTGGTGCCCGTGGCCGAATGAGATGGCCGCCACTTGTTCATGGACGTCATTGGAGACCCGGACCGGAGCTCGCAGCACACCGGCTCCGGTGCGAAGCTCGGCAAGGTCGCCGTCGCAGAGGCCGAGGGCCGTCGCCTTCTTGGGATGCAGGTCGATCCAGTTGCCCCAGACGATGAAGGTGGTCGGATCCGGCGCTTCCTGAATCCAGCCGCGGTTGGCGTACCTGCCGTCGAAGGCCATCGGGGAGGACCAGAGCCAAAGCTGTGCCTGATCCGTTGCCGGGCGCGTTGCGGCTGCGGGAGCTGAAAACTTCACCGAACCAGGCGCCGCAGCCCTGGCGCCACCCGCGCCTGTCCCGCGGTTACTCTGCCAGACCCCGCCGTTTCTGAGCGCCACCGTCCACGGATCATCCCCGCTGCCGGCCATCCCGGCGGAGCTCGTCCCGCCGCTGCTCAATCCACCGCCGCCCAGAGCCGCGGAGCTCAACCCGCTCCAGCGTCTCTTCAGCCAGCTCTCGAAGTTTTGGGGGGCGGCGCCCGGCCCGCTGGTCAGCGGCCTACCCGCCTGTGCCGCCAGGGTCAGGAAGATGTCGCCAGCCGACCGGGTGTCGTAAAGGCGTCCCATGGTGGGCTGCATGAGACCCGCTATCCCCGCCGACGGCTGGTACTCGCCCCAACTCTCCAGCGGGAAGTCGATCGGGAGTACCCACTGGGCCTTGTGCGCGGTCTCATCCATCATGGTGCCGAGGTAAACCACCATGCCGGCGCGGCTCAACTGGCTGGCCGCCGCTGCCCGGGTGTAGCCGGGATTGCTGTCGTGGACGAAGACGATGTCCTGGGGGCCCAGCGAATTGAAGACGGCGTCCACCTCCGCCTCCAGGGCTGTGTTGCTGAGTGCGTGCGGGCGGGAGAAGTCGACCGTGTTGCCGACGGCGCCGACCGCGTGATTGAGCAGCGAGGCGGCCAGGGCGGTGTCGGTGGCGACGGGTCCCTTGCCTCCCACCGGTCCGGCCAGAACCAGTGGTGCTCGCGCGGAGGCAAAGGTGCGGGTCACCTCTTCCAGTGCCTGCTGCGAAAGCCCCGGCACCGGTCCTGCCTGGGAAAACAATGCCTCGACGGCCGCTCTGGCGCCGGAGATATCGTTCTTGAGCCCCCCCTTGTCCATCATGATCTTCAGCATGGAGGCGACGACCACCCGTTCGTAGCCGGGCGGAACCTGCAGGAAGGTGTCGGCGTTGGCCGCCGTCATTGAGAGACGCGGTCCGACGTAGACCATCCGGTTCATGCGGGAGCCCCCCTGGTAGGAGTGCAGGTCGGCGAAGTCGCGGGCAAACTCCACCGGGGAGATCCAGGTTTCCAGGAAATCGGCTGAGAGGCTCAGGATGAAGTCACTGCGTTCGAGGTGGTAGCTGGGGACGACGGGGAGCCCGAAAAACTGCTGGTGGGCGCTGCGTAGCGCTTCGTAGTTGAAAGGTTCGTAGAAGAGGACCCTGTTGGAGCCGAAGGCTCCGGCGAAGCCTTTCATGATCTCGGCCAGGGACCCCGTCTGCAGGTTGGAGATGACCACGACGTTCCCGCCGGCGGAGACTCGGGCTGCGATGGCGGAAAACGCCTCTTGCCATGATGACGTCCTCTCGCCCCCTCCCTTCGGGCGATAGATCACCTGCTGGAGCCGGTCCGGGTCGTAGAGTCCCTGCAGTGCCGACTGCCCGCGCGCGCATAACCCGCCCCGGTTCACCGGATGCTGAGGGTTTCCCTCGGCCTTGGTGGCCCTGCCGTCCCGGTGCCACACGTGCATGCCGCAGCCCGCCGGGCATTCCCGGCAGGTGGTGGCGAAAAAATCCCATTCCCCCGGCCGGATGTACTCCGGTGGTATCACCTGCGGGATCAGCTTGTTTATCAATTTCCGCGGCTCGTTGGAGGCGATGGCGAAGCCGCTGCCGCCTGCGAACCACAGAAATGCACGTCTGGACATCTTGGACATCGGCTGTCTCCGGCAACGAGCGGACTTTCACACAGGTGAATCCTGACGGCAGGCATCGCAACAGCAAACAATGACACAAGAGAGGTGAGGAGGGCGAAGGTCTCACAGAAAAAACATTCCTTTGTAGTAACAGGGTTGAAGCTCATGTCAATCGCCAGCAAAAAAAAGGGCACCGGTTGACAAAGCAGACCCTCGACATAGACTTCTAGCTTAAAATTAAAAATAACTAACTTTTTAAGAGGGGAACGGCATGACAACAACCAGCGATTATCTGGTACAGCGACTCTATGACTGGGGAGTGCGCCGGGTCTATGGTTTTCCTGGTGACGGCATCAACGGCGTGATGGGAGCATTGAGCCGCGAGAAGGAGAAGGTGGCCTTCGTGCAGGCCCGCCATGAGGAAGAGGCGGCCTTCATGGCCTGCGCCCACGCCAAGTTCACCGGCGAGGTCGGCATCTGCATCTCCACCTCCGGTCCGGGCGCCATCCACCTGCTGAACGGCCTCTACGACGCCAAGCTGGATCACCAGCCGGTGGTGGCCATCATCGGGCAGCAGGCAACTTCGGCCCTGGGCGCCGATTACCAGCAGGAAGTCGACCTGATCTCGCTGTTCAAGGACGTTGCCAGTCACTACGTGCACATGGCGAGCAACCCATCGCAGATCCGCCAGCTTGTCGACCGCGCCATCCGTATCGCGCTGGCCGAGCGGACGGTGACCTGCATCATCCTCCCCAACGACGTCCAGGAGCTGGACGCCGTCACCTCTCCCGACCGCAAGCACGGCACCACCTTTACCGGGCTCGGCTTCTCCAGGCCCGACGTCCTCCCCAACCGCGATGATCTGCGCAAGGCGGCGGAGATACTAAACGCCGGCAAGAAGGTGGCCATGCTGGTCGGTGCCGGTGCGCTGGGTGCCTCTGAAGAGATTGCGGTGGTCGCCGAGATGCTGGGAGCGGGGGTAGCCAAGGCACTGTTGGGGAAGGCGGCCATCGCCGACGATCTTCCCTTCGTAACCGGTGGTATCGGCCTGCTCGGCACTAAGCCCAGTTACGAGATGATGATGGATTGCGACACCCTGCTGATGGTGGGGAGCGGCTTCCCCTATTCCGAGTTCCTCCCCAAGGAAGGGCAGGCGAGGGGCGTGCAGATCGACATCAGCCCCCGCATGCTCGGCCTGCGCTACCCGATGGAGGTGAACCTGCAGGGCGACGCGACGCTGACCCTGAGGGCGCTGGTCCCGCTGCTGCAGCGGAAGGGGGACCGGGGATGGCGGGAGGGGATCGAAAAGAACGTGCGCGAGTGGTGGGAGATCATGGAGGCGCGCGCCATGTTGCCGGCACATCCCATCAACCCGCAGCGGCTGTTCTGGGAGCTCTCCTCACGGCTCCCCAATAATTGCATCCTGACCTGCGACTCGGGCTCGTCCGCCAACTGGTACGCGCGGGACCTGAAGGTGCGGCCCGGCATGATGGCCTCGCTCTCGGGCGGGCTTGCCACCATGTGCCCCGGCGTCCCCTACGCCATAGCGGCGAAAATCAACCATCCGGACCGCCCGGTGATCGCCATGGTCGGCGACGGCGCCATGCAGATGCAGGGGATCAACGGCCTGATCACCATCGCCAAGAACTGGAAGAGCTGGAGTAACCCGAACCTGGTGATATTGGTGCTCAACAACCAGGACCTGAACCAGGTCACCTGGGAGCAGAGGGTCATGAACGGCGATGCCAAGTTCAGCGGCTCCCAGGACGTCCCCTCCTTCCCCTACGCGCGTTACGCCGAGCTGTTGGGGCTGGAGGGGATCGAGCTGAACAGCCCCGATCAGATCGCGCCTGCCTGGACGGTGGCGCTCGCGGCAGAGCGGCCGGTGGTGATCGACGCCCACTGCGACCCGGACGTGCCGCCGCTGCCGCCGCACATAACCTTTGAACAGGCCAAGGGGTTTCTGAGCTCTCTGTTCAAAGGCGATCCCAACCTGGGCGGCATCGTGAGCCAGTCGGCGAAGCAGATGATGTCCACCTTCCTTTCCAGGAGCGAACGCAAAGAGAAGTAGAGGTCCGACAGCTCCTCCTCCCGAAGGGGGGAGGCTGGGTGGGGGGAGCACAGCCCCGAAACACGGGGCTCCATCCAATGGCAAGCAGCGTTCCCCCTCCCTAACACTCCCCCTTCGGGAGAGGGGACTAAAAGCATCCGGCCGGGCCCCCTTTATGAAGAGGGAGCATAGGCAGTGAGCTTTGAGCAGCTGACCGAGGGGGTATATGAAGGTAAGCACTATCGAGCGGGTAGAGGTGCAGGCCTACCGGATTCCGACCGAACGGCCGGAATCGGATGGGACCTACTCCTGGGACGCCACGACCTTGGTCGTGGCGCATCTTTTTGCCGGGGGCGCCAGGGGGGTCGGCTACACCTACGCCGACGCGGCTGCTGCCACCGTCATCAAGGGGAAGCTGGCAGAGGTCCTGATGGGGCGCAATCCCTGCGATATTCCCGGCTGCTGGCAGCTTCTGGCCGGCGCCCTCAGAAACCTCGGCGAATCGGGGATCGGCATGATGGCGGTCTCCGCGCTGGACACGGCGCTGTGGGACCTCAAGGCGAAGCTCCTGGAGGTCTCCCTGGTGGACCTCTTGGGGGGGGCGCGGGAGGCAGTCCCTGCCTATGGCAGCGGCGGCTTCACCTCCTACACGATCCAGGAGCTGCAAAGGCAGCTGGCGGGCTGGGTTTCCCAGGGGATCATGCGGGTCAAGATGAAGATAGGCAGGGATGCCAAGGCGGACCCAACCAGGGTCAGGTCTGCTCGTGAGGCCATCGGCAAGGAGGCTGAGCTGTTCGTGGATGCCAATGGCGGGTATGGCAGAAAGCAGGCGTTGGCCATGGCGGAAGTGATGCAGGCCCAGGGGGTGTCGTGGTTCGAGGAGCCGGTGGTCCACCACGACCTGGAAGGGCTGCGGATGGTTACCGACGCGGCACCCGCAGGCATGGAGACCTCGTCCGGAGAGTACGGATTCGACCTGGGCTATTTCCAGCGGGTGCTCGAGTACGGCGCGGTGGATGTCCTGCAGGCAGACGCCACCCGTTGCGGAATCACCGGATTTCTACAGGCGGCCACTCTTTGCGAGGGTTTCCAGGTGCCGCTTTCTTCCCACTGCGCTCCATCCCTGCACATCCACCCCTGCTGCGCCGCCCCCGCCGTTCGCCACCTGGAGTACTTTCACGACCATGTCCGTATCGAGAAGATGCTCTTCGAAGGGTTCATCGAGCCGGTGCATGGCCTGTTGCAGCCGAACAGAAGCCGGCCGGGGTTAGGGCTGGAGTTAAGGGAAGAGGAGGCAAGGAGTTTCGCACTCTAACCCTCGCCCCTTTAGGGGAGAGCAAGGAGATGTGAAAAAAACCAAACGGACACCACCGACCCGCGCGGGGGTGCCATACCGGATGTCGAAGCATGCTGAAGGAGCCGGTTATGCCGCGACCTGAGGAGAGCGAGGAATTCGTCCACGAGAAGCTGAATCCGGGATCGCTGGAGGCGGATCTGAAATATTCGGTGGAGGCGGAGGTGCATTTCGACTCCACCTACCGGGCCGTCTATTCGACGGACGCCTCCAACTACCGGAAGATCCCGATCGGCGTGGTGGTACCCAAGACCCGCGACGCAGTCGTCAACACCCTGCAGATTTGTCACCGTCACGGCGCTCCTGTGGTCTCCCGCGGCGGCGGCACCGGATTGTGCGGGCAGACCTGCAACCTGGCGGTGGTGATCGATCATTCCAAGTACCTGAACAGGGTGCTGGAGATCAATCCGGAGCAGGGGTGGGCGAGGGTCGAGCCGGGGGTGATACTGGACCACCTGAGGGATCAGGCGGAGCAGTACCACCTCACCTTCGGCCCGGACCCGGCCACCCATAATCACAACACTCTGGGGGGGATGATAGGCAACAATTCCTGCGGCACCCATTCGGTGATGGCAGGTAAGACGGTCGATAACATCCTGGAGATGGAGGTGGTCACCTACGACGGCGTGCGGATGACGGTGGGCCCCACCAGCGAGAGCGAGCTGAAGGCGATCATCGCGGAAGGGGGGCGGCGCGGGGAGATCTACGCCGGGCTCAAGCAGATCCGGGACCGCTACGAGAAGGAGATTCGCGCCCGCTACCCGAAGATCCCGCGCCGGGTCTCCGGCTACAACCTCGACGAGCTGTTGCCGGAGAACGGCTTCAACGTGGCGCGCGCACTGGTCGGCAGCGAGTCGACCCTGGTCACCGTCCTGGAGGCCAAGGTGCGTCTGGTGCACAGCCCCCCCGCCCGCTCCGTGCTGGTGGTCGGCTATCCCGACGTCTACAGCGCCGGCGACCACATCCCCGATCTCCTCAAGTTCAAGCCGATCGCGCTGGAGGGGCTGGACGACCTGCTGGTCGATTTCATGAAGAAGATGGGCGAGCACCTGGAAGACCTCACCCTGCTGCCGGAAGGGAAGGGGTGGCTGGTGGCGGAGTTCGGAGGCGACACCAAGGAGGAGGCTGACGACAAGGCCAAGCGGGCGATGGATGCCTTATCCAAGGTAAAGAACCCGCCCCCCGTGAAGCTCTTCACCGACCCCAAGGAAGAGAAGAGGATGTGGGAGATCCGGGAATCCGGACTGGGTGCCACCGCCAACGTGCCGGGACTTCCCCTGAGCTGGCCGGGCTGGGAGGACGCAGCGGTGCCTCCCGACAAACTGGGGGACTACCTGCGCGAGTTCAAGAAGCTTTTGGACGACTACCACCTGATCGCCTCTCTCTACGGTCATTTCGGCGACGGCTGCATCCACTGCAGCATCTCCTTCGAACTCGCCACCCACGAAGGGGTCAGCAATTTCATGTCCTTCATCGACAAGGCCTCCGACCTGGTGGTGAAGTACGGCGGCTCCTTTTCGGCCGAACACGGCGACGGCCAGTCTAAGGCGATTTTCCTGCCCAAGATGTTCGGCAGCAATTTGATGGAAGCCTTCCGGCAGTTCAAGGCGCTGTGGGACCCTCAGTGGAAGATGAATCCAGGCAAGATCGTCGACCCGTACCTGCCCGACCAGAACCTGCGGCTGGGAACCGACTACAACCCGATGCAGCCCGAGACCCACTTCCGCTTCCCCAGCGACCAGGGGAGCTTCGCCACCGCGTCGCTTCGCTGCGCCGGGGTCGGCAACTGCCGAAGGACCCACGACGCTTTCATGTGCCCGAGCTTCCTGGCGACCCGTGACGAGCTGCATACCACCCGGGGCCGGGCCCGGGTCCTGTTCGAGATGTTCAGGCAGGACTTCGTCACCGACGGCTGGAAAAGCAAGGAGGTGCTGGAGGCGCTGGAGCTCTGCCTCTCCTGCAAGGGGTGCAAAGGGGAGTGCCCGGTCAACGTGGACATGGCGAGCTACAAGGCGGAGTTTTTATCGCATTACTACCGCCACCGTTTGCGGCCGCTGGCCGCCTATTCCATGGGCCTTTTCGGCATCTGGGGGCGGCTGGGAGCCAAGATGCCGGCTATCGCCAACTTCTTCTCCCATGCCCCCTTCTTCAGCACGGTTATCAAGGAGATCGGCGGCATTGCGGGAGAGCGCGCCATGCCGGTCTTCGCGACGGAAACCTTCACCTCCTGGTACGGGAGCCAGGAGAAGAAACGGGAGGGAAGCCGCAAGGTCGTTCTCTACCCGGACATCTTCAACGACTGTTTCTTTCCGGAGGCGCTCAAAGCGGCGCTGGAGGTGCTGGAGCACTTCGGCTACAGCGTCATCGTGCCCGAGGAGCGCCCGCCGGCGGTGCGGCCACCGATGGATTACGGCATGATCGACTACGCCCTGCGCGGCGTCCTGAAGACGGTCGAGCTGCTGAGCCCGTACGTGCGGCAGGGGATCCCGGTGGTGATCCTGGAGCCGAGTACGGCGGCGGTGTTCCGGGACGAGCTGCCGGACCTGATGCCGACCCACGAGGACGGGAAAAGGCTGACCAGACTCGCCCTGCTGCTGGCGGAGTGGATGGAGAAGGAGGAACTGGAGGCCCCGCAATTCAAGGCGAAAGCCCTCCTGCAGAGCCACTGCCACCAGAAAGCGGTGCTCAAGGCGGGTGCCGAACGGGAGGTGCTGAGGAAGATGGGGGTCGAGTTCGAGGAGCCGGAGCAGGGCTGCTGCGGCATGGCCGGCTCCTTCGGATTCGAAAAGGACAAGTACGAGATCTCCATGAGGATAGCCGAGATGAACCTCCTGCCGGCGGTAAGGGGCGCCGCGACGGACACCTTCATCATCGCGGACGGCTTCAGCTGCCGGACCCAGATCATGCAGGGGACCAACAGGAAGGCGATCCATCTGGCGGAATTTCTGCAAATGGCCTTCAAGCGGGCCAAGGAACAATGAAGTAACCGATCACCTTGGAAAGGCTGGGCCGTTCGTGCTGAGCTTGTCGAAGCATCAGTGCCAGCTTTCTCAGTCTTCATCTGCCGTGTGAGCTTCACGCCCTTCGACAAGCTCAGGGTGAACGGCTGTTTTGGCTGGCTAAGCACATCTAGGGAAGATTACAGGGCGAGGTGAGACTATGACTCCTTCCGGAAAGAGAGAAACGATAGTGGTGACCGGTGCTTCGGCGGGGCTCGGGCGGGCCATCGCGCACGCCTTCGCACGTGAGGGGGCGAGGATAGGCCTCATAGCCCGCGACCGGGAACGTCTTGAGACGGTCAAGAGGGAAGTGGAGGAACTCGGCGGCTCGGCACTGCCGCTGGTGGCCGACGTGGCGAGTCCCGAGCAGGTCGAGCATGCGGCATCGCAGGTGGAGGACCAGTTCGGCCCCATCGACATCTGGGTCAACAACGCCATGACCAGCGTCTTCGCCAGTTTCAAGGACATCAGCGCCGAGGAGTTCAAGCGGGTGACCGAGGTGACCTATCTCGGCACGGTCTACGGCACCTCAGCGGCCCTGAGCAGAATGCTCCCGCGCGACCAAGGGGTAATCGTGCAGGTCGGCTCCGCGCTTGCCGACCGCAGCATCCCGCTGCAGTCGGCATACTGCGGCGCAAAGCACGGCATCCGGGGATTCACCGACTCCATCCGCTGCGAGTTGCGCCATGACAAGAGCAAGGTGCACCTCACCATGGTCCAGATGCCGGCGCTCAACACCCCGCAGTTCAGCTGGGTCAAATCACGCCTTCCCAACAAGCCGCAGCCAGTCCCTCCCATCTTCCAGCCGGAGGTGGCGGCGGATGCGGTGATCTGGGCCGCCCATCACCGGCGCCGGGAACTCTACGTCGGGATGTCGACGGTGAAGGCGATGTGGGGTAACCGCTTCATTCCGGGGTTGCTGGACCGCTACCTGAGCGGCAAAGGGTACGATGCACAGCAGACCGACCAACCGGAGAGGAAAGACCGCCCCGACAACCTGTGGCATCCGGTCCCGGGCCCTTACGGCACCCACGGGGAGTTCGACGCCCGAGCGCGTGACAAGAGCCCTGAGCTTTGGATGACGGAGCGCAAATGGTGGGGAGTGGGCCTTGCTGCAGCCGGAGTAGCGGCCGCGGCGGCGTTCATGGTGGGGAAGAGGCGCCTGCGGGTGACAAACCCATCCTCACCCTGACCCTCCCCTTGAAGGGGAGGGGATGCCAGAAAGTGCCCTCTGAGTTTAATCCTCCCCTCGCCCCCCGGGAGAGGGGCAGGGGTGAGGGAAGCCGGCAACGGTAAAAAAGGAGCGAATGGGGAAAGAGGGTACCGACGGACACACATTACTGGAGGCTACAGTTATGGCGGATACCATAATCGGTAGAAAACACTGGGCCATCGCGGAAGGGTACATCCCCGCTTGGAGCCACGGGCCGGAACCGGAGATGGCCAGCCATGAAACCGCTTGTCTGCTCAACACCAGCAATGAGGACGCCCAGGTTGAGTTGACCATTTTCTTCAAGGACCGGGACCCGGCCGGGCCCTACCGGGTAACCGTCCCCGCCCGGCGTACCCTGCACCTCAGGTTCAACAACCTGACCGACCCTGAGCCCATCCCGAAAGGTGTCGATTACGCCTGCACCATCGACTCCGACATCCCCATCGTGGTCCAGCACACGCGCCTGGATTCCAGGCAGGCGGAGACGGCGCTGATAACGACCGTAGCCTTTCCGGGGGACTGACTGCTGGTATACTCGAAGGCGTGGAAGTTCCGGTATCACCGCCGTCTCAGTCGGTTGGGGGCTGCCGCGAACTCCTTCCTCCCGCCCGAGGACGGGGGATTCCAATGAGTAGGCTGGTGGAGAGATGAAAATCAAGACGAAAGATTTCAAGGTAAAGCCCGGCCAGAACGTCTCCCTCAAGAAGCTTCCCACCCTGGTGGACCCTTTCTACGGCTCCAAGGAGAAGTACCAGGAGCTACTGGACGACCACACCCAGCGGCTAAGCGCGTTGCAGGCGCTCTTGTACGCCAACAACAGTTGGTCGTTGCTACTCATATTCCAGGCTATGGACGCCGGCGGCAAGGACAGCGCCATCAAGCACGTGATGTCCGGCATCAACCCGCAGGGGTGCGAGGTGTACTCCTTCAAGCACCCAAGCGGGCAGGAGCTGTGGCACGATTTCCTCTGGCGCGGCGTGGTTCGTCTTCCCGAGCGTGGGCGGATTGGTATTTTCAACCGCTCCTACTACGAGGAGGTGCTGATCGTCCGGGTACATCCGGATTTGCTTAACGCGGAGAGCCTGCCGGACCATCTCACCAACGATAAGGATATCTGGCGCGACCGCTATCGCTCCATCCTCGACCTCGAGACCCACCTGCACCGAAATGGCACGCACATCATCAAGTTTTACCTGCACATCTCCAAGGAGGAACAGAGGCAGCGCTTCCTGGAGCGGATCGACAATCCCGAAAAGAATTGGAAGTTTTCGCAGGCCGACCTGGAGGAGAGAAGTTTCTGGAAGCAATACATGGACGCCTACGAGAAATGTCTGAGCGCAACCAGCACGAAGCACGCACCTTGGTACGTGGTGCCGGCCGATGACAAGAAGAACGCCAGGCTGATAGTGTCGCAGGTGATTCTCGACACTCTGAAAGATCTGAAGATGAGTTACCCGGAGGCGAGCGAGGAGCGCCAAAAAGAATTGGCGGAGATCCGGAAGCAGCTGGAAAAGGAGTAGAGAGTTCGGTTGATAAAGCAAGTGGTAAGGGGATAAAACCGAAAAAGGCGGCCGATGTTTGGCCGCCTATGGTATTCAAGGTCTCTGTTAGGTAAGTCGTTATCGGGTGATGCTTCGCCCGGCCAGCAGCCCAGCTATCAGCATAATTACGGCGATCGCGATGAAGAGGTAGAATAGCAGTTTCGCGATGCTTGCCGCCGCAGTGGCCACCCCGGCGAACCCGAAGAACGCGGCGATGATTGCGATGATGAAGAATATCAGCGCCCAACGTAACATAATGGTTCACCTCCTACCTGTGACTTGTTACTAACGCCAGTATAGCATGGAGCACATACCGTTGATAGCGTGAATTGATCGGTGTCACGGAAAAATATGTAATGATATTAAATTGTTATAGCTGGACCAGTTGCGGTCATCTCGATTTTCTCTCCAGGTTTTCGATGCAGGCTTCGATGTCGATGCCCGGTCCCAATACCCCGCTGAAAATGTCCCCGAGCCGCTCCACCCGCTGAAAGATGTTCTTTATGGTGAACTGAGAGGGATGCAGCCCCGGTTTCACCTCTTCCCAGCCAAGCGGCGTGGAGACGGTGGCCCCCGGCCTCGGCCGGATGCTGTAGGGGGCGGCCAGGGTCTGCCCTGCCTTGTTTTGCAGGAAATCCAGGTAGACTTTTTGCTGCCGCTTGGACGGGCTGCGCAGCAGGCTGGTGAAATCCGGCACTTTTCGGTGCGCCAGCTCTGCCACGATCCTGGCGAACTTCTCCGCCGTTTCGTAGTCGTACTTGGCCCCAAGCGGAACGTAGATGTGGATTCCCGTGGCACCTGAGGTCTTCGGAAAACTGGCGGCACCGGCCCGTTCCAACACTTCGTGCACGGCAAGCGCCGTTTCGATCACCTTCTCGAACTCTATGTCCTCGGGGTCGAGATCGATCACGAAGTAATCGGGATTGTTGAGATGCTGGATGCGCGACAGCCAGGGATTTATCTCGATGCAGCCAAGATTCGCCATGTACACCAGCGTTGCCTCGTCCTGACAGACGAAGAACTTCACGTTTTTGTCCACGTGCTTCGAATAAATCTCCTTGGTCGTCATCCAGGGGGGCGGCAGCGCTCCCGCTTCCTTCTGGAAGAAACCTTTCTCCGTTATGCCGTGCGGGGTGCGGTACAGCGATTCGGGCCGGTCCTGCAGGTGGGGAAGGATCAGACGGGCCATCTTCCGGTAGTATTCGATGACGTCCCCTTTGGTGTAGCCGTCCTCAGGCCAGAAAATCTTGTCGAGATTGGAAAGTTCGAGCCGCCTGCCGTCGATCACCATCACCCGGTCCTTCCCGTCCTCGTCCTCCTTTCCGCCTCCGGCGGCCTCTCCGCTTGCCTCTTCGACCTCCGCCACCGCCCCGGAGAAGAGTTCCCGGACCACCTGCTTCGGCTCCTTGTCCTCCCGCAGCCCCAGGAAGATCGGTATCCGCATCACCCCTTCGTCGGTCCACTCGGAGAACTCCACCTCGCAGACCAACTCAGGCTTTACCCATTTGACCGGCATGTCGGTCTTGATCCGCTTCTTGAAGGGTGATTCCTGCTGGACCAATGGCTGCAGCTTTCCATAGATCTCCTGCAACCCGGAATCGTCGAAGCCCCCACCGGTCAGTCCGATGTGGACCAGTTCCTCGTTCTCGTAGACCCCCAGCACCAGGGAGCCGAAGTTCCTCCGGCTGCCGCGCGGCTCGGTGAAGCCGCAGATGACCGCTTCCTGCTCGAGACGGATCTTGATCTTCAGCCAATCTCTGCTTCTTCTTCCTGTCAGGTAGGGACTGGCAGACTTCTTGGCGAGAATCCCTTCCAGGTTGTTCTTCTGGGCCAGCTCGAAGAAGTCCTTGCCGTATTCGAGGATGTGATCGCTGTACCTCACGTTGGGGAGATCGGGCAACATGCCGGCCAGCATCTCCTTCCTGGTGACAAGAGGCAGGCCCCGCAGGTCCTCCCCGTCCAGGTAAAGGAGATCGAAGGCGTAATAGACGATGCTCCCTTCGCCGGTCCGCTGGTAATTCTGCAGCAACTGGAAGTACGACCTGCCGTTTTCGTCGAGCGCTACCACCTCGCCGTCCAGGACCGCGTCCCTGCCGATAGATTCCAGCGAGCTGACGATGGAGGGGAATTTCTTGTTGAAGGAGATGTTGTTGCGGGAATACAGGAGCACCTTGCCCTGCTTGATTTCCGCCACCGTCCGATAGCCGTCCAGCTTGATCTCGAAGAGCCAGTCCGGGTCGTCGAATGGTTCCGCGGCGGAGCTCGCCAGCATCGGCCTAACCTCGTGCGGCATGGGCGCTGCCGGCTTGCTGCGCGCGGTCGCCGGTCTACTGGGCCCTGCCGCCGATCTGCTGAGCCCTGCCGCTGGTGTGGGGGGCACCGGCGCGCTCGCTTGCGCGGCAGCGGCCGGGGGGGGATGGGCACCAGCAGGACTGGCCGACCGGCTGCCTGCTGACCCCTCCTTTACCGGCGTCCTGGCCGCGGTACCTCCCTTGAGCTCCTCGATAGTTGCGTTGCTTACCACGGAACGGTCCTGCAAGGTGACATCCTGCTCGGTGGCGAATTTGTCCTTTTTCTTGATGAGCAGCCAGGTGTTGTCGTTTTCGCTCTTGATCCTCACCAGCGCGAACTCGCCTTTCAGCTTCTCCCCTTCCAGCACGAATTTCAGGTCCCCCTTGCGCAGCCCTTCGCTCAGCAGCTGCTCATCGTGCTGATGGTCATCGGTACGGGCGGCGCGATAGGTCCCCTGGTCCCAGATGATCACCTCACCGGCGCCGTAGTTCCCCTTGGGAATCACCCCCTCAAAGCTCCCGTAGTCGTAGGGGTGGTCCTCCACCATCATGGCGAGCCGTTTCACGGACGGGTCCAGGGACGGGCCCTTGGGAATGGCCCAGCTCTTCAGCACTCCGTCCAGTTCCAGCCTGAAATCGTAGTGCAGGTGCGAGGCAGCGTGCTTATGAACCACGAAGCGCAGCACCGGTTCCCGATCCCTGGCCTTGGGGGCAGGCTCGTTACTTCTGCCGAGATCCCTCTTGCGGTGGTATTGCTCCAGACTCACGATGCAGCCTCCTTCCAGCCCCAGTCTATCACAGCTGATCTCGCCCCGGCCACGCGCAGGAATGATGAATGGTACCTACTCCGAATTGGTTCCCTGTCTCAGGTTGACAAGGGAAACGGGACGGCTAAATTATTAAATCGTGCCAATAAAACGACTCCCTGTCGAAGTGACAGAGGTTGAAATAACTCCCTGCCGAGGAGCAGGAAAAGGAGAAGAAACATGAAATTACAGGAAATCAAAGAGATCGCCCAGCAGATGGAAATTGCCGTTGGAAAAATGAAAAAAAGCGACCTGATCAGGGTGATTCAGCGCAAAGAAGGGAACCGGGAATGCTTCGAGTCCGGGCAGGCCCGGCAATGCGGTCAGCACGGCTGCTTATGGATGGATGATTGCAAGTAGGCTGGCAGTAGCAGTATCCTGAGAGTGGAGGGATCGAATCCCGACCACTTTCGTGGACAGGCATGTCGTGCCGCGAGGAATGCAGTCGACGTCGTTGGAGTGGGAAGTTCGGAGGAGTTTTCCATGGATCACGACTACACAGCGTATGAATACCTTCCCGAGTGCAAGGCAGGATGTGGCAGCATCACCAAGTGGTTAGCCAGCAAGGAAATGGCGAAGGAAGTAGGGGAGAATCACGAGCACCAGACGGGTCACGGGTGGAAGATCCTGGAGAGAATACGGGAAGAAGAGTGATGGAGCACCACCTGCAGGCACCCGCATCGGTGATTTGGAAGCTATCCCAATAAAAGCGGCGCAGGGAGGACGACCGCTTGGGGCCGGTACTGCCAAGACGGCCACCTAGTGCTAGTGGTCCGGCAGAATCTCCGCAGGAAGCAAAATAACCCGCGTGCTAACCTTAGACAATTTTCAATAATCTGGAGGTAGCCCATGAACAGAGATGACATTCTCAACAACCTCGAGAAGTTGATCCACTTGGACGTCGACGCCACTCATGCCTACGACCAGGCAATTAAAAACGTGAACGAGCAGGTGATCAAGGACAAGCTGATCCAGTTCCAGGCGGATCACCGCAAGCACATCGACCTGCTGTCGGCCAAGATGCTGGAACTGGGGGGGACACCGCCCGAGCTCAGCTCCGATTTCAAAGGGTTCCTCATCTCCGGGTTCACCGCCCTGCGGAGCCTGACCGGTACCAAAGGCGCGCTGGAGGCGATGGAGACGAACGAGAAGCTGACCACCTCAAGGTATGAGGAAGCCTGCAAGATGGACTTCCCGGTGGATATCACCGCTATCGTTCAGCAGAACTATGCCGATGAGCAGCGCCACCTGGCCTTCGTAAGGGAAGCGCTGCAGACCGTAAAATCCTAACCCCGGGTAACGGCATGCCGTAAGAGAAAGGGCCGCGATCTTCTGATCCCGGCCCTTTCTTTCATTTTCCCACCGTCCCCTCCAGCAGTTTGCTGCGCAGCTTGGGCCTGCGCCAGGCCTCCGCCTCGATAAACACTTTCTGCACCTCCGGGACCCGCCGCTTGATCTCCGCCTCAAGCAACGGGACCGTCCGTTCGACCTCACCGGCCGACACCTCGTCCACGAAATCGAGGCTGATGGTCACCACGATATATTCGGGGCCCATGTGCAGGGTCAGCACCTCGTTGACGTGTTCCACGTGCTCACCGTGGCTGACGATCTCACGGATGGTCTGGATCACCTCCCTGGAGGCTGCCTCTCCCACCAGCAGCCCTTTGGTTTCCTTGGCGATCAGGATGGCGGTTCCGCCCAGGATGAGTCCGATGACGACCGAGGCGGCCCCATCGTAGACCGGGTTGCCGGTCGCTTCCGCCAGGAAAATGCCGGCCAATGCCGCGAAGAGGCCGAGCAAGGCGGCGCTGTCCTCCAGCACCACCAGAAACATGCTGGGGTCTTTCCCCTTGCGGATCGCCTCCAGGTAGCTCTGTGACACCGCTTTCGCCTTGCGGAATTCGCGGATGGAAACGATCCAGGAGATCCCCTCGAAGATGATGGATGCTGCAATGATTGTGTAGTTCACCCCGACGTTGCGCATCCCGGCGGGGCTCAGAATGTGGCTGATCCCTTCAAAAAGGGAAAGCCCCGAGCCTAATGAGAAGACCAGGATCGATACGACGAAGCTCCAGAAGTAGATCTCCTTGCCATGCCCGAAGGGAAACTCCTCGTCCGGTGCCCGCGCGGCCTGCCGCCGACCGTGCAGGAGCAGCACCTGGTTGCCGCTGTCAACCAGGGAATGGATCGCCTCGGAGAGGATCGCCGAGCTGCCGGTAAGCCAGGCGGCGACCGCCTTGGTGGCGGCGATCAGCAGGTTGGCTGCCAAAGCGGCAATTATGACCTTCTTGGCTCCACTTTTCATGGTTACCCCGCTCAGTCACGGCTATCTTTACCTCATAAAATATGAAAATGCACTCATTGGTTCGGCTGCGGCGCAACCTACCCAGATACCATACGGCCTGGCATTGTCAAACCTGTAAAAAAGGCACTCTTTAAGAGAGTCCCCTTGGAGCGACAAAGTCATAAAAGTCCAGCTGTGACAGCGATTTTTTCTTCGGTAGCGGCGCCAGCAAATTGCGCCTGACTGACTGTTGACATGGGTATATCATAAAGTATCGTTAAACGCTGAGCTGCCCCTTCACAGGCTTCACAGACACCGTCTTGGCATGACAGGAGGTGCTTCTATGGTAACGGCCGGCTGGCAGATGGATATCGGTGCCAACGTGGTGAAAGGCGAGGGAACCCGTTTCCGTGTGTGGGCGCCCAGGGCGGAAAAGATGTCGGTCCTGATCCTGTCAGGCAAAGCGGTCGGTACGGTAACCATGGAAAAGGAGGAGTTCGGTTATTTCTCGGCGCTGGTACCCGGTGTGGAAGACGGCGACCAGTACATCTACCAGATCGCCGACCAGCCACCCCGACCGGACCCGGTCTCCCGCTTTCAACCCAATGGCGTCAACGAGATGTCCCAGGTGGTCGACCCGACCCTGTTCAACTGGCAGGATGCTGGGTGGAGCGGCATTCCCCTGGAGGAGTACCGCATCTACGAGCTGCACATCGGGACCTTCACCAGGGAGGGGACCTTCGAGGCTGCTATCGGCTTCCTGGACTACCTGCTGGAGCTGGGGATCTCGGCGGTGGAGATCATGCCGGTCTCCCAGTTTTCCGGCGACCGCAACTGGGGGTACGATGGTGTGCACCACTTCGCCCCCCAGAACACCTACGGCGGCCCGGGCGGCATGAAGCGGTTCGTGGACGCCTGCCACCGCAAGGGACTGGCGGTGATCCTCGACGTCGTCTACAACCACTTCGGCCCGGAAGGTAACCACATCGGGGAATTCGGCTACTACTTCACCGACAAGTACCGCACCCCCTGGGGCGGCGCGATCAACTTCGACGGCCCCTACAGCGATCCGGTGCTGGAATTCTTCATGTGCAACGCCATGTACTGGATCAACGAATTCCACATCGACGCCCTGCGCCTGGACGCCGTGGATTGGATCTTCGACATGACCCCCCGGCATTTCCTGCTGGGCCTCTCCGAGGAGGTGCGCCGCCAGCGCGAGCTTTTGGCGAGGCAGATCTTCCTCTTCGCCGAGAACGACACCAACGACGCCCGCCTGATCAACCCTCCCGAGATCGGCGGCTACGGCATCGACTCCCAGTGGTGCGACAACTTCCACCATGCCCTGCGCACCCTGCTGACCGGGGAGACCACCGGTTACTACGAGGACTTCGGACAGTTCAGCCAGATGGTCAAGGCCTACCAGGAGGCCTACGTCTTCACCGGCGAGTATTCCCACTACCGCAGGCGCCGCTACGGCGGCGAGGGGAAGGGTCAGCCCACCTCCAAATTCGTCGTCTTCGCCCAGAACCACGACCAGGTCGGCAACCGCAAGTGCGGCGACCGGCTGAGCACAAATCAGCCGCTGGAAAAGCTCCTTCTGGCGGCGGGGGTGGTGATCCTCTCACCCTACATCCCGCTCATCTTCATGGGCGAGGAGTATGGCGAGCGCGCCCCGTTCCACTATTTCATCAGCCACACCGATCAGGAGCTGATCGATGCGGTGCGCAAGGGGAAGCACGAGGAGCATGCCTCGGGGGTCTGCGAAGGCGAAATTCCGGACCCCAGTGCGGAATCGGTCTTCCTGGAGTGCAAGCTCGACCTTATCCGGAAAAGGGAAGGGGAGCAGGCTCTCATCCTGGAGTTCTACAAAAAGCTCCTCTCCCTGCGCAGGCTGCCGGCCATGCAGGTGATGCAGCGGGAGGGGATCGAGGTGATGGGCATGCAGAAGGAGAAGACCCTCTGCGTGAGGAGGCAGTCGGGAAGTAACGGGGTGGTCTGCATGTTCAGTTTCAGCAACATGCACGAGGATGTCTCGGTCTGCCTGCCGGCCGGGAGCTGGGAAAAGGTGCTGGACTCCTCGGACCAGCACTGGCGGGGATCAGGATCGGTGACCCCCGGCAACATCGTGGCCGAGGCGGGCAAGGAGCAGATGGTCACCATCAGCCCTTTCAGCGTGCTGGTGTACGTCGGCAACAACATAGGAGGCTAACATGGAGCAGTCGCAGCGTTTCGTTTGCGTGCATGGCCACTTTTACCAGCCCCCGCGCGAGAACCCCTGGCTGGAAGCGGTCGAGATACAGGATTCCGCCTTTCCCTACCATGACTGGAACGACCGGATCACCGCCGAATGCTACGCCGCCAACTCCGCCTCGCGCGTGTTGGACGGGGAGCAGCGCGTGCTTGATATCACCAGCAATTACGCCAAGATGAGCTTCAATTTCGGCCCCACCGTGCTCTCCTGGATGGCGGTCTTCGCCAGGGAGGTCTACCAGGCGATCCTGGACGCCGACAAGCAGAGCATGGAGTGGCGCTCAGGGCACGGCTCCGCCATCGCCCAGGTCTACAACCACATGATCATGCCCTGGGCGAACTTCCGCGACAAGCGGACCCAGGTGGTCTGGGGGATCAAGGATTTCGAGTCGCGCTTCGGCCGCTTCCCGGAGGGGATGTGGCTGGCGGAGACCGCGGTCGAC
>NZ_DATFBA010000223.1:0-14614 GCF_035254065.1 Geomonas sp.
GAGGCGGGCGTTTTCCTCGTCGTCGACCACCAGTATCCGTTTGGGCTGCTTTGTCAAAATGCTTGCTCCGACATTATTATTAAAAAAGACACACAGATTCTAGCATTAGAATGGCGACTGTCAAGGGGGAACCCGCTCCCAAGCGGCATTCGCGCCGTTTTTCTTGCCGGATCAGCTCCCCTTCAGCTCCACGTGGGCGGGCCTGCCCGTCTCGCCCAGCGCTTTGAGCGGGCGGCCGTTGAACTCACCGTCCACCGCGCCGCCGTCGCCGACATCGACCACGAACGACTTGCTCCCCTTCCACTCGATGATATCGCCGGCGCGAAGGTCGTAGCGCTGGGAGATACTCCCGTCGATGGTGATACTGAGCCAGCTGTCCTTGGTGAAGCGGAGTCTGAGCACCACGCCACCCGGTTTGTTCTGCGCGGCGGGAACGGCGGGAGTAGTGGCCTTGGCCGGGGCGGCTGCCTGCGGGGGTGCGGTGGCCGGGGCAGGTGGCGTTGCCTGAGCGGGAGCAGTGGCAGGGGCCGAGGCAGTCGCCGGGGCGGGGGCGCTTGCCGGGGCAGGAGCCGGGGCGGCGGCGGTGGCCGAGCTATGCTGCGGCTGCACGGCGACGGCCGGAGCCGGAGCGGGCTGCGCGGCGGGAGGCGGCGGCACCGGCTGCGCCTGGCGGGCCGGCTTCTGGTCGCTTTCCGGGGAAAAGAAGATGGCTGCCACGACCACCAGGGCCAGCAGCACCACCGGAATCACCCATCTGCTGGGACTGCCGGTTTTGGAAGGGGCTACCCTCCCTGCGCCGACTCGTTGCGTGCTTGGCGCCACCTGCGGGGCCTTGGGAAGCGAGTTCTGGTAGCGGGCCACCACCTCGTCGCCGGAGAGCGACAGGAACTCGGCATACAGGCGCAGGAAACCCTTGATGTAGGCGGCGCTGGGGAGTTTCTCGAACTCGCCCGCCTCGATCGCCTGCAGGTAGTTCTTGCCGATCTTGGTAACCCGGCTGGCCTCGTCCAGTTCGAGCCCGCGCGCCTGGCGAACCCCCTTCAGGTACTGGCCAACCGGCACATTCGCCATGTCATTTTCTGGCTCAGCCACGTCGCCTCACTTCAGCAGGTCCAGGTATTCCCTGGAGAGCTGCCCCATCTCCGAGTCGGGAGCGATGCGCACCACTTCCTTGAAGGCGTCCCGGGCCGCCCGGTTCTGCTTCTGCTTCATAAGCGCCAGCCCCAGGTTGTAATGGGCGGCGGCGTAGGAGTTGTTGAGCGCCAGCGCCTTTTGGTACTGCTCGATCGCCAGTTCGGTCTTGTCCATCGCGAAGTAGACGCGACCGAGGTTCAGCCTGCCGCGGGGATCGTTGGGGTTCTTCGCTACCGCCCCTCTCAGCACCCTGAGCGCCTCCGGGTATTCCCCCTTGCCCAGGTAGCCAAGCCCCAGATTGATGGCGGCGCTGTCCTGGCTCGTGTAGAAAATGTCGTTCTGCACGATCTTGAACTGGGCGATGGCGTCGTCCCAGCGCTTCATCTCCAGGTAGGTGACCCCCAGGTTGTTGCGGGCCTCGGAGTAGTCCGGCTTCAGGTCGATCGCCTTCAGGTATTTCCCCTCGGCGAGATCATAGCGACCCTTGCGGAAATAGGTGAGCCCCAGGTCGTTCAAGAGGACCGGGTCCTTTGGGGTCAGTTTCTCCGCCTCCGAGAACTCCTGCAGCGCGCTGGTGAAGTTGTTCTCGGCGTAGAAGGACTGCCCCATCTGGTAGTGGTAGAGGGCGCGGTTCTTCTGGGCCTTGCTGAGGGCGCATCCGGAAGAGATAACAAGCGGAACAGCCAAGATGAGAAGCAGCCTTCGAACCATACACCTCACCTGCAACATCGCGAAATGACTACGCGGAAAAATTAACAGATCAACACTGTCTTGTCAATGAGGGGACGGCGTCGGCATCAGGGTTCGCCGACCCCTTCGAAGTGGGTCATCTGCTTGAAGCTGCGGTAGCGCGCCTCGATCTCGGGATAGGTCAGGGACTTGAGACGGTCCAGGCTGAAGGCCTCCACGTTGAAGGAGGCCATCACCGAGCCGAAGATCACCGCCTGGCGAATCCCCTCCTCGCTCAGGTTGCCGGTGTTGGCCAGATACCCCATGAAGCCCCCGGCGAAGGTGTCGCCGGCGCCGGTCGGATCGAATACCTCCTCCAGCGGGAAGGCCGGGGCCGCGAAGGTGGAATGGCCGTTGAACATCAGCACGCCGTACTCACCCCGCTTGACGATGAGGTTTTTCACCCCCATGCCGATGATCTTTCTGGCCGCGCGGATCAGGTTGACCTCGCCGGAGAGCTGGCGGGCCTCACCCTCGTTGATGATGAAGAAGTCGACCCGGCGGATGACCTCCTTGAGCGCCTCCGGTTTGGAGGAGATCCAGAAGTTCATGGTGTCGCAGGCGATCACCTTCGGGTTCCTCACCTGGTTGAGGACCTCCATCTGCAGCTCGGGATCGATGTTGGCGAGGATGAGGTATTCGGTATCCGCGTAGGACTCCGGGATCACCGGCCGGAAAGTCTCGAAGACGTTCAGGTGCGTCTCCAGCGTCTGGGCCTCGTTGAGGTCGTAGCCGTAGCACCCTTTCCAGTGGAAGGTCTCGCCGGGGACCCTGGAGAGGCCGGTGAGGTCGATGTTGCGGGAGGAGAGGAAACGGGTGTGCTCCTCGGGAAAGTCCTCCCCCACCACCGCAACCAGGTTCACATCGGTGAAGAAGCTGGCAGAGGTGGAAAAGTAGGTGGCGGAGCCGCCCAGGACGCGCTCGCGCTTGCCGAAGGGAGTCTCCACTGAATCAAGTGCGACCGAACCGACGACCAGAATGCTCATTGAAACCTCCCGAAAAAACCAGATTGTACAGGAACCAGATCCTAAAAGAAAGCTAATTCCAACAGAGACAGCAGCGATACGTCCCCTCCCCTTCAAGGGGAGGGCCAGGGTGAGGATGGCTTTCTTACAGGTACTTGCCGATGATCAGTTCCAGATTCTCCCGGGTTTCCACCGGGATCACCGAGGTGTCGCTGATGATGGCGTACTTGAGAGCCTCGGAACAGGCGCATCCCTTCTCCTGGGAGAGCTTGGCGACGGCGCCACGGATGATCTTCTTGGCCATGGCCACGTTGGACTTGATGATGGCGATGATGGCGTCCACCGAGACGTCGTCGTGGGACTCGTGCCAGCAGTCGTAATCGGTGGAGAGCGCGATGACCCCGTAGCAAAGTTCCGCCTCGCGGGCGAGCTTCGCCTCGGTCAGGTTGGTCATGCCGATGATGGAAGCGCCGAAGGAGCGGTAGAGATGGGACTCGGCGCGGGTGGAGAAGGCAGGCCCCTCCATGCAGACGTAGCTCCCGCCGCGGTGGACGGTGGCGCCCGCCTCCTGGGCTGCTTCGAAGAGAGTGGCCGAGAGATCGGCACAGACGGGATCGGCGAACTGGACGTGGCCCACCACGCCGTTGCCGAAGAAGGAGTCCTTGCGGAAGCCGCGGGTGCGGTCGATGAACTGGTCCGGCACCACGATGTGACCCGGGGCGATCTCCTCGCGGAGGCTCCCCACGGCGGAAACCGAGATGACCCTGCTGGCCCCCAGTTTCTTCATGCCGTAGATGTTGGCCCGGTAATTGACCTCGCTGGGGGTGAAGCGGTGCCCCTTGCCGTGACGGGGGAGGAAGATCATGCGCACGCCGTCCAGGGTGCCGGTCACGTACTCGTCGCTCGGGCGGCCGAAGGGGGTGTCCACCATGATCTGCTGGACATCGGTCATCCCTTCCATCTCGTACAGCCCGCTCCCTCCGATAACTCCGATTATCTCATTGGTCATCTGCCCCTCCTAAAGGCGGTGAAAGGTGAAGGGTGAAAGGTGAATAGGTCACCCTGACCTCCCGCTAACTGAAAATTGCTGCTAGATTATCACCTTTCACCATTCACTCTTCACCGTCTGTTTTCCCCGCCTGCTGGTCCAGTCTCCCCTTCAGCTGCCCGCAGGCGGCGGAGATGTCGCCTCCACGGCTGGAGCGGGTGATCACCGTCACGTTCTTGTCCAACAGGTACTTGTGGAAACGGTCGATGGTCTCTTGGGGCGGGCTTTTGAACTCGCACCCCTCGTGCTCGTTGAAGGGGATCAGGTTGACCTTGGAGGGGATGTTGCTGATCAGCCGCACCAGCCTCTTGGCGTCCTCCAGGGTGTCGTTCAGGTCCCTGATCATCACGTACTCGATGGTGATCCAGCGCCGGGAAGGGAGCGGGAACGCCTTGCAGGCCGCCAAAAGATCCTTCAGCGGGTAGGCCCGGTTCACCGGCATGATCTTTTCACGGACCTCGTCGGTGGTGGCGTTCAGGGAGACCGCCAGGTTCACGGTGGCGCCGCGACCCAGTTCGGCCATCTCCGGCACCAGACCCGAGGTGGAAACGGTCACCTTGCGGGTGGAGAACTGGAAGCCGTCGGGATCGGTCAGGATCTTCACGGCCGGGATGACGGCGGAGAGGTTGGCGAGCGGCTCCCCCATCCCCATGAAGACGATGTTGCTCACCGGCTGTTCCCGCTTCACCGCGCAGACCTGGTTGACGATCTCGGCGGTGGTCAGGTTGCGCGACAGCCCGAAGGTGCCGGTCAGGCAGAAGGCGCACCCCATGGCGCAGCCGACCTGGCTGGAGATGCAGAGCGTGTTTCGCCCCTCGTCCGGGATCAGCACGCTTTCCACGGCGCTGCCGTCGGCGAGACGGAACAGGTACTTCCTGGTGCCGTCCTCGGAGGCCTCCACCGCTTCCGGATCGAAGTTGCTGATGAGGGCGATCTCCTCCAGTTGTGAGCGGAACTCCTTGGAGACGTTGGTCATCTCGGCAAAGCTCCGCGCATCCATCTGGTAGAGCCACTTGAAGATCTGCTTGGCGCGGAAGCGCTCCTTGCCAAGTCCTGCGATGAAATTCTCGAGCCCTTCCAGGGTGAGATTCTTTACGTCGGTTTTTTCCATACCTGTACAAAAAAAGCCCTTCTCGCGAAGGGCTCTTGTTTACCTCACTTGTCCGGCACTAGACCAGTTCGAGCTGGCTGAAGAAGTAGGGGATTTCGAAGGCTGCGGTCTCCGGGGCGTCGGAGCCGTGCACGGTGTTCTCCTCGATGCTGACGCCGAGGCTTTTACGGATGGTGCCTTCCTCGGCGTTGGCCGGGTTGGTGGCGCCCATCAGCTTGCGCCAGTCGGCGATGGCGTTCTCTTTCTCGAGGCACAGCACGATGACCGGGCCGCGGGACATGAAGGTGCAGAGGTCGCCGAAGAACGGACGCTCTTTGTGCACGTAGTAGAAGCCTTCTGCCTGGCACTTGGAGAGACGGATCTTCTTCATCCCTACGATTTTGAAGCCGCCTTCCTCTATCATTGCCAGCACCTTGCCGGACACGTTTCTTTCCACTGCATCAGGCTTGATAATTGCGAACGTTCTTTCCATGACTTCCTCCCTCATTGTATTGGTCGACCTCTTCAAATAGCATTGCCGCTCGCCAGTTGTCAAGGTAAATGGGTAGCGCAGACACTAAAAAAGCCCACAGATCGCTCTGTGGGCTTTTTGAAACAGGGCGCACCCTGCTTCGAATTACTTCTTCTCAGCCGGAGCGGCCGGAGCTGCAGGAGCAGCCGGAGCAGCCTTAGCGGAAGACATCGGAGCCTGGGCCGGAGCAGCCGGAGCAGCCGGAGCAGCCTGCTCAGCGGCGGGAGCCGGAGCTTCTTCTTTCTTCTTGCAGCCAGCAGCGAAGACCAGAGCCAGGGACAGGCAGAGAGCTAAAGAGATCAGTTTTTTCATTGACGTTATCACCCCTTTTTTTGGATTTACCATTACTGCGCAAAGCGCATGGTTTTTTGTGTCGCAACAAATGGCGAATATACTAGCATTCCTGCAAATGTCAACAGTTTTTAAAGCAAGGTAACCAATATTTTCCTTAGAACACTCTTCTACTAATTTTGGGGACGGGACGAGGAAGCTACGCGACCGGCAAACTGTTGAACCTGCGAAACTTTCCTCGCCGCGCAGCACTCCGCTCCATTCCCGCTCAGCACAGCCTTTCGGACCCTGGAAAGTGGCCGAAGGGAAGCCTGCGGTAAAAAAAGGAGCAGCCGGTAACACGGTTAGCTCCTGTTAATTCTTGTAAAACGGCCGGGAATATATTACTTTAGGCCAATCAATCACTACTGACCATTCACCTTCCCAGGAGGAGCCGTGGATCCGCTCAGCACCGAAGATAGACAAACCCTTCTCGACCTGGCCCGAGAGGCCATCGTGGTTGCCGTACGCACGGGAAAGGTACCCGTGCGCGAGATCAACACCCCTGCCCTTTTGGAGCCGCGGGGATGTTTCGTGACCATCAAGTGCGACGGCGCGGTTAGAGGGTGCATCGGCAACCTCAACTCGGACCGGCCGCTGTACCAGGTGGTGCAGCAGATGGCAGCGTCGGCGGCCATCCGCGACCCCCGCTTCTACCCGATGAAGGAGGAGGACCTCGCCAACTTCGCCCTCGAGATCTCGCTCCTGTCGCCGCTCACCAGGATCTCCTCCCCCGAGGAGGTGGAGGTGGGCACCCACGGCCTCTACCTGGAGAAGAACTTCGCCCGGGGCGTTCTGCTCCCCCAGGTGGCCATCGAACAGGGGTGGAGCACGGAGACCTTCCTGAACCAGACAGCGCTCAAGGCAGGCCTCAAGCGTGACGACTGGAAGGAAGGGGCCGATATCTACGTCTTCACCGCCGACGTTTTCGGGGAAGCGCCCTGAAGGTGAAATCCCAGCCCGCAACCAGTTCAGGTAGTACGTGTAGCTCAGACCTGTACGTGTAGCCCAGGACGGCACGCGCAGAGGGTGACGGTGACAGCTAGCCGTTCGTGCTGAGCTTGTCGAAGCATCCTTACCCCATCCTCTTCAGGCTCCCCCATTCGACGGTTCAGGACAGTCTATGAGAAGCCAGTTCGAAAGTGCTGCAGCGTGCAGCTGTTTGTTTTCTGCGAATTCACACGAAAAAGGGGGCGCCCAAAGGCGCCCCCTTCTTTGTCCCTATGATGGGGCTTTTTACATCTTCCTGCCACCTTCGGCAGCCCACTTCTCGAGCATGTCGGTGGTGACGGACTTCGGACGCTCGATGGCGTAGCCGAGGCCGCGGTCCCAAGTGATGTTTGCCATGCAGCCCAGAGCGCGGCCAACGCCGAACAGGACGGTGTAGAAGTCCCACTCTTTGAGGCCGTAGTACCACTGGATGACGCCGGACTGTGCGTCGACGTTCGGCCAGGGGTTCTTGGTCTTGCCGTGCTCGGTGAGGACGCCCGGGGCGGTCTCGAAGATCATGGCGACCAGCTTGAACAGCGGATCGTCTTTCAGGCCCGGGGTCTTCAGGCAGAACTCGCGCTGTGCGGTGTAGCGCGGGTCGGTCTTACGGAGAACGGCGTGGCCGTAGCCCGGAACGACCTGGCCGGCGTTGAGGGTATCCCAGAGAGCCTTGGTGACGTTCTCTTTGGTCGGCTCGGCGCCGTTGAGCTTCTTCTGGAAGTCCATGATCCAGCCGAGAACTTCCTGGTTGGCCAGGCCGTGCAGCGGGCCGGCGAGGCCGTTCAGGCCTGCGGAGTATGCGTAGTACGGGTCGGAGAGAGCCGAGTGCACCAGGTGGGTGGTGTGGGCGGACACGTTGCCGGACTCGTGGTCGGAGTGGAGGATGAAGTACATCCTGGCCACGTCCTTGTACTGCTCGCTCTGGCCGATCATCTGGGCGAAGTTGGCGCCCATGTCGAGGGTCGGGTCGATGGCGATCTGCTTGTCGCCGCGGTATTTCAGGTTGTAGATGAAGGCGGCCAGTACCGGGATACGGGCGACGATGTCAGAAGCATCTTCGTACACGTACTCCCAGGCGTCCATCTTGTTGAACTTGCCGGAGTTGTAGAAGCCGGCGAACTTGGAGTCTTTCTGCATGGCGATGATGCCCACGGAAAGCATGACCATCGGGTGGCTGTCTTTCGGGAGGGCGCGCACTGCCTGGTAGACGTACTCGGGAACAACCTGACGGGTCTTGAACTCGGCCTCGACGGCGGCGACCTGCTCGTTGGTCGGGACTTCGCCGGTCAGCAGGAAGTACCAGAAGGACTCGACGGTCGGGTACTCGGAACCTTTGGCCTTGGGCAGTGCCTCGAAGGTCTCGGGAATGGTTTTACCCCTGAAGCGGATCCCTTCCTGCGGATCAAGGTAGGAGATGTCGGTCACCAGGCTCCTGATGTCCCTGGCGCCGCCGATGCACTGACCGATGTCCACCTTGTCGATGATCACGGAGCCGAACTCCTTGGTCAGGCGGGTGATACGGGGACGGTGAGCTTGGATCTTTTCGAACAGCTTGTCTTTTAATTGCGTCATGTGTCAGATCTCCTTTGCTGTTGGGGTTGAGTACACAGTGATGGATTAAAAAAGATATGCGACCCTGTTCGACACCTGTGCCGGTCGGACCCGAAACTGGCCGGTTCGTTAGGAAGTATACTGTATACACAGAGTTTTCAAATGTATACCATTGCCTTGGTCTGATTTCAATACAAAAAAATCGCGTTTTACTATTTTGCATTACATTTTCTTCGGGATCAGAGGCAGACCAGCTCCTCGCTGGAGAAGGTGAGCCGCTTAAGTCCGCTCTCGGTAAGGTAAAATGTGTTTTCGATCCCCACCGCCCCCTCCCCCGGGAAAACGACCTTCGGCTCGAAGGCGAACACCATCCCCGGCTCCAGGGTCTCCTCTCGGAACCCCTTGGCGATGAAGGGATGCTCATCTATCTCAATGCCGACGCCGTGACCGATGAAGGGGACCTGGGAGCCGGGTCCTCCCATGAAGTGGTCACCGTAGCCCAGCTTGACGGCGAGTTGCCGGCATTCGTCGTAGATCCGTCCCCAGCTCGGCCGCTCTTCAGCGAGCTCCATCATGAGCCCCTGCACCTTGAGCATGTCCTCGTACCCTTTTCTAAGCCGGTCGGAGAGCTTCCCGATCGAGAAGACCCTGGTCTGGTCGACCAGGTAACCGTCGAAGCAGCTCCCCATGTCCACCACGATCGGCTCGTTTGTCCCTATCCGGTTGTAGCTCGCCCCGTGCCCGAAGGCGGGGGTGAGCCCCATCCCGCCAAGCGGGGTGTTGGTGCAGGCGGGGGCGGCGGCATCCGCGCCGGCAAGGACCTGCCCCATGCTCAGTTCGCCGTTGAAGGCGCGCATCCTGGTGTACCCCTGGTGGCCCTGCAGGCGTGAGAAGCGCTCCAGTTCGGCGGCCAGTTCCAGCTCGCTCATCCCCTCCCTGATCACCTCGGCCGCCCGCCGGTACACCTTGTCCGCCATGTTGCCGGCGTCTTGCAGGATGTGGATCTCGTAGTGGGTCTTGACCGCCCTGACCCGGCGGATGGCAGGTGATGCGTCGAAGAACTGGGCGTTGGGATAGAGTGCTTGGAAGCGCTGGTAGATGGCGACCGGCAGGACGTCGAGCTCCAGGCCGATCCTCTTGGGCTCGGGGTGTCCGTGCGCGGCCACCTGGGCGGGGAGTTCCTTGGGCGAAGAAAAAGGGATTACCGTGGCCAGCCCGCTTTCCATGCGAGCCCGCAGGTAATCCCTTCTGACGAGGTAGATGGGGTCCCCGGAGAGGGGGACGTAGAGGTTACCGGTCTGCACCGTGCCGGTGAAGTAGAAGAGATCGGCGTTTTGTACCATGATCACCGCGTCCAGAGAGTCCTTGGCCATCTCTGCCTGCAGCTTCCGGAAGCGGTATTCGAGCTCGTTTTTGGGCGTGAGCCGCATGCATCCCTCCTGTTACCGTCCTCATGAGTTTTTTGCAGGACGGGAACAGGAAAGATAGCCTACTCTCACCCCCGCGTCAACTGGCGGCAGCCGTGGAGAGGGCGGCCTCCCCCGCCACCTGCTTGGCCGGCTCGCCCCCCGGTTCCTCCAGCTGGAGCTCCCGGATGGCCATCTCGCGCAGCTTGAACTTCTGAATCTTGCCGCTGGCGGTCATGGGATAGGAGTCGACGAAGCGGACGTACTTGGGGATCTTGTAGTTGGCGATCTTGCCCCGGCAGAACGCCTTCACCTCTTCCTCGGTCATGGTGACCCCGCCCTTCAGGACAATGGCGGCCATCACCTGCTCGCCGTACTTGCGGTCGGGGACGCCGTAGACCTGCACGTCGGAGATCTTGGCGTGCGTGTAGAGGAACTCCTCTATCTCGCGGGGGTAGATGTTCTCGCCGCCGCGGATGATCATGTTCTTGATGCGGCCGGTGATCTTGCAGTAGCCGTTCTCGTCCATCACCGCCAGGTCGCCGGTGTGCAGCCAGCCGTCGGCGTCGATCGCCTTGGCGGTCTCCTCGGGCATCTTGTAGTACCCCTTCATGACCAGGTAGCCGCGGGTGCAAAGCTCCCCCTGCTTGCCGGGCGGCAGCTCGGCGCCGGTCTCGATGTCCACGATCTTCAGCTCCACGTTGGGGAGCACCCGGCCGACGGTGGAGACCTTCAGCTCCAGGGGGTCCTCGGTGCGGGTCTGGGTGATGACCGGCGAGGATTCGGTCTGGCCGTAGGCGATGGTGATCTCGCTCGCGTGCATGTCGCGGATGACGCGGCGCATCACCTCGATCGGGCAGTTGGAGCCGGCCATGATGCCGGTTCTAAGCGAGGTGAGGTCGAACTCGGCGAAGCGCGGGTGCTCAAGTTCCGCGATGAACATGGTGGGTACCCCGTGCACAGCGGTGCAGCGCTCCTTCTCGATCGCCTCCAGCACCTTGAGGGGGTCGAAGATCTCCACCGGCACCATGGTGGTACCGTGGGTGACGCAGGCCATGACGCCCAGCACGCAGCCGAAGCAGTGGAAGAAGGGGACCGGGATGCAGAGGCGGTCCTTCTCGGTGAACTTCATGCACTCGCCGATGTTGAAGCCGTTGTTGACCACGTTGTGGTGGGTGAGCATGACCCCCTTGGGGAAGCCGGTGGTCCCCGAGGTGTACTGCATGTTGATCACGTCGTGCACCGAAAGCCCCTGCTCCACCGCGGCCAGCTCGGCGTCGGACACCCCTTCCCCCAGTTCCACGATGCGCTGGAAGTTCATCATGCCGGCGGGCTCGCCCTCGCCGAGGAAGACCACGTTCTTGAGGAAGGGGAGCTTGGCGCTCGCCAGTTCACCGGGCTTGCTTGCGGCAAGTTCCGGCACCACCTCGGCCACCGTCTGCAGGTAGCTGGTGTCCTTGAACTTCTCCACCAGGAAGAGCGTGCTGGAGTCGGACTGGTTGAGGATGTACTCGAGCTCGGCCGATTTGTAGCTGGTGTTGACGGTGACCAGCACGGCGCCGATCTTGGCGGTGGCGAACTGCAGGACGACCCACTCGGGGACGTTGTAGGCCCAGATCGAGAGATGGTCCCCCTTCTTGACCCCCAACCGCAACAGCCCCTTGGCCACCAGGCGGCAGCGCTCGTTGAACTCGCGGTAGCTGTAGCGCAGTCCGCGGTCGACGTAGACAAGCGCCTCGTTGTCGGGAAATTTCTCGGCAATGTGGTCCAGCAGTCCCCCGACGGTAAGCTCAATCTGTTGCGACATGGTCCCCCTCCTCGTTTGATTTACTCAAACATCTGTCTGCCATAGACAACCCATTGAAATAAAAGGTTTTATCCATTAACACGGGTGCATGCGCTCTGTCAAGGTTTATGAGGTACCGAACGTATGATTGGGGCGGCCAAACGGACCCCACTGCCTTAGGCCGGCCTGGGCACCACGCGCACCAGGGTGAAGAAGCTGGCTCATTACTGGGCGTTGCGCCTACCGAACCGTTGCTTCCCAGCTACTTACTCCTTGTAAAGGGAACCCCTATACTATATATCTGGCAGCGGGACTGGAAGTGATTCCCTCCACAGGCTCTTCGCCTCTCGCCCAACCCGTTGGATTGATTATCACGGGTCGGTGGGACATTGGCAGCTGCCTGTTTTTTAGGCATTTTGTTAATCAGAGCGACAGGAAAGAAGTTTTGGTAAACATTCACAGGTTATCCACAGGGCTTTCCACAACCCCTGTGGAGCCGGCACCCACTGCTATTTACATCGCTATTACAGCAAGTTGGCGTATCGTCATCCGCGAATATTGAGGAAACCGATCGATGCAAACGGTACTGGTCATTGAAGATGAAAAGGATCTGGGGGAGTTGATCGTCTTCCACCTCGAGAAGGAGGGCTTTCACCCGCTGCTCGCCTGCGACGGCACCTCAGGTCTCCACGAGGCGCGGCGCAGCAAGCCCGACCTGATCCTGCTTGACCTGATGCTTCCGGGCATCATGGGTACCGAGGTCTGCAGACTGCTGAAGGGGTCGGAGGAAACCGCATCGATACCGGTCATCATGCTGACCGCCAAGGGGGAAGAGATCGACCGGGTGGTAGGGTTCGAGGTGGGGGCCGACGACTACGTGGTGAAGCCCTTCTCGAGCCGGGAACTGATGCTGCGCGTGCGCGCCGTACTGCGCCGAAGCGGCGAGCAGGCGCCCAAGGCTTCGATTCTGACCATGGGGGAGTTGGTGATCGATACCGAGCGCCACATGGTGACCGTTTCTGGCGAGGAGGTACTTTTGACCTCGACCGAATACAAGCTCCTGATGAACCTGGCCCAGCGGGCCGGGCGGGTGCAGAGCCGGGAAACCCTCTTGCAGAGCGTATGGGGCTACAACTACTTCGGCGATACCCGCACGGTCGACACCCATATCACCAGGCTGCGCACCAAGCTCGGTGAGGCGGGGGAGATGATCAAGACCATCCGGGGTTTCGGCTACAAGATGGAGCAGCCATGAAGGGAAGCTTTCGCTGGAAGCTGATGGCCTCCTACCTGGTCCTGGTGCTGGGGCTCGGCATCGGGCTGTACTGCTACCTCCTGAGCAGCCTGGAGAGATCCATGATAGCCGGCACCCGCGACCACCTGCAGGACGAGGTGCGGGTTGCCTCGCTGATGGCCTCCAAGGAGATCGCCGACCTCAGGCGCGACGCCCCGGCCCTCACCGCGTCCCTGGCCAAGGCCATCAGCGCCCGGGTCACGGTGATCGCCCCGGGTGGCGAGGTGGTGGCGGACTCGGAGGTCAGCGCCGAGGAACTTCCCAAGCTGGAAAACCACTGGCGCCGCCCGGAGGTGCAGCAGGCCCTCAAGAACGGCTTCGGCTCCTCCCTCCGCTACTCAGCCACCCTCCGGATGGAGATGATGTACGTGGCGGCCCCCTTCACCGGTGGTGGCATGATCCGGCTGGCGCTCCCCCTCTCCGAGCTGGAACGGGCACGGACCCGCCTGCAGAAAAGCCTGGCCGCCGGGCTCGTGGTGGCGGTGGTGGTCTCGCTCATCCTTTCCTACATCCTCTCCAACGTCAACTCCCGCCAGCTCAGGCTTTTGGCTGCCCGCGCCTCCCGCATCGGGCGCGGCGAATTCGGCAACCGCATCCCGGTCACCGGCTCGGACGAACTCGGCAGGCTCGCCCAGGTCATCAACGACATGACCGACCGCATCGAACAGCAACTCGAACGGAGCTCGTCGGAAAAAAACCGTCTGGACGCGATTCTGACCGGGATGGGGGAAGGGGTGATGGTGACCGACGCCAACGGCGTGATCACCCTGGTGAACCCGGCGTTTTGCGCCATGCTGGGGACCGGCCACGAGGTGATGGGGAAGCAGCTCCTGGAGATCACCCGCCACCCCGATCTGTACGCGGCCTGCCGCGAGGTGCTCAAGGAGCGTAGCGAGCGCCACCAGGAGATCTCGCTGGCCGAGAAGCAGGCGATCCTGGTGCACTGGGTGCCGCTGGTGGAAGGGGACTCCCTGCGCGGAGCGGTGGCGGTCTTCCACGACATCAGCGACCTGAAGAGGATGGAGAGGATCCGCCGCGACTTCGTCGCCAACGTCTCCCACGAGCTCCGCACACCGGTCACCGTTATCAAGGGGTACGCGGAGACGCTCCTCTCCGGCGCGGTCGATGAGGACCCGGAGCGCCGGGAGCGGTTCCTGACCATCATCCACAACCATTCGGACCGCCTCTCCAGCCTGGTCCGTGACCTTTTGGCCCTGTCCGAGCTGGAATCGGGCGACGTCGCCCTCGATCCGCAGAAGGTGCTTTTGGAAGCGGCCGTCAAGCACGCCCTGATGCTGGTGGAGCAACGGAGCGAGGAGAAGGGGATCAGCATGGAGTACCACCCCGTCGTGGCAGCCTTTGCCGTGCGCGCCGACCGCAGGAGGCTCGACCAGGTACTCATCAACCTCCTGGACAACGCGGTGAAGTACAGCAGCCCGGGAGCCAAGGTGACCGTGTCGGCGGCCGAGGAGGGGCAGATGGTCAGGATCTCGGTCAGCGACAGCGGTATCGGCATCCCGCAGAAGGACCTCCCACGCCTCTTCGAGCGCTTCTACCGGGTGGACGAGGCCCGCAGCCGCGAGCGGGGCGGCACCGGCCTCGGCCTCTCCATCGTGAAACACATCGTGCAGGCCCACGGCGGCAGCATCTCGGTCGAGAGCACCGTCGGAGTCGGCTCCGTCTTTTCCTTCACCCTCCCCAAGGCTTAGATCCTGGATCATGGGGACTGGCTCCGCAGGTGCCAGCCCCCCTGCTCTTT
>NZ_DATFBA010000224.1:0-7327 GCF_035254065.1 Geomonas sp.
GTGAACGCCGTGCTGCAGCGCTGGGAGCGTCTGCTCATTCTCGATGATGACCCCTCCAAGCACGGCCGCTCCCTGCTGGGGGTGGAGGTCGCCGGACCCTTTTCACTGTTGGAGAAGGCGGACCCCGCAACCGACGAGGTGGTCAACCTGGTGGCCAGGACGGTTAAGGGGCGTCTGGGTGCCTGGCGGAAGATCGAGCAGTACGGCCTTCCCTTCGCCACGCTGATCGCCCCCGACGTCGATGTCGAAGGTATCGCCCTGGCAGACAACGTCACCGTCTACCGCAATGCCATGTTCTGCGCCAACGCAACGGTGGGGGAGGGATCGGTCATCTTCGGGGCTACCGTGATCGGCCACGGCTGCCGTCTGGGGAAATGCTGCGTGGTCGCCCCGGGGGCGGTGATCAACGCGCGGGTCGACCTGGGCGACGGCGTCTACGTGGGCACCAACGCCTCCATCATGCCGGAAATCAAGGTCGGCGACGGCGCCGTGGTCGGCGCCAACTCGGCGGTGCTGCGCGACGTACCGGCAGGGGCTTCCGTCATGGGGGTGCCGGCCCAGATCCTGATGCAACGTCCCGCCCCCTCCCTTCCCAAGCAGGCCGAACGCTCCGCCCCGCAACCTTTCCAACCTCCGGCAACCGACCTGGAGCAGAAGCTCGCCGCCCTCTGGATGAAGATCTTGAGGGTGGAACGCGTCTCCCGCCAGGACAGTTTCTTCGACCTGGGAGGCTCCTCGCTGGATGCCGTCAACCTGTTCGTGGAGATAGAGCAGCAGTTCGAAAAGAGGCTTCCTCTCTCGACCCTACTGGAAGCTCCCACCCTCGAGAAGCTGGCCGCCTTCATGGCGGGCGGGGTGCCAAAGGCGACCTGGTCGTCACTGGTCCCGGTACGAAGGGAAGGAAACGGAGCCCCGCTTTTCCTGGTGCACGGCGCGGAAGGAAACGTGCTTTTGTACCGGGAGCTGGCGCGCCATCTCAGGCAGGACGTGCCGGTCTACGGCCTGCAATCCCGGGGGCTGGATGGCAGCGAGCCCCTGTTGACCACCATCGAGGAGATGGCCGCCTGTTACGTCTCGGAGATACAGAGCGTGCAACCGAAGGGGCCGTATTTTCTGGGAGGCTACTGCCTGGGCGGCATCGTGGCCCTGGAAATGGCTGGGCAGCTGAAAGCGGAGGGAGAGCAGGTTGCCCTGGTGGGGATGATCGAGAGTTACAACGTTCACCTCTGCCCGGAGCGCAGGTCTGCGGTGATGTCGTCCATCCACCTGCTGCAGAATCTCTGGTATCACCTGGGGAACATCGTCTCGCTCGGCATGTCGGACCGGTTGGCTTTCCTGCGGAAAAAGATCTCGGTGGAAAAGGGGCGGATCTCGGTCAAGGTCGCCTCGCTCGGCAAGGGGAAGGATCTCTATCCGCACCTGGCGGTTACCGAGGCGAACGAGCAGGCTGCTTCCGCGTATGTCCCGAGGCCGTATTCAGGTCGGGTGGTCGCCTTTTGCCCCAAGGTCAACTTCTGGGGGCAAAGCGATGCCGCCTTCGGCTGGGGCGACGTCGTCCGCGATGGCCTCTCCGTCTGCAGGCTTCCCTTTTATCCCAAAGCGATGCTGGTGGACCCCTTTGCCAAGACTCTGGCCGAGCGGTTCAACGACTACCTGTCTGAGGCTGCGGCGGATGTGGGTCAGGAAAAGAAGGTGTCGCTACAAGGGGCTCCAGTTGATGACCTGGTTGGGAAAATCAATGGAGTACTTGAAACTGCGCAGGAAATTCATCCCTAACAGCCCGTCGAACATGAACCCGCCTGGCACGATGGCGACCTCTATTCCCGTCTTGCTTTGCGGGCCCACCGTCACCCTGTCGAGCCTCGTGTGCCAGCCCCGCACCAGGCCGCCCACTCCATGCAGCACCGTCCGCCGCGCGCTCCCCAGGTCGATCTCCAGTCGTTCCGCAACCTCCCTGTTTATCAGGGTCATGGCAGCGCCGGTATCGAGCACCAGCGTCACCTCCACTTCGTGGCCGCCACGGCTGAGGGTTACGGGAACGAGCACGGCGTTCTGAACGATGGTCACCCTGGTGGAATTCCCGGCCGCGCTGGCGCGGGTTGCCGAGGACCGAAACGATATGGGCGGGGTGTACCCCTTGATGCTCGCGAGAAGCTGCTCGGCGAGTTTGGCGTCCAACCTTTTGAGCTCGTCGTATTCGACCTGCGCACCCTTTTTGTCGTGGAGGAGCAGGTAGGTCAGCCCAAGCTGGTAACGGACTTCAGCCACGTTAGGATCGAGGCTGGCTGCTTCCTTGAAGGCCTTCACCGCGTTGTCCAGCATTTCAGGGTTGGTCGAGGTCTCGTTGGAGCCAAGTTTCAGGTAGCTCATGCCGAGCCCTTGGCGAGCTTGTGCGCTTTTGGGGGCAAAGCGCACCGCCTGTCCGAACGCCTCGACCGCCTTTTGGTAATCCTGCGCCTGAAAATAGGTGCTCCCCTGGCGCAGGAACTCCGCTCCCTTATCCTCCTCAGCGAAGAGAGGGGAAGCGAACAGCAAAAAGACGACGATGATCAGGAAGCTTTTCACCAATCCCTCCACGTTTGCACGCTGCTCCTTGGAAATAGCATATCAATCGGTAAGGTCTCCGCAAGGACACTGTCGGATATAGGGGCCAAGGGGTGACCGCGAAGGACGTGGATCGGACGCTTTTTTATCCCTTTCATCCCCTTTATCCCTGTTGATAAAGCCTTTGCCCTTGGTGTCGTTGGAAATCCGGCATCCCCCGGGGGGATGAATCGAGCGGCAGGAAGTTCTTTTCGTGCCGTTTGTGAGGTCCTATACTATCAGAGGGTGAAATAGCTTTCGTGTGTTGGTAAAGGGAGGATCCATGGCCATCCTGAGACAAATATCCCAACTCGGACATCCCGTTCTGCGGGAGAAGGCGCAACCGATCGCCGACCATGATGATCCCGCCATCCAGGCTCTCATCGAAGACATGCTGGTTACCGTCGTGGAGGCCAACGGCGTCGGACTCGCCGCGCCGCAGGTTTACGAGCCGGTTGCCCTGTTCATCATGGCGGTGCATCCTTCTCCCCGCTACCCGAAGGCTCCCCAACTGGAGCCGTTCGCCCTGCTCAACCCGGAACTGCTCTGGGCCTCCGAGGAGACGGAACTGGGATGGGAGGGGTGCCTGAGCATCCCCGGCTTACGCGGGCTGGTGCCGCGGCATCGCAAGATCCGGGTCCGTTACCTCACCAGGTTAGGGGAGCCCAGGGAGCAGGAAATGGAAGGCTTTCCGGCGCGTGTCTTTCAGCACGAGTTCGACCACCTGAACGGCATCGTCTTCCTGGACCGGACCGACAGCCGCAACCTGGTGACCGAACGGGAGTATCTGCGGCTGCTTTCCTGAGCAGATCACGTGGGGGCCTGTCATGCGAAACGTCGAGGAATTCGTCATTATGATCACCGGTGCAACCGATGGATTGGGGGAAAGAGTCGCCACAGACCTGGCAGGGAAAGGGGCCACCCTTCTGCTGCACGGCAGGGACCCGGAGAAGGGAGCGCGCGTGCTGGAGAAAATCCGGGAGCGGAGTGGGTCACAACGATTGCACTTTCTCCAGGCCGATCTCTCCTCCCTCGCTGAGGTCCGTCGTCTTGCCTCTATGGTTGGTGACGCCTCGAGGCGACTGGATGTGCTCGTCAACAACGCCGGGGTCGGCGGCGGCGAGGAACCCCGGCGTCGGGAGAGCAGCGCCGACGGCTTCGAGCTGAGATTCGCGGTGAATTACCTTGCACACGTGCTCCTCACCCGTAGCCTGTTGCCGCTTTTGCAAAGGGCCGCGCAAGAGGCAGGTGAGGCGCGTATCGTCAACGTGGCCTCCGCCGCCCAGCGGGCCATCGATTTCCACGATGTGATGCTGGAGAAGGGCTATGACGGCATGCGTGCCTACAGCCAGAGCAAGCTCGCCCAGGTGATGTTCACCTTCGATCTCGCCGAGGAACTGAAGGGGTCGGGCGTGACCGCCAATGCTCTTCACCCGGCCTCCTTGATGGACACCAAGATGGTGCGCGAGTGGTTTGGCACCCCGCGAACCACGGTGCAGGAGGGGGCTCGCCACCTCGAGCGCCTCATCCTGGCCGAGGAGCTCAGGGGAGTGAGCGGCACCTATTTCGACCAGGATCGCCCCGCGCGGGCGGACGAGCAGGCCTACGACCTCGACGCCCGCCGTCGGCTGCGCGAGCTAAGCTACTCGCTACTCTCCCAGTCTCTTAGATGGCGCCCACGGGGTATTGCTTGGTAAGGGTTCCGGTGTCGCTCTCATTTCCACCACAAGTGGTCGAGCCGCTCATATTGCATACCATTGTGGACGGCCCGGTGGTAGGCTCGGTTATCATGCCGGTCCCGGTAAAAGTGCCGTTGCAACCTTGACTGGTCATGGTGAAGCTGACCATGGCCGTGTTTCCGACCACACTGCCAGAGGCGGTGCCGACTGCGCCAGTCGAGGTCGAGAACGTACCCGTCAAAGAGGAGCCGTTCTGAACAAGGCTGAGCGTGACGTTGTGGGTTCCGCCCAGACTTGAGCTGAAAGACCCGGTCCAGGTACCTGTTGCATTGACCGTAGCGACTGCTGCTTGCTGTGTTGCCCCTCCACCGCTGCCACATCCAGTTATCATCAATATCATTGCAGCCAGTGCCAAGCCTTTCATGTATCCTCCCAAAATCACATGACATCGATTAGATTGGTCTTGTAATCAAAATAGAAAGGATAAGCAAGCGAAATCATTGGAACCACAACGATAATCAGACTCACTCCCCGCCCTGCCAAGTTCGCGATCTTCATCCACGTTACCCGGTAGACTGTTCCCTCTCCCGATTCCCTTTTTGACTTTACACTCAACAGTGTTGTCTCTAATGTAAAAGCAGATTCTATGACGGTACGTCAGTCGACAGATGCAGCGAGGAGGGGCGGACGATTGTGTCAATGCTGAAGCGAGAAGGTACAGGCAGAGTGCGACAGGGAATCGGTAGCTACCTGGCGCGTGATCTTTCTATCTCCGAGCCTCTTTCTGCAGCAGTGGCCAGATGGGGCCCAGGCGTCCGGATTCTGCTGCTGGCCATTCTTTTTCTGTGCACTGGCTGCTCCATTTGTCATCGAACCGCCAGGCCCGATGGCAGTGATAGCAAATCTGCGGCCACGACTAGCAACCCTGCCGTCCAAGAAACAAAACCTTCCGCCCTCGGTCAAGGTATCGCAGACGGTGACAGGTACTCCCCCTCCCTAACCCTCCCCCTTCGGGAGAGGGAACTCTCGGACCGAGTTCCCGAGCTCGCCTTCCTGGGACCGTTGCACCACATCGGTAGCGGCCAGTTGTTGGTGGTGATCGGAGAAGGGAAGGGGAGTTCGCATGCCCGCCTGTACGCGATTGAGCGGACGGGAGACCGCTGGCGCGTGAAGCTTGGCCCGGTGCCGGCCATGGTCGGCCGCAAAGGCTTCGCTCACCCCGGCGAAAAACGGGAAGGGGACGGCAAGAGCCCAAGCGGCATCTTCCCGCTGGAGCTGGTTTTCGGTTACGCTCCCGACATGAACACCCGGATGCCGTACCGCCAGGCGGGGGAGGCCGATCTCTGGGTGGATGCCCCCGACTCCCAGCAGTACAACACCTGGGTGCGTAGAAGTGAAGTCGCGGCCAACTCCTTCGAGGTGATGAGGCTCCCCGATAGCCGCTACCGGCACGGGATCGTGATCGGCTACAACCGCGATCCCATCGTGAAAGGGAAGGGGAGCGCCATCTTCGTGCATGTGGTGGCTGCTGACGACAGGGCGACGGCGGGATGTGTGGCGCTCGACGAGGGGGAACTGGTCGGCATCATCGGCTGGCTGGATCCTGCCCGTCAGCCGATGATCGTGATGGGGAACGGGGAAGACATGGCGGCGATTGTGAAACGTGCCGGGAGGACGGGGGCTCCATGAGTGTGCTGCGCAACTACAGGTTGTCGATCGTGCTGATCGTTTCCGTAGTGGCGGGTGCGGTGGTCGGCTGGCTCGCGCCGGCCTTCTCATCGGCGATCAAGCCGTTGGGCGATCTCTTTCTCAACCTGCTCTTCATGATCATCGTGCCGCTGGTTTTCTTTTCGGTCTCTTCCAGCATCGCCTCTTCGCGCGGTTCCACCGTCTCGCGGGTCTCGGTTATGATGGGGGGCGTCTTCCTCTTCACCAGCGTGGTGGCCGCCGTCACTTCGCTTGCCTTCCTGATGGTGGTGCAGCCGTCGCCCGGTGCGGGGTTGGTGTTAAAGCTGCCGGCGCCGGTGGAGACCCCACCGCTACTGGCGCAACTGGTGAAGTCGGTGAGCGTGCCGAGTTTCCCGGAGATGCTCACCCACAAGGCGATGCTCCCCTTGTTGATCTTCGCGGCGGCGGTGGGGGTGGCGGCCAGGCAACTTGCAGAGGAGGGGGAGGCTCTGGGACGGGTTTTGGCGAGTGGCGCCAGGGTAGCGATGCGGCTGATCGACTACGTGATGCTGCTGGCGCCGGTCGGACTTTTTGCCTACTTCGCCGCCACCGTCGCGGAAACCGGTGCACAGCTCGCCAGCGCCTACCTCAGGCTCTTCGTCGCCTACTACGTCTTTTGCTCTGCTTACTTCCTATTCGGCTTCTCCGCCTACGCCTGGGCAGCCGGCAGGATGCCGGCGGTGCGGCGCTTCTGGTCGAACATGCTGGCCCCTTCCCTGACCGCGCTCGGGACCTGTTCCAGCATGGCGACCGTGCCGGCCAACCTGGAGGCGGCTCCCCGCATGGGGATCCCCCAGGAGGTGAGCAGCCTGGTAATCCCGGTCGGCGCGGTGGTGCACAAGGATGGTTCGGTGGTCGGCGGGGTGGTCAAGGTGCTCTTCGCGCTGAGCCTCTTCCATCTGGAGCCGACACCGCTTCGCTTGGCGATGACGGTGGTGGTGGCTATCGTGGTGGGAGTGGTGATCGCGGCCATCCCGAGCGGAGGTATGATTGGGGAGCTGGTGGTGCTGACCACCTTCGGCTTCGGGATGGAGGCGCTTCCGCTGCTGGTGGTGATCAGCGTGATCATCGATCCGCTCGCCACCCTCTTGAACGCGACGGGCGACAACGTGGCGGCGATGATGGTGGCCCGGCTGGTGCAGCGGGAGAGGACGGGACAGCCTCAATGACCCATCACACCCTGTCCCTCCCCTTGAAGGGGAGGGCACCCCCGTGGTGGGGCTCGCCCTAACAGGAACGGATGGTCGTATGCTGTCACCCATCACGTCCCCCCCCCTTGATAAAGGGGGGACAGGGGGGATTGCTTTTGTCTTTAACTCACATCACTCGCAGCAGCC
>NZ_DATFBA010000225.1:0-7637 GCF_035254065.1 Geomonas sp.
GGGGAGAGGGGCCTCGGAAGGAGAAGGGAGTCTCGGACGGCAGATATGGTCATCACTAAAGCGATCCCGCGATCTGCCGATGGTATGGATACCGGAAAAAGGGAGCTCGCAGAAGGGGCTCCGTGACAAAAACAGCTTGCCTTATCGCGAGCTTTGCACTAAGAAGGTACATTCACCCAGAATCCGGTAAACAAACGAGGCTGGCTGCTGCAGCCTCCATATTAAAGCTCGTCTGTTGAAAAGGGAGGACAGTTTCAATGAAGAAGTTTCTCGTCACCACCCTGCTGATCACCGCCACCGCCACCTCCGCCTTTGCCGGTATCAAGGTCATCGGCAAGGGTGACAACATGCGCCTGGATCCCAGCAACTTCCCCCCGGCCATGAAGGCCAACTACGAAGTGGTTCGGGTGAAATGCGTGAAGTGCCACACCCTGGAGCGGATGATCGTGGCCATCCAGACCGGCGTGGCTCCCATCTCCGGCCAGCCCTTCGACCGCGGCGCCACCAAGGCCTACGGCGTGAAGATGCTCAGGAAGCCGGACTCCAACATGAACAAGGCCGAGGTGAAGCAGGCCGTCGACCTGATGAACTACCTCCTGAGTGAGGCGGAGCGCTAAAAACGATGAAAAACCTCAAGCTTCGCGGCCGCCTGATTGTTGCCTTCATGGTCATGGCACTGCTGGTCGCCATAACCGGTATCTACGGTATGATCAGCGTGAAGCGGGTCGGTGGCCAGATCCAGAACATCCTCGAGCAGCTCTCCAGACAGCAGAAACAGGTGCTGCTGATGGCGGTGACCCAGAAGTACTGTCACGTGAGCCTCATGCAGGCGGCCATGGTCCGCTCCGAGAAGGACAAGTTCCAGGACTACACCGGCGATTATGAAGCGATGCGCGACCGCCTGCAGACGATGGCCAAGACCCTCCTGGAGGGGAATGCGAAGATGGGGCTGCAGCCCGCCGTGAAGGGTGGCGCCATCGAGGCCCGCACCAAGAAGTTCCTGGCCAGCTGGGACGAGTTCGAGAAGACAGCCGACAAGCTGATCGCCCACAAGGAAAAGCTGCTGGGCACGCCCAACTCGCTGACCGACCCTACCCTGCACCAGATCGCCAACGAAGAGGTCACCGACGCCAACGACAAGGCCAAGGCGGATCTGGACGACATCCTGCTGGAAGTCGGCAACGAGATGAACCAGGCGAACGCGCAGGTGACCCAGATCCAGAGGACGGCCGCCATCACCACCGTGGCGGTCGTGCTGGTCGCCATCGCGCTGGCCGTTGCCCTGGGACTTCTGATCACCCGCAACATCGTGAAGAGGGTTTGGACCATGGCTGCGGCGGTCAACGCCGGCGCCGACGGGGACCTGACCGTCAAGGTGGAGGACGCCAGCACCGACGAGATCGGCGAGCTGGGAAGCCACTTCAACGAGATGGTCGGCAAACTCTCCGGCATGATCGGCAAGGTCTCCCGCTCTTCCACCGAGCTGAACGGGATCACCGACACCATGGCCAAGGCCTCCCAGTCGGTGGTGACCGCCGCCAAGACCCAGGCCGACAGCGTCTCCAAGACCTCGGCCGCCATCATCCAGATCAACACCTCGGTTAAGGGGGTGGCCCAGGGGGTCGACTCCCTCAACGTCTCGGCCTCGGAAAGCTCCTCCTCCATCCTGGAGATGGCCTCCAGCGTCGAGGAGGTGGTGCAGAGCATGGAGAACCTCTCCCAGTCGGTGAACGAGGTGAGCTCGTCCATCGTGGAGATGGGGGTATCCATCAAGCAGGTCGGCAACGGGGTCGGAAGCCTGATGGAAGTCGCCACCGCCACCGCCTCCTCCGTCATGGAGATGGACAGCTCCATCAAGCAGGTCGAGAGAAACGCCAACGAGACCGCCGCCATCTCCAAGTCGGTGCGCAGCGATGCCGAGACCGGCCGCGAGGCGGTCGAGGCGATGATCAACGGCATGCAGGAGATCAAGCAGGCCTCGCAGATCACCAGCGAGGTGATCGCCACCCTTTCCGAGCGGGCCGCCGCCATCGGCGAGATCCTCTCCGTGATCGACGAGGTCGCCGAGCAGACCAACCTCCTGGCGCTCAACGCCGCCATCATCGCGGCGCAGGCAGGCGAGCACGGCAAGGGGTTTGCGGTTGTCGCCGACGAGATCAAGGAGCTCTCGGAGCGGACCTCCAGCTCCACCCGCGAGATCGCCCAGGTCATCCGTGGTGTCCAGGACGAGACCGCGCGCGCCGTCGACGCCATCGAGCAGGCGGAACGCTCAATCGGCGACGGCGAGCTCCTCTCCCAGAAATCGGGCGAGGCCCTGGCCAAGATCGTGGTCGGCGTCAACGAGGCGACCGCTCAGGTGGCCGAGATCGCCCGTACCACCGTGGAGCAGGCCAAGGGTAGCCAGATGATCCGCGAGGCGATGGAGCAGGTCTCCGAGATGGTGGCCCAGATCGCCAAGGCCACCCGCGAGCAGGGCCAGGGGAGCGAGCTGATCATGGGTGCGGTCGAGAACATGAAGAGCCTGACCTCCCAGGTGCTCTCCTCCACCCGCGAGCAGAACAAGGTGGGCAACCTGATCGCCCGCTCCACCGAGAGCATCACCGAGATGATCCGTCACATCAAGCGGGCCTGCGACGAGCAGACCCACGGCTCCGAACAGATCATGACCGCGGTGGAAGAGATCCAGAGCGCCACCGAGGCCAACCTGGGGGCCACCCGGGTGATGGACGACGCGGTCTACAAGCTGTTCAAGCAGTCCGACCTGCTGAAGAAGGAAATCGAGCAGTTCACCACCTGATCCACTTAGAAGGGGACTGGCTCCGCAGGGGCCAGTCCCCTTTCATCTCCGGGACGAAAAGCGAAGGGGAAGGCACCTTCGGAGCCAGTCCCCGGAAAGTTATGGTAGAATCGAATGATCCCCCTTTCGAGGGGGACTTTGTTTTTTAGGGACCGATAAAGGAGCACCGATGGGCAGGATAGCTGACAAATTCACCGAGCTTGGGGGCCGTGGCGAGAAGGCGCTGGTCACCTTCATCACCGCGGGCGATCCCGATCTGGCCACCACCGAAGAGGCCGTACTGGAGCTGGAACGTGCGGGCGCCGACCTCATCGAACTGGGCGTCCCCTTCTCCGACCCCATGGCCGACGGCCCGACCATCCAGCTCTCCTCCGAGCGCGCGCTCGCCGCAGGGACCACGCTCCCCCGCATCCTGGAGCTGGTGAAAAAACTGCGGACCCGCACCCAGGTGCCCATCGTGCTGATGGGGTACTTCAACCCGATCTTCGCCTACGGCGCGGAGCGCTTTGCCGCCGACGCCGTAGAGGCGGGGGTGGATGCCCTGCTGGTGGTGGACCTCCCTCCCGAGGAATCCGCGGAGCTGAAAAGCGCCACCGACCGCCAGGGGCTCGACCTCATTTTCCTGCTCACCCCGACCTCCGACCTCTCCAAGGTGGAGACCGTTTCCCGGCTGGGGAGCGGCTTCATCTATTACGTATCGGTGACGGGAGTGACCGGTGCGCGCACCTCGGTGGCCGACACCCTTTCCGACCGGGTCACCCAGCTGCGGGGCGACCTGCAGCTCCCGCTGGTGGTCGGCTTCGGCATTTCCACCCCCGAGCAGGCCGCCAAGGTCGCCGAAACCGCCGACGGGGTGGTGGTCGGCAGCGCCCTGGTGAAATACTTCGAGAAGTACCAGGGGGCGGAACTGGTGCGGGAACTTGGGGCATTCGTGTCGTCTTTAAAACAAGGAGTACGCTCGGCCGTAAACGTTTGATCTCGTGTAATTACAGTGAGATAGCAGCCGAAGCGTCGCGATTTTGTTGACATAGCCGCTACGATCTGGTAACTATCTGCGCCAGTTTTAAAACAAAGACGAGAAGGGGGAAGGGTTCCCCTGAAGAGGACACCATAATGGCATGGTTTAAGAGAGACAATCCGCCCAAGGCGAAGGGCCCGGACCACCGGGTCAAGGTCCCCGAGGGGCTCTGGACGAAGTGCGTCAGCTGCAACGCTACCATCTACACCAAGGACATTGAAAGTAACCTCAACGTCTGCCCCAAGTGCAACCACCACTACCGGATCTCCGCCCGCAAGAGGATCGAGCTCCTGATCGACGAGGGGAGCTTCGTCGAGTTCGATGCCGGCATGGTCTCCGTCGACTGCCTCGATTTCAAGGATTCCAAGAGCTACCAGGATCGCATCGATGCCGCATTGAAAAAGGGTGGCAGCAAGGACGCCGTGATCTGCGGGGCAGGGCGTATCGAAGGGACCCCGGTGCAGCTCAGCGTGTTCGACTTCTCCTTCATGGGCGGCTCCATGGGGAGCGTGGTCGGCGAGAAGATCACCCGCGCCATCGAGCGGGGCATCTCCGACCGCACCCCGGTGATCGTGGTCTCCGCCTCCGGCGGCGCCAGGATGCAGGAGAGCATCCTCTCCCTGATGCAGATGGCCAAGACCTCGGCCGCGCTGGCCAAGCTAAGAGAAGAGGGGCTCCCCTTCGTCTCCATCCTGACCGATCCCACCACCGGCGGGGTGACCGCGAGCTTCGCGATGCTGGGCGACATCAACATGGCCGAGCCCAAGGCCCTCATCGGCTTTGCCGGTCCGCGCGTCATCGAGCAGACCATCCGTCAGAAGCTCCCCGAGGGTTTCCAGCGTGCCGAGTACCTGCTCGACCACGGCATGGTCGACATCATCGTGGAGCGCGGGCAGATGAAGTCCCAGCTTGCCAGCATTCTGAAGATGCTCTATAGGCCGTAGCAGGAAAGGTCGTGCGGGAAGCATGAACAGATAGCACAATTGAGGGCGCCGGCCCAGCGACAGCTGGCGGCGCCCTTGTCTTTTTCAGGGACCCCTGTCCGAACCTCCCCTGTTCGGCGGGGAGCCTTGTCCGAAAGTCCCCTCTCCCGAAGGGGGAGGGCTAGGGAGGGGGAGCCGAGGTATCCCCATTGGTGGAGCCCCGCGATTCGCGGCAGCGTTCCCCCCTCCCAACCTCCCCCCCTTCGGGGGGAGGAGTGTCTCATCAATAGAGGGACAAGCAATGATCTCCGCTTCGCATCTCGCAATGTTCGCCGCCACTTCCGCGGTGCTCGCCTTCACTCCCGGCCCCGACATCATCTACGTGATGACTCGCGGCATGGCCCAGGGGAGGAGGGCGGCGCTCGCCGCGGCAGCAGGCTTCGCGCTCGGCAATTTCGGCCATACCTTTTTCGCCATCGTCGGCCTTTCCGCGCTGATCGCCTCGTCGGCCACCGCCTTTACCTGCATCAAGCTCGCCGGCGCCGCCTATCTCATGTATCTCGGCGTGAAAATGCTGAGAAGCCGCAATCCCCTCCTGTCCAAGGGGCGCCTGGCCGACCTGCAGTGCCGGGTCATCTTCAGGCAGAGTATCCTCGCCAACCTGATGAACCCGAAGGTGGCCGTCTTCTTCCTGGCGTTTTTCCCGCAATTCCTGGAGCGCGAGCGCGGCGGAGTGCCACTGCAGATGCTGGTTCTGGGAACCACCTTCGTGGTGGTCACCATGCTCTGCTTTGGCACCGTGGCAATCCTGTCCGGCGAGATCGGGCGCTGGCTGGAAAGCCGGACCGGTTCCGGCGACCGCATCGGGCAACTGGCCGGCTGCGTGCTGATCGGGCTGGGACTGCGGCTGGCCTGGCCGGAGAGATAGAAAGCAGGAGGGCAGGGGTGAGGATGGGGCTTGGGCCTGAACAACTGGAGGCAGAGTATGAGTAACGCCATCAACCTGGAAGATCTTCCTTCATCGCCGGTGAGACCGGAAATCGCCAACGGCATAACCGGCAAGACCATGCTCGACTCCCAGACCAAGATGGTTTACACGCGGGTCGAGCCCGCCGGCGGCTTCGCTCCGCACATCGATGCCTACGACCACCTCATGTACATCGTGAGCGGCTCCGGCGTCGCGGTTGCGGGCGGGGTGGAGTACCTTCTGGAGCCCGGCCTGATCCTGGAGATCGAGGCCGGCGAGGAGCATTGCTACCGCAACACCGGCAGCGACGTGATGGAACTCATCTCGCTCAACATCCCCGCTCGCTAGTACTTGTGCGCGTCCCAGCAGATACTGAAAAAGTCGGAGCCACTCGCCCTGAGCCTGTCGAAGGGCGTGGAACTCTTACGGCTCAGTGAGCCGGGACAGTCGGGGTTCGTACTTCGACAGGCTCAGCGCGAACGGTCTACCCGTTTTCCAACGTTCCCTGGCTTTACTCAAGCTTGATCATCCTCCTGATCTCCCTTGTTTTCGCCCCCAATTCTATGGACTTTTCCCTCCTCTTTCCCTATAATCGCCGGCTGTCATGACCTACGCTGAAATCCTCTCACGCATCTACGCCCTCGGGCGTTTCGGAATGAAGCCGGGTCTCGAGAGGATCACCAAACTGCTGGACGCCCTGGGAAATCCGGAAAGGGCCTTCGCCACCGTGCACGTGGTCGGCACTAACGGCAAGGGCTCCACAGCCTCCTTCCTTTCCTCCCTTTTCAGCGCCGGCGGCTATCGCACCGGGCTCTTCACATCCCCGCACCTGAGTTCCTTTACCGAGCGCATTCGCATCAACGGCGAGGAGATCGACGAGGATACCGTGGTCCGCCTGGCCGAGAGGGTGATGAAGGCCGCACCACCGGAATCCACCTTTTTCGAGATCGTCACGGCCTTGGCGGCGCTCTGCTTCGCTGAGCGGGGAGTCAGCATCGCTGTCATCGAGGCCGGCATGGGGGGGAGGCTGGATGCCACCAACGCCTTCCAGGGCCTGCTGACCGTGGTGACGCCGGTATCGTTGGACCATACCGAGTATTTGGGGGCTCGACTTGGGGAGATCGCCGCGGAGAAAGCAGGTATCTGCAAGCCCGGCACCCCGCTGGTTTCTGCTGACCAGCACCCCGATGCCGCCGCTGCCATCTCTCGGCGGGCGGCGGAAACAGGTTCCCCGCTCTACCTGTGCGGGCGCGACTTCTCAGCCTGCTGGCGGGATGGAAAGCTGAGCTACAGAGGCATGAAGCTGGCGCTGGACGGGGTGGAGTCGGGGCTGAGGGGTCGCTACCAAAGCGTCAACGCGGCGCTGGCACTGGCGGCCGCAGAGTTGCTGTCGGAGCATGGGTTCCCGCTCTCCCGCGAGGCGGCGGTGGCGGGTCTTCGGGACGCCAGATGGCCCGGCCGGATGGAACTCTTTCCCGGCCCGCCGCGGGTCCTCCTGGACGGTGCTCACAATCCCGATGGCGCCCGGGCGCTGGCCGAGGGGCTTGCCGAGATTCCACGCCAACGGCTGTTGATGGTGCTCGGCATGATGGGTGACAAGGAGATCTCCGGTCTGCTTGCCCACCTGTTGCCGCTGGCCGACCGCGTATTTGCGGTCGCTCCGGCACTGGAGAGGGCTCTTCCCGCCCAAGATCTGGCCCTCCTCTGCCGGGAAGCGGGCGCCGACGCGACAGCTGCCGGCTCTGTGCCCGATGGGCTGGAACAGGCACGTCAGGCGGCCGAGTCCGATGACTTGATTGTGGTGTGCGGGTCCCTTTTTACGGTGGGTGAGGCGAGGAGCTTTCTCGTTTCCCGCCGCTTCGAGGCGTTCAGAGGGTGAGGTAATACCATTACTCCTCCTCCCGAAGGGGGGAGGTTGGGAGGGGGGGCGCT
>NZ_DATFBA010000226.1:0-9166 GCF_035254065.1 Geomonas sp.
GGAAAAAGCAGAACACCCGGTTGGCAGGGACGCTGCCGGAAGCGGCGAGGTTCAAAAGCACCAGGTCGACCCGGCCGGCGGTGGAGATGAAGATCCGCTCCTTGCGGGCCAACAGGCGACGGAGCAGGAAGAACTCCTGGAAGCGGCGGATCTTGCGGAAGAAGTGGCGCTCTACGGAGATCTCGGCGCCCGGCACGGGAGGGAGCGAGGCACTCTTCCCGCCCCACAGCGTGAAGCGGACCTCCTTCTCCCCCGCCGAACCGCACAGGCTCGCCACGAAACTCTGGCAATGGCCCGCCTCGCCGGAGAGGGTGGGCTCGATGATGTTGACGTTTAGCTTCATATCAGGAGCTGAACAGGGAGCGAATCCCCGCCAGCAGCGCCTCCGTCTTGATGGTGCCGCGGCACTGGGTGTCCTTGTCGCAGTTCGCTCTCAGGCAGCGGGCGCAGTGGATCGGGGACTGGACCACCACGTGGTGCTCGCCGATCGGGCCGCGGCGCTTGGCGTCGGTGGCACGGTAGAAGGAAACGGTCGGGGTGCCCAGCGCCGCCGCCATCTTGACGGTGTCGTTGTCGCCCCCCACCACCAGGTCGACCTTCTTCAACAGCGCGGCCATCCCCTTCAGGGTCTGGCGATCCAGCACCCTCGCCGCCGTGACGGCCTTGGCGAGCTTGGTCGCCAGCTCCTTTTCGGCCTCGGTTTCCCAGCAAAGGAGGATGGTCACCTCGTGGAAGGTATCCACCACCTGCCGTGCAAGTTCCAACCACCCCTGCTCGCTCCAGAGCTTGGTCTGCCAATCGGCGCCGCAGTCGAACAGAAAAACCAGGCCGTCGGAGAGGGTGGCGAGCAGCGCCTCGGCGGCCAAGTCATCGGCAGCTTCGGTGATGATGCCGCTGGAGAGCTCCATGGCCCTGAAATCCTTGGCAAAGGGGATGGAAACCAGGCGCAGGTACTTATGGCTATCGTTGGCGTCCTGGCGCCTGAGCGGCACCCGGCGCATGGAGAAGAAGAGGTTCCCCCTGTCGGCGAGCTCGCTCTTCTCGAAGCCGATCTTATCCTGGGCGCCGGTCAGCCGGCCGATCAGGCCGCTGTTGAAGCTCCCCTCCAGGTCGAAGACGAAGCGGTACTCTCTAGCGATCAGCGTCTCCTTCAACTGGCCGATCTCGCGCGCCACCGAGAGGGCGCGGGGAAGGTTCCTCCACTCGCCGGTCCTCACCGTGTGCAGGGTGCTCAGCAGGGGATTGCCCTCCAGCACGGCCCGGTACTCCTCGTCCACCACCCAGTCGACCTCCACCTCCGACACCGCCTGGTGAAGGAAATCGAGGATCGGCAGGGCGCTCAGTATCCCGCCAAGGGGCGCAGTTTGTATGATGAGTACGCGCATGTTCATCTCCGGGGAAACCAATCATGGGCGACAGGCACCTTCGGAGCCAGTCACCGCACTGTTGTCCGGTTTGTTTTTTGCTATGCCGGTCAAAACGGCCGTTCACCCTGAGCTTGTCGAAGGGCGTGGAACTTTTATTGCTATAGAGATGGGAACAGTTGGCGCTGATGCTTCGACAGCTCAGCACGAACGGCCCAACTAGCCCAAATCTGGTGAATGCGATTCCCTAATCGATGCACTCACCGGGAAACTGCTGCTGGATTTTTTCCATCACTTCTTCCGGCCTGATCAGTTCCAGGCAGGCGCGGTACTCGTCGTTGACGCAGTAGCTCCGGACGCAGGGCTGGCAGGGGGGCTGCCGCTTCTCAATGATGCATTTCCTCTTGGTGATGGGGCCTGAATACTCGTTGTAGGTCGGCCCGTAGAGCCCGAACACGAAGATGCCGGTGGAAGCGGCGACGTGGATGGGGCCGCTGTCGTTCCCTACGAAGAGGTCGGCCAGGCTGCAGAGGGCAGCGAACTCCGCCAGCGAAAGGGTGTGGCTCACGAAAACCGGCGGCCGCTGCAGTTGAGCGACCACCTGGTCGAGGATCCCCTTTTCTCCCGGGCCGCCCACCAGGAAGACATCGAAGCGCTCCGAGAGCAGGTCGCAGAGGCGGGCGTAGTTGTGCTCCCCCCACTGGTGCAGCGGGACCCGGGAGCCGGGGTGGATGACCACTTTGGGCTTCCCCCCCTCCGCGAATGCCGCCGGTGCCTTGCCGCGCAGCGAGGCCAGCGCCTCCGGCATGACGTGGTAGCGGATCTCGTTGGTGTAGTTGATCAACCCCATCAGCTCGAGGAAATCGGCGTAGAACTTGACGATGTGGGTTTCCTCTCTGACAGGTACCACGTGGGTGAACAGCTTGTGCCGTGCCCGCTTCCCCACCGGGTAGGTGAAGCGGTAGCGGGCGCCGGAAAAGTAACTCATCAGGGCGCCGCGGTCGCCGTCGGTGAGGTCGATGGCGCAGTCGGGGTGCAGGCCCCGGACCTGGCGCAGGAAGGAGAGGAAGCGCAGTTTCCCCGCCACCCCTTTCTTGATGTCGTTATAGGGGAAGCCGACCACATTGGCGACGGCGGGATGCGCCGAGAAGACCGCCTCGTTCCCCTGCTTGACGATCACCGAAATCTTGGTGTTCGGAAGGTTCCTGTGCAGGTTCTCGATGAACGGGATGGTCCAGAAGGTGTCCCCGAGGAACTTGGTCTGGATGACCAGGATGTGCCGGCTTTTGCGCAGAATTGCGCCGCGCGCGATCTGCTCCGCCGTCATATTTTCAGTAGTTACCGTACTCATATTACCGTTCCACTTTCTCCGCCTCTTCAACGATCAAAACTGGGATGCCGTCCCTGACGGGATACCTGAGCCCGCAGGAGGCGCAGACCACACGATCCCCATCTTTCACCAGCTTCCCCTTGCAATTTGGGCAGGCAAGGATCTCCAAAAGCTCCTTCTGAACGCTCACGCAGCCCCTCCCCTTTTCTCGCCGGCCATCAACTTCTCCAGCGCGGTCTCCATGGGTGCCGCATCGAAGAATTGCAGCTCCAGCGAGACGGCGTAGCAGTTCACCAGCCTGTCCGCCACGCCCAGCAGCTTCACCGCGTCCTTCTCGGTGGTCAGCATGACGGTCGAGCGCGACGCCTCCCGAAGCCTCAGGATGGCGGCGATCTCCTCCTCACCATAGGGGGTGTGATCGGAGAAGGCGAGGGTCGTGATCAGCCCCACCCCTTCCGCCTCCAGCCCGTCAAAGAAAGAGCTGGGGTCGGCGATCCCCGAGAAGGCCAGCACACGAGCCGTCGACGGTATCGAGTTAAGCGGTTTTGCCTCTCCACCGCCCAACGGGAGGAGCGCGGCAAGCTTGTGCTTGGTCCGGCAATAAGGCTTGCCCGGCACGGCGTCCGGGGTGGCCTCCCCTTCCCTGGTGCGCGTGTAGACCACCAGGTCGGCACGCCCCGCGGCTGACGGCGCTTCCCGCAGGAAACCGGCAGGGAGCGTGGCGCCGTTGCTGAAGGGGCGGGTGGCATCGAGGAGCAGGATGTTCAGGTCCCTTTTCACGCGCAGGTGCTGGAAGGCGTCGTCCAGGATGAAGAGATCCGGCTGCAACTCCCGCATCGCGGTCTGGGCGGCGGCCCGGCGGTCGGCGCCGATCACCACCATCAGCCCGGGTAGCTTCTTCGCCAAGAGGTATGGTTCATCGCCGGACTCTTCGGGTGATACTCGGATGGTTGTGCCGTCGGAAACGATCAATACGCTCCCTTCGGCGGAACCGCGATAGCCCCGGGAGATGACGGCGACCCGCTTGCCGCGCCGGATGAAATACTCCGCCAGCCAGGCCACCATCGGGGTCTTGCCCGTCCCCCCCAAGGTGATGTTGCCGACCGAGATGACTGGCACCGGCAGCCGGTAAGACGGTAGGAGACCGAGTCGGTAAGCGGAGGCCCGGGCGCGCAGCACCTGCGCGTAGAGCACGGCAGCAAGGCGGAGGATCACCCAGAGCAACCGGTCACGCAACCGCTCGCGCTTGCCGGAGACCAAATCTTTGTAATATTGCTCGCGGCTAGCGTTCACCGGTCACCTACTGCGGGGCTTGGCTCCCCCTCCCCGGCCCTCCCCCTTCGGGAGTGGGAGTTGTCGGAGGAGGTTGCCAGATGAAGCTTTCCGAAAAGGGCATCGGCGGCCTCGATGACCTCGGAGGCGGTGACGGCGGTCATGCAGCGGTGGTCGGTCGGGCACTCGCGCTTCATGCAGGGGGCGCAGTCGGTGTCATGCCGGACTATGGTACCGTGCGAGAAGAAGGCGCTGGTGGTGCGGTGGTCGGTCGATCCGAAGATGGCAACCAGCGGCACATCGAAGGCCGCTGCGATATGCATGGGGCCGGAATCGTTGGTGATGAAGAAATTGCAGCGCTTGATGAGCGCCATGAGTTCGCGCACGGAGGTGGCACCAGCGAGATTCAGGCAACCAGCGCCGAGCTGCTCCTGGATGCGTGCGGCCATCTCCGTTTCGGTCGAGCCGCCGGTAATCACCACTCGCGCGCCCCAGCGCTCGGAGAGGCCGCGGGCGACCTCGGCGAACCGCTCAGGGTACCAGCGCTTGGCGGAGCCGAAGGTGGCGCCGGGATTCACCCCCAGCACGAAGTCCCCCGGTGCGATCCCCGCAGCCGCCAGCCGCTTGGCCATGGCGCCGTCCTCCTCCGTCGTGGTGGCCAGGCTCAGCACCGGCGCAATGGAGGGGATTCCGAAGAACTTGACCATATCGAGGTAGTTGAGGACCTGGTGCTCCTTGGTGTTCTGCAGGGTCTTCGGCCAGGGATGGGTGAGCAGCAGGCCGCGGCCGTCGCTGTTCTTGCCGGCCCGAAGCGGGATCCCCGCAAGCCAAGGGATCAGCGCACCCTCGAAGGAGTTGGTGAAGATGATCGCCAGATCGAAGTGCTGCTGCCGAAGCTGGCCGGCCAGCCGCAGGCGCCCCATCAGGCCGCGGTGCTTGCCGCGCTCGAAGGTGATCACCTTGTCCACCGACGGGTGGTTGGCGAACATCTGCGAGACCAGCGGGTTGGCGAGCACGGTTATCTCCGCATCCGGGAAGTGCCGGCGGATGGCGCCCAGAGCGGGAGTGATCATGACGGCGTCACCCAGCCAGTTCACCGACCTCACGAGAATTTTGCGCACGCGGCTTTTATCGATCTGCTTCACTAAATGAACCCCATCCTCACCCTGTCCCTCCCCTTGAAGGGGAGGGGACGCACGAGGAAATGTCTCACAAACGGTGATCCCCCGCCATCAGGTCCCCCCTTGATAAAGGGGGGGACAGGGGGGATTGCTTGTAGGTGTAACGGGAGTTTCCCCGGAGATATTACCCGAGATACCTCTCCACGATTTTCATGTGCTTTTCCGTCGCCCCGCCGTTCTCCCGCATCATGGTCAGCGCGTTCTGGCCGAGCTGATGCCGTTTGTCAGCATCGCCGAGCAGATCCCGGAAACGCGGCGCCAGTTCCTCCGGCTTTTTCAACTGGATGCCGGCGTGGTAGCGCAGCACCAGCGCGGTAATCTCGCGGAAGTTGTTCATGTGGGGACCGAACAGGCTGGGCACCCCGAGCGAAGCCGGCTCCAGCAGGTTGTGGCCTCCGGTGGGTACCAGGCTCCCCCCCACGAAGACCAAGTCGGAGAGGGCATACAGGTTCATCAACTCCCCCACCGTATCCACCAGTAACACCTCACCCCCAGCGAAGGAAGAAGCTGATTTCTGCAACTCGGTCCGCCTGCGATAGGGAAGCCCCTTCCGCTCCAGGATGGATGCCACCTCCGCCGCCCGCTCGGGGTGGCGCGGCACCACCACCAGGAACAGGTCCGGTCGCTCGGCGAGCAGCTCGCGGTAGGCCTCCAGCACGTATTCCTCTTCGCCCGGCCGGGTGCTCCCGGCGGTGAGGACGGAGAGTTCCGCCGGAATCGTATAACGTCCCCGCAGTTCGGCCTTCTCCTCTTCGGAAACTTGCCGGTACGCGATGTCGCATTTGAGGTTGCCGAGGGCCTGGGTGCGGTCCTGCCGGGCGCCGATGGCGACGATGCGCTCTGCATCCAGCGCGGTCTGCATGCCGAGCGCCGAGAAGAGCTGCAACGCGGGACGGAAGACCCAGCTGAATTTCAGGTAGCGCCCGAAGGAGCGGTCGGAGATGCGACCGTTGGCGAGCAGCACCGGGATGCCCCGGCGGTCGGCTTCGCGGGTGAAATTCGGCCACACCTCGGTCTCCATGATCACGATCACCTGCGGCCGTACCGTGTCCAAGGCCCGGCGCACCGCCGGCAGGAAATCAAAGGGGAAGCAGATGTTGGCGTCCACCACGGGAAGACGACCGCTCACCTCGCGGCCAGTCAAGGTGCTGTTGGAGAGCAGCAGGGCGTGACCGGGGTAGCGTTCCTTGAGCGCGGCGAGCAGCGGGCGCGCGGCCAGGGTCTCCCCAACCGAGACCGCATGGACCCAGATGACGGGACGGCCGCCGATCTTCTTCAGCTGCTCCGCGGGAATCCCTCCCAGCCGCTCCGACAAAGTGGGAGGGTTGCTCCCCTTGAGCTTCTGGTAAAGATGAAACAGGGTCACCGGCAGGATCAGCAAGGAGGCGAATATATTATAGAAAACAAAAAACATAACCTATCCAACGTCCCCTCTCCCGGAGGGGGAGGGCCAGGGAGGGGGAGCCCAGGTGTCCAGATCGATGCAGCCCCGTGCTTCACGGCAGCGCTCCCCCCTCCCAACCTCCCCCCCCGGGAGGAGGAGCCTCGGACGAAAGGCAAAGGGAGCCAGACAGCGATACATTCCGCTACACGTCCCCCCTTGATAAAGGGGGGACAGGGGGGATTGCTTTAGTGTTTCCCCTCGTACGCGTTTCGCCACACCTCGACCTTCTCCAAGACGTCGGCCACCTTGATGCGCGGCATGCGGTCGGGGCGGTTCTCCATGGAGATCGGGTAATCCTCGCCCGGCTCGCCGTAGACGTCGATCATCAGGTCCTGGAACTTTCGGTAAGGACCGACCCGCTTCGGGTTGGAATAGCCGATCAGCGAGACCACCGGGCGGTCGAGCGCCACGCTGATGTGCAGCGGGCCGGTGTCGGGGGAGATGACCAGTGCCGCGCCGTCGAAGATGCCGACCAGTCCGCGCAGCCCACCGTTGCCCAGGGCGCTGATCGGCTTGTGGCTGGTCTTCTCCATAATCACGCGCTCGGCGTTCACCTCCCGCTCCGACTTGCCCCCCACCAGCACCGGCTGCAGGCCGAAATCGGCGTACAGCGCGTCGCAGACTTCCGCCCAGCGCTCGGGGAGCCAGTCCTTCTGCGCCTTGCTGGTCGCCACCACGATGGGCACCGCTGGCCGCTCGATCTTCGAGTAGAACTCCCGCTGCCAGCTGCGCTCCTGGTCGTTCCACGGCCCCAGGCCCCAGGTGACCGGAGTAGTGGGGGCCCCCAGGTACTCGCAGAACTCCAGGTACTGGTCCTGGACGTGCTGCATGGCGTGGGGCGGGATACGGTGACTGGTGAAGAGCCAGTTGAGGTCGCGCGCGCGGGCGAAGTCGAAGCCCAGCTTCACCGGAGCCTTCACGAAGGAGGCGACGATGTTGGCCTTGAAGTAGACCTGCAGTTGGATGCAGAGGTCGAACCGGTGGGACTTCAGCTGGTCGCGCACGTCGAGGAAGCCGCGCACCCCCTTGGTGCGGTCGAACAGGATGATCTCGTCGACCAGCGGGTGCCCCTTGACCAGCATGGCCGGCCCGGGCTGGAGGACCCAGGTGATCTTGCAGGCGGGGTTCGCCCTTTTCAGGGAGTGAAGGACCGGCAGGACATGGACCGCGTCGCCCACGGCACTCATCATGACAATACAGACGCGGTCTGCAGTAAATCGCATGCGTTATTTCTCCAAGGCGAGAGAGGCCAGCTTGGTCAGTGCCTCCTCGCTGAAATCCAGTCCCCAGCGCTCGCGCCATTTCCGCGCAGAGCGGGCCAGCCGCTCGTAGTTGCGCTTGGCGACCTCGGCCGTCCGGGGGAAGGTAACCCGGTCCACGTCCAGCAGGTACGCGGTAGGCGACCCGCCGTCACCGGCAATGTAGATGTTCTTCAGGTTGAGGTCCGCGTGCCAGGCACCGGCAGCAGCCAGCGCAGTGAGTAGCGCCCCCACGGCGGAAAGCAAGGCTTCCCGCGCCTCATCGTCCGCGTCACGCCAGACGGCGGGGAGATCATCCCCCTTGGGAAGCCGCCGGGTCATCACGTCGCTGCGGCCGAACAGGCCGGCGACGGGATAGACGACACAGGCGACGACCTCAGGGGTCGGGATGCCGGCCTTCATCAAGCGGAGCGCAGTCTCCAGCTCCAGGGGCGCCCGGGTGGGCAGCAGGAAATGCTCACCCGTGAGGAAGCGAAGGAGCCCGCCATGCCGGTTGCGGCGAACCACCACCGGGGTGGAAGCTTCGGCAGTTGCACCGGCAGGAAGGTCGACACCGTAGCTGATCCCGCGGCCGCGCATCAGGTCCGGAGAAGGCTGGGCCGCCGCCCACTCGTAGAGAGTTTGGGAGGCAACCGCTTCGCGAACCGCCTCAACAGCCCAGTCCCGCGCCAGCACAACCCTTCCGTGCACCGACAAGCGCCGGTACCCCTCAGGAGCCGCACCAGAGCCCGAAGCGTCCTTACAATTCAACCTCACTCCCCGATCGATCACCGCGCACTATGTCAGCGCCCGGGTCACAGTCATTAGCCGCAACCAATCAACAAGAGGATGCAAACTATTGATAAATGTGCAGTTAAATCCAGTATTCTTAACACCTCGAACAAGCCGGCGTCAAGCCTTTTGACTTTGGGTTTATAGCAATAGAGTACGAGTCTATATCTGGAGGGAAACTGGAGAACGAGAAACTATGCAGCTGATTGGAGTGGGGAGTGGTCGCAGATCTTCTTTACGGTCGGTTTGGCAGAATCTCAAAGCGAGGGTGGGGCAGAAAGTCGCTTTTTCATCTCTTCAAACGAAATGGAATCTTCTTCATGCCGTTCGGCGATAACTGCTAAATCATGCAGGTCTTCCATCAGTTGCTGATATTGAAAGATTGTGAAGTGCGCCACGTTGAGCTGCCCCTTTAACTGCTATTTAGATTCTCAAACTGTTACTCCGCCTGCTCCGCCACCGGCAGGCATTTGACGTCCGCTTTGGGCGCCAGCAGCGCGCCCTCGTCCAGGCGGAGCAGATAGTAGAGGGCGAGGCCGACCAGG
>NZ_DATFBA010000227.1:0-27205 GCF_035254065.1 Geomonas sp.
GTCACCTACACCGTCACCGTGGAAGGACAACAGCACAAGGTCACCGTCGCACCGTACGCGAAAAGTTAGGGCACCCCATCCTCACCCCGGCCCTCCCCTTGAAGGGGAGGGAGAGTTTGAGCGGAGGGAAGAGGTTGATGATCTTCAAACAAACGCGAAGGCCGTAAAAACAGGACGACCTTCCGCTGATCGCCCCCTCCCCCTCAAGGGAGGGAGAGTTTTGAGTGGCTGGAAGATGTCGCTGACCTGCAAAGAACGCGGAGACCGTGAGACACGACGACCTTCCGCTGAGGGTCCCCTCCCCTTCAAGGGGAGGGACAGGGTGAGGATGGGGTCAGGGAGGAAATCGGTCATGACCATGGAGGAGAAAGTACAGGAACTGAAGGACCGGAAGAACCTGCTGATGCTGGGCGGCGGGCGCTCCAAGATCGACCGCCAGCACGCGCACGGCAACCTGACGGCGCGCGAGAGGATCGAGACCCTGCTGGACAAGGACAGCTTCCAGGAAACGGGGATCTTCGCCCGGCACCGCTGCACCAACTTCGGCATGGAGGGGAAGGAACTCGCCGCCGAGGGGGTGGTTACCGGGGCAGGGACCGTGGCGGGGCGGCCGGTCCACGTCGCCAGCCAGGACTTCACCGTCGCCGGCGGGGCGGCAGGCGAGGTGCACAGCGAGAAGATCGTGCAGGCCATGGAGTCCTCGCTGAAAACAGGGACCCCCTTCCTTTTCATGAACGATTCCGGCGGGGCGCGCATCCAGGAAGGGACCGACTCGCTGGCCGGCTACGGCAGGGTCTTCTACCACAACGTCATGCTCTCCGGAGTGGTGCCGCAGATCTCCCTCATCTGCGGGCCGTGCGCAGGGGGCGCAGCCTACAGCCCGGCGCTCACCGATTTCATCATCCAGACCGCAAACGCCAGGATGTTCATCACCGGCCCTTCGGTGATCAAGGAGGTAACCGGCGAGGAGATCAGCCAGGAGGCACTGGGAGGGCCGCACGCGCAGATGAACAACGCAGGCGTCGCCCACTTCCTGGCGGAAAACGACCTGGTCGCGGTCAGGATCTGCAAGAAGCTCCTTTCTTTCCTACCCTCCAACAACCTGGAAGACCCGCCGCAGCTGGAATGGAACGACGTGATCCTGCCGGACAAATCCTTGAACGAGCTGGTGCCGGTCGAGCCGAAAAAAGGCTACGACATACGGGGGGTCATCGGCCGACTGGTGGACGCGTGCGACTTCCTGGAGGTACAGCCGCTTTTTGCACCCAACCTGGTGATCGGCTTCGGGCGCATCCTGGGGCGCAGCGTGGGGATCGTTGCCAACCAGCCCTCCGTGCTGGCGGGCGCCCTCGACATCGACGCCTCCGACAAGGGGGCACGCTTCGTCAGGTTTTGCAACGCCTTCAACATCCCGCTGGTCACCCTGGTCGACGTACCCGGTTTCCTTCCCGGGGTGCAGCAGGAGTACGGCGGCATCATCCGCCACGGCGCCAAGATGCTCTTTGCCTATTCGGCCGCCACGGTGCCCAAGGTGACCGTCATCCTGCGCAAGGCCTACGGCGGCGGCTTCCTCGCCATGTGCGGGAAGGAACTGGGAGCCGACCGGGTACTTGCTTGGCCGACCGCCGAGATCGCCGTCATGGGGCCGCAAGGGGCGGTTAACGTCATCTTCAGAAAGGAGATCGCCGAGGCGGAAGATCCGCAGAAAAAGCGGGATGAGCTGATCGAGGCCTACCAGTCCACCTTCGCCACCCCTTACGCGGCGGCGGCGCGCCGGGAGGTCGACGACATCATCGAGCCCGCCGAAACCAGGAGGCACCTGGCCATGACGCTCGATATCCTTCACACCAAGCGGGAGTTCAGGCCCATGAAGAAGCACGGGCTGATCCCGCTCTGAGAGGCTCTGAGAGAGGTCCTCCATGGACAATACACCCAAAGAAGGAGCCGGGATCACGCCGGAACTGCTGCTGGTGATGTCGGCCTCCATCGCCGCCTATCTCGGCAAGACGGTGCGCATCAGGCGGGCCCGCTTCCTCGACCCACAGGCTAACGCCTGGGGGCAGTCGAGCCGGGTGGTGCTCCAATCCTCGCACAACCTGAGAAAATAACTCGCCTGTACTCCCCTCGCCCCCCGGGAGAGGGACCGGGGGTGATGGAAGCCGGCACTACCTGAGCTATCTTCACTTTTGAGGACACACCATATATCCTAACGGACCAGGAGGGTGTGTCATGAGAGCGAATCGCAAGTACGATTCAGAGTTCAAACGAGAAGCAGTCAAGCTGGTGGTTGAAGAGAACCGCAGCATTCGTGAGGTCGAGAGTAGCCTCGGGATCACTCATGGTGTTCTCAAAGGATGGGTGCAGAAGCACCGTGACCAGCAAGACCCCGCAGTTGTCGCTCAGCGTTCAACTGAGGCAGAACTGAAACAGCTCCGCAAAGAGGTTGAGAAACTACGTCGAGAGCGTGACATCTTAAAAAAAGCAGTGGCCATCTTCTCAACGGATCCGGATCGATATTCGGATTCATAACCGAGCACCGCTCCGAATTCGGAGTCCAGGAGATGTGCCGAGTTCTTGGAGTGACTCGGAGTTGGTATAACGCCAACGCAGCCGGCAGGGTAACCAAGCGGCAGCGTGAAGACCAAGTACTGTTACCGGCCATCAAAAAGGCCTTCAAAGATAGCGACGCGACGTATGGTGCAGCACGAATAGTCCAGGAGCTGCGGAAGCAACAAAAGCGCGTCGGAAAGAACCGCGTCTGGCGCCTGATGCGTGACAACGATCTGCGAGTAAAGACGAGACGGCGATTCAAAGTCACCACCAACTCAGATCACAAACGCCCTGTAGCGCCAAACCTTGTCCAGCGTGAGTTCGCCGCACCAGCCCCCAATCGGGTCTGGACGGGTGACATCACTTACATCGAGACTGCTCAGGGCTGGTTGTACCTGGCAGTCGTACTGGATCTCTTCTCCCGCCGGATCATTGGTTGGAGCATGAGCGACCGCATGACCGATGATCTAGTGGTAGCTGCCTTTACCAACGCAACAGTGAAGCGGCGGCCGGCGGCTGGCTTTCTCTTCCACAGCGACCGTGGGTCACAGTACTGCAGCAAGCGATTCGGCACCATCGTAAGCAAAACCGGTGGGATACAAAGCATGAGTGGCACCGGTTGCTGCTACGACAATGCTGTCACTGAGACGTTCTTCTCAACGCTGAAGAGAGAGCTGGTCTACCACTGCTCCTTCAAAACCCGGCAGCAGGCACAGAGCCGGATCTTTTGCTACATCGAAGGCTTTTACAATCGCAAGAGGCTACACTCCGCCATCGGCTACTGCTCCCCCGAGGAGTTCGAACAGCGGGAGTTGAAGATGGCGGCATAAGGGTTTCTAACGTGTCCTCTATTGCGATGATAGGTCAACCGACCATTTCGTAGTAGCGAGGCCTCCCTCACCCGCCCTTCGGGCACCCTTGTCCCGGAGGGCGAGGGGAATAAAAAAAGGTGAGCAGTACCACCTTTCGCAAAAGGAGATCTACCGTGCAGCTTACTTTGACCATCGACGGCAAGAAGTACCTGGTGGATGTCGAGGTGGAAGAGGGGGAGGAGGTCCGACAGGGCGCTACCCTCTCCCCGCCGGCCATGCCCCTCCCGCCACAACCAGTGGCACCGGTAACGGCCGTGCTGCCCCCCTCACCGCAGGCCGGCGACCCCGACGACAAGATCTGCCACAGCCCCATCGCCGGGGTGGTGTTCAAGATCGTCGCGCAGGTTGGACAGCACCTGGAGGTCAACGACCTGCTGGTGATCCTGGAGGCGATGAAGATGGAGACCAACATCACCGCCCACAGGTCCGGAAGGGTCGCCAGGATCATGGTCGCGGTCGGGGAGGCGGTGAAACCGGGTCAGCCGATTGCCGAGGTCGAGTGAGGCAGATCAGCCCCTGCAGAAGAGGGGGGCCGGCCATGACTGGCATAATTCCCATCCACAGTTAGTAGTGTCTCCGTACAGGATGGCGGTGTTATAATAACGCTGGGCCACGTTAGACAAACAACTCAGGAAGGAGGAGTTATGGGAAGGATCAAACTGTTGCTGGTCATCATACTGGCGGCGTTCCTGGGTGTCTCTACCGTCTATGCCTTTGAGCACCACTTCAAGGCGAAACTTACTCCGAAGGAAGAGACCAAAGCTCCGGAATCCAAAGCTTCAGGGAAGGCCGAGTTCGAAATGGATGATCATAACACCAAGATCAAGTACGAGGTGCATGTCAAAAACATCGTGGATGCCAACGCAGCACACATCCACATTGGCAAGAAAGGCGAAGACGGGCCGCCGGTTGCCACACTTTTCAGCGGGAAGAAGGCTGGGAAATTCAGTGGTACTCTCGCTAAAGGGAAAATCGGCGCGGACGACCTGATGGGCGACTACAAGGGCAAAATGGACGACCTGTTCAAACTGATGAAGTCCGGGGGCGCCTACGTCAACGTTCACACCGATGCCAATCCCGATGGCGAGATACGAGGCCAGATCAAGTAAACAGATACCTTGCTAACGGGGCTCCAGCAGAAACGCCACGTTAAACAGAGAGGGCGGGGGGATTCACCTGGGCAGCAACGGTGGATCCCCCTTTCATTTTCCATCCTCCAGCAAGAAAAGTTCTTCCACCTCAAGCTCCTCCACCTCCGATGCCATCGGCGTCACCGTCTCCAGGTCCAGCAGGCATTTGGACTCCCGCTCCGGCAGCTGTTCGATCCCCTGCATCTTCTTCTGCATCCGGCGGGTTTGCGTGGAGGCCCGGTCGATGCTGGAGGAGGCCTCGTCCAGCTTTTTCCTTGTCTTGTCCAGCAGGGTGCCGAAGGTGAGGAACTCGGTCTTGATGGCGCCGAGCAACCGCCAGACCTCGCTGCTTCGCTTCTCGATGGTGAGGGTCCGGAAGCCGAGGCTGAGCGAGGAGAGGAGCGCGGCGAGCGTGGTGGGGCCGGCCACGATCACCTTGTGCTCGCGCAGGATGGTATCGAAGAGGCCGGGGCGGCTCAGCACGGTGGCGTAGCTCCCCTCGTTGGCCAGGAACATAACGGCAAAATCGGTGGTTTCGGGGGGAGAGATGTACTTGTCGCAGATGAGCTTCGCCATGCCGGCCACGGTCTTTTCCAGCTGCCTCGTCGCGTCGGCGACCGCCCCCTGGTTCCCCAGTTCCTGGGCCTCCACCAGCCGCAGGTAATCCTCCTGCGGAAACTTGGCGTCGATCGGCAGCCAGAGCGGCCTCTCTTCCTGCCCCGGTAGCCGAATGGCGAACTCCACGCGGGCGTCGCTCCCCGGCTTGGTCGCCACGTTCTCGCTGTACTGGTCCGGCGTCATGATCTGCTCCAGCAGGTTGTGCAGCTGAACCTCGCCCAGCGTCCCGCGCGTCTTCACGTTGGAGAGGACCTTTTTCAGATCACCCACCCCCGCCGCCAGCGATTGCATCTCGCCCAGCCCCTTGTGAACTTGCTCCAGCTGGCCACTTACCTGCTTGAACGATTCGCCGAGCCTCTTCTCCAGAGTCTCGTGCAGCTTCTCGTCAACCGTCGCCCGCATCTGGTCGAGCTTCTTGGAATTGTCCTCCTGCAGCCACTTGAGGCGCTCATCTACCGTCTCGCGCAGTCTTTCCAGGCGCTGCTCGTTGCTCACGGTCAGGGTCCCCAACTGCTGCGAGAAGCCGTCCAGCTGCCCCTTCTGCAGGGTCGCTATCTCCACCATCCTCCGCTGCACCGTTTCGCCGAACTGTCTGAGACCCCCGGAGAGTTCCTCCCTGTTTCTCCCCAGCTCGGCCTGGAACATCCGCTCCAGCCGCTCAAGCCCCTTCTCCAACTGGTCGAAGCGCCCCTCCACTGACGAGCGGCGCCTGACGTTGAGGTAGCACAGAAACGCCACGGCGAGGGTGGCTGCAGATAACAGCAGGATAGCGAACTGGAACAATTGCTGGCTCATTTGGACTCCGGGGGGGAGGTCATCATCACGAGGTTACCCCTTGGAGGAACTCGATCAGGGCGGCGTTGAAGGCTGCCGGCTGCTCCATATTGACCATGTGCCCCGCCTTTTCGATGACCACGCTGCGGCAGTCGGCAAGCCCCAAGGTGAACAGCTCGACCGCGTTTGGAGAAGCCGCGCGGTCCTCGGCGCCGGCGATCACCAGCGAGGGTTGCTTGAAGGCGGGAAGCAGTGGAGTGTAATCCTTCCTGTCCCGCATGGCCAGCAGTCCTCCGGCCAGAGCCTTGGGATTGGTATCGCGCATCCAGGAGGTGACCCTGGCGATCAGTTCGGGGTGGGAGTGGATGGTGTCCGGCGCGAAGAGCAGCTCCGCGAAGATCTTGATGATCGGGTTGGCACCCAGCCGCTCGGCCTCGTTGGCCATCGCGGTTCTCCTCTGGCGTCCGGCCTCATCGTCGGCGGAACTCTTGGTGGCGATGAAACAGGCGGCGCGCACCCGGTCGGGGTAGCGCTCCAGCATGTTCAACAGGATGTAGCCACCCATCGACATGCCACCCACCACCGCCTGCTCGAGGTTCAGCGTATCCATCAGGGCGACGATGTCATCGGCGAAGAGGTCGAGGCTGTACGGTGCCGAGGGAGTCTCGCTCCCCCCGAACCCGCGCAGGTCCGGGGTGATGATGCGGTAGCCGGCGCTGGCAATCGCTGTGACCTGCGGCTGCCACATCTGCCGGTTGAGCGGGAAACCGTGGATGAGAATGACCGGTTCTCCTGCCCCGGAATCATCGTAGGCAAGCTCCATATCGTTCACGTTCACTTTCATTGTGATCGTCCTTTTTTCGATTAATTTCTCACATCTGGCCGGACAGGTCGGACCGGTCAGACCTGTCCGACACTCCCCCCGACCATCAGAAGAGTTCCAGCTGAATTCCCTTGCCTGCTGCCGGCTGTCCGGCGGGCTTGCGCGGTTCCTTGTGCGCGGCCTGCGGCTCCGGCTTTTCGTGCTGCCACAGACGCTCGCGCAGTCCAGACCTCCTCATTATGCGCCGATGCACGGCGGTCAGGAAAAGTTCCTCCGAACCGAGCACCGCCACCCTCTTCTTGGCCCTGGTGATGGCGGTGTAGATCAGCTCGCGGGTCAGCACCGGGACGTCGCGGTCGGGCAGGATGAGCAGCACGTCGTCGAACTCGGAGCCCTGGCTTTTATGGACGGTCATGGCGAAGGCGCTCTCGTGCTCGGGAAGCCTGAGCGGGAGCACCTTGCGCATCTGCCCCGTTCCGGTTGGGAAGAACGCGCGCAGCTCGTTGCCGGATTCGGGATCGGGCAGGATCAGTCCGACGTCGCCGTTGAAGAGGCCAATGTTGTAATCGTTGCAGGTGATCATCACCGGCTCGCCTGCATACCAGCGCCCGGCCGGGTCAATCAGCCCCGCTTTCGACAGCCTCTCCCGGACCAAGAGGTTGACCGCCTCCACCCCGAAGGGTCCTCCCCGCATGGCACAGAGTATGCGGAACTGCCCGAACCGGTCGAAGGCTTCCTTGGGAGATCCCGCTTTCAGATACGCTTCATATCCCGCCAGCATCCTGCCCGCCAAGACTTCCGGGAGGCCGTCCGGGCTGGGAGTCTTCGAAAGGGAAATGTCGGGATAATTGTGGTCCTCGAAGGCGGAAAGGGCGGCCGGGCCATCGCCGGCGTTGACCAGGGCGCCGACGGTGCCGATCCCGCTCGTGGAGGAGAAACGATAACTCTTCTTCAGCAGGACGACCGCATCACCCAGCGGATCGTGCGAGCGCTGGATTGGCAGGGCATCGCCGGCAAGGCCGAGAGCGAGCGCCGCGAACTCGGGAGAGAATCCCTCCGCGCCGCCGGAATTACAGATATCACCGAGCACAGCTCCCGCCTCGACGGAGGCCAGCTGATCGCGGTCCCCCAGCAGGATGAGCCGGGTGTCGTGGCGCAGGGCGTCGACCAGTTTGGCCATCAGGGGGAGGGAAACCATGGACGCCTCGTCAACGATGACGATGTCGTAAGGAAGGGGATTGTCGCGATTGTGGCGGAAACTGCAGGATCCTTTCAGGTAGCCCAGCAGCCGATGCAGGGTGAAGACGTCGTCCGGGAGCAGGGCCCGCACCTCGTCCGAGCAATCCACCCCCGCCATCATCGATTCCTTGAGGCGTGCGGCAGCCTTGCCGGTCGGAGCGGCCAACGCGATGCGGCAGCTGTCGCCTCCCTGCTGCTCCAAAAGGAGAGCCAGCACCTTGACGACCGTCGAGGTTTTCCCGGTGCCGGGACCGCCGGAGATGACGCAAAAGCGCCGGGTAAGGGCGGCGATAGCGGCGACCCGCTGCCAATCCGTTTCCCCCGTCCGATGCGGGAACAGGCGTTCCAGCCCCAGCTTCAGCAGCTCAGGATCGAAGCTAGCCGGAGCGCCCCTTTCCAGGATGGCCGCGGACAGTTCCTCTTCGTAACGCCAGTAGCGATGCAGGTAGAGCCGGCAGGAATCGTCCAGGATCAGCGGCTTGAATTCGCCCGGCGCTCCCACCACGGAAAATGAACGAAGCCGTTTCACCCAGCCGTCGACCGTCCTGATCCCGAAGCTGCCCGCTTCCCCGTCCTTGAGCGCGTGGGCGAGATCGAGACAGACATCACCCGCCACCACTCCCATGCTTAAGAGCGCCGCTGCCGCCTCGAGATAGACGTCATCGCACCCCGCCTGCCGGCAGATAAAGGCGGCGAAGTGCCTGTCGATGTCGTTTAGCTGAACTCCTTCAGGAGTCATAGTTGCACCCCACCAGCACCTTCGACAATTCGCCGATCAGCTCCTTGCTCGGGCGGTCGGCGAAGATTCCGTTCCCATTTCCGTCCACCCCGCGCAGGAAAACGTAGAAGATCCCACCGAAGTGCCGGTCATAGTCGTAGTCCGGGATCCGAAGTCTGAGATAGTTGTCGAGCGCCACCGTGTACAGGAGGTACTGGAGCTGATAAAAATTCTGCTCCATCTCCTTGCGCATCCCGTTCCGGTCGTAATGCTCGACCGAATTTCCGAGGTGATTCGACTTCCAGTCCAGAATGTAGTAGCGACCGCCGTGTTCCACCACCAGGTCCATGAAGCCGCGCAGCATTCCACGCACCGGCGAGAAGGAGAGTCGGCTGAAGAGTTCGGAAAAGTCGGTATCAGCGATGCAGTTTTTAGTGGTGTTAAGCTGGTTTTCGGTCGGTTGCCGTTCGTGCTGAGCTTGTCGAAGCACCCCTTCCCCGACGTTCACAAGCGCCCCTTCGACAGGCTCAGGGCGAACGGTGTTAATAGCTTGAAGATGTTGGTTACGTTCCCCTAAATTCTCCGATAAACGTTGCATCCCCGCTAGCCCCACCGCGTCCCGCAACCTCTCCGAGGTCACCGCCGCCAGCGGGAAGAAGAATTCCAGCTCGGTCAGCCGCCGGTCCATCCCGATCTGCGACAGCGTGAACGATTCATCCCCGAGCGGCGCGCGCAGCACGTCGTGGACCATCGACGAGACAACATCCTTCCACTCCGCATCGAAGCCGTGATTGCCGAGCAGCGTGGTGACCAGGAGATCGAGGGATTGCTTGTCGCCGGTAAAGTCATGCCTCTCGAAAATCTCGTGCAGGAAGATACCGGCCTTGGCTCCGCGAGGGAAAGCGAAGATGCCGGTCGGCTCCGCGCCCCTGGCCGGTTGCGGTTCGCTGACATGCCCTTCGTCGCGGTCCGGCAGCTCCGCCGCCTGGTGATGCCGGCTGGCAAGAGAGGTGAAGCTCGCGACCCTCCAGTCTTTAACGATGGAGCCGTTGAACTGGCAGCACTTAAGCTCTGAATGGTCCTGGGACGCCGCCACGAAGGTCTCCCGGTCCGCATCCGGGAGCGCGAGCACCTCGATGGTCCCACCCGACTCGGTGGCCAGCTCCGAAAGCTCCGACAGCATCGCCTGGTCGCTCAGCACCACCTGCCCCCTCGCCGGCTGGGCATGGCGGTGCAGCAGGTAATGCATGGCGGAATCGCCGGCGTCCTTGAAGGCGCCCCAAACCAGGTAGGTGCGATGCTTACCACGGGTGAGGGCGACGTAAAGGAGCCGCAGATTTTCCGCCAACGCTTCCCGCCGCGCCATCGCCCGGTGGGCGCCGAGTTGCGGTGAGCCGATATCGAGCACCACCCGCCCGTTCTCATCGTGGAAAAGAGCCCCCTCTTCACGGCCGCCGAACTCCGACCAGCAAAACGGCAGGAAGACGATGGGATACTCGAGCCCCTTGCTCTTGTGGATGGTGACCAGCTGCACCGCGGCCTCGTCCGTCTCCAACCGGATCTCGTGCTCCTCCCGCTTGGGCTCCTCGGTGATGCGGGTGACCAGCCAGGAGATCACCCCCTCCATCCCCAGCCGTCCTTCCACCTGGGCCTGGTGCAGGGTCTCGATCAGGTGCAGCAGGTTGGTCAGGCGGCGCTCACCCATTGGGGCCGACAGCAGCCTCTCCCGGACGAAGCGGCGCTCCATGAAACGAAGCGCCATGGCCATGCAGCCGTTGCCGCTCCAGATCTCGTGATAGCTCCGGAACTCCTCCAACACCTGCTCCCAGCCATTCTCATCGGCCATCAGTGCCGCCAGGTCGTCCCCGGACACCCCCATCAGATCGGTGGCCAGCGCCCCGCGCAGGAGCGCCTCGTGCGCCGGCTCCGCAACCGCCGAAAGTATCCGCAGCAGCTCAGCCGCTTCCTCGGCCTCGAACAGGTTGCCGGCACTGCAGAGCACGCTCGGAATCCCCCGGCGGGTCAGGGCGCGCTGCATGAGCCTGGCCTGGCGATTGGCCCGCACCAGCACGGCGATGTCGCCCGGTTGAATCGCCTTCTCACCGGCGGTCAGCGTACCAGCAGCGCCCTTTCTGAGTAGCCGGCAGATTTCGGAGGCAACCGACTCAGGCAGGATCTCCCAAGCGTCCCCTTTGTTGATCGGCTTGCCAGGGTCCTTTCGCGGGGTGAACCAGAGCTTGAGCGGGGCCGAGGTGAGACTGTCTTCCGTCAACAGCTTGCGCTCCTTCTGGGCCGCCTGAACGGGAGAGAAGGGGATGTCCTCGAAGACGAAGGGCAGCTCCTTGAACTTGAAGATGCTGTTCACCGCCTTGATCAGGGGGGGATCGGAGCGCCAGTTCTCCAGCAGAGTGTGCTTCGCGGGGGTTTCCTTGGCGGCCCCCATGTAGGCAAAGATGTCGGCACCGCGGAAACTGTAGATCGCCTGCTTGGGATCGCCGATCAGGAAAAAGGGCGCCGGATGGTCCTGCGGATAGATGGCGTCGAAGATGGCGAACTGGGTGGGATCGGTATCCTGGAATTCATCGATCAGAGCCGCCTGGTAACGGTCAGCGATCAGGCGCGGCAGGGTCGATCCCTTGCGAGACAGCGCCGCGTGCAGGTCGAGGAGCAGGTCGTCGAAGGAGCGGACGTTGCGGCTCTTCTTGCGCTTGGGAAGTTCCTCCGCCAGGTAATCGAAGAACCGCCGCCGCAGCGAGAGCAGCCAATCCTCTATCTCCTCGGTCTGCTTCGGCGGGTCGGGCAGCACACCGGCGAAGGGATCGCCGCAGATCTTCCTGGCCATCGCGAGCAGCGAGCCGGGCGAGATACCGGCATCATTGGCGGCGGCCACCCGGTGCCGGGGAGCGTTGTAGCAGTTGATGCGCCAGTAGTCCTGGGCGATTTCCCTGAGGATGGTCCCCTGGTCGGTCAGCAATTCCGTATCGCACAGCGAGCCGCTCTCGAAAGGGTTCTCCTGCAGAGTGCGTTGGCAGAAACCGTGGATGGTGAAGATGGCCGCTTCATCGAAGGAGCGGAGGGCGCTGGTGAGCAGGCGCTTGGCCTCCGCGTGGTCCTCGACCTTCTGGAGGATGCCCGAAAGCAGGGGGTCGCTCCCCTCCCCGCGCAGGAAGGCCTCTTCGGCGTCGCGCAGGCGGTTGCGGATCCTCTCCTTCAGTTCCTTCGTGGCGGCCTCGGTAAAGGTGACCACCAGGATCTTGGAGACGTCCAGGCGCAGCTCCAGCACGAGGCGCAGGAAGATCCCCGCGATGGTGAAGGTCTTCCCGGTCCCGGCGCTCGCCTCGATCAGGTTTCGCCCCGCCAGCGGCGTATGTAGGAGGTCGAATTTCTTCATTTTCCCTGTCTATTCCCCACTATCTCCCGCTCTGCCGATCCAGCAGCGGCCCCCAGACCGCCAGCGCCGTCTCCACGAACTCCGCATCCAGCGGCTCGTCCTCGCCGAACAGGCGCCGACAGTGGTCGTCCCGGCACTCACCGGGGTAAAAGTCGCTGCCATACCATTTGCTCCTGGCATCGCTGAGCGCCCTGAATGCCTTTTTCGGATCGCGCGCCTTCTTCGCGTACTCGAGCGAGGTCTCCGGGAAGAACTTGACCGGATATCCCATCCCCTGCCGGTAGAGGGCGAGGAGTTGATCCAGCAACTCGCAGCACTCCTCCACCGGTGACAGGTTGATCGCCGCGTCCGCCGCCAGGAAGGTGGAGGAGCGCGGGTAGCCAGCGGCATTCATGCAGTTGAGCGCCAGATGCTCCACCCAGAGCCTCAACTGATCCTTCGCCTTCATCTTCGTGTACCGGTAGAGCACCATGCGGTCCGATCTGATCGACCCGATCCGTCCGATGATCCTGCCGCTCGGCAGCTTGATGTCGACGTCCAGCGGTGCCAGTGGCTCACCGGCGGAGAGTTTGGCGACCTCGGCCGCGAATTCGGCTGCCGGTTCGCTCAACTGATCGAACAGCGCCGCACCGCACTCTCCCGGCGGCAGGTCGCCACGGCCGCGTGCAACGGCGAAGGGTGCGGAGAGCTCCTCCCCCCGCAGGACGGCGGCCACGATCTCCTGCTCCAGGTTGTACTTCACCAGTGTCGGCAGGCAGAACGGCTCGCACTCATCCAGCGGCTCCACCCCCTGCTCTATCCTCACTTCTAAGCGGCGACGCAGCAGTTCCTTGGCCGGGCTGCACAGGAAATCGATCAGCGCCTTCAGCGTCACGGTGGAATCGTCATCGGGATAGACAAGCGGGGTGGTCATGAAGGGGCCCGGCAACAGCTGCGGCGTGAGCTTCGCCACCGCCCCCCTGAAATTCTGCCTGGAATAGCTGAAGATGAGCTGGCCGTCGCGGGAGGACCTCGGGTCATCGCGGAAGTACTTCGGGCTGAACGGCTGCAGCGGGTGACGGACCGCCAAGGAGCAGGGGGTGCCGTCCGGGCGAGTGAAGTTGATCCCCGCATACTCGACAAGCTCGCTCACCAGCACGCTGGGAGGCATCTCGCTGTTGTCCTTGAGGCTCTGGCCTACGTAGCTTATGTGCAGCCTCCTTCTCGCCGACAGCAGCGCCTCGAGGAAGAGGTAGCGGTCCTCGTCCCGCTGTGAGCGGTCGCCGCGGCGCGGTTCTCGGGCGATCAGGTCGAATCCCTGGGGACGGTTGCGGCGCGGGAAGGCGCCGTCGTCCATGCCGATCAGCGCCACCACCGAAAACGGGATGCTGCGCATGGGGAGCATGGCGCAGAAGGTGACCCCGCCGGTCAGGAAGCCGAAGCCGCGCTCCGACTGGCCAAGGCGCGTCTCCAGCCAGTAGCGCACCACCTCGATGCCGACCCCACCGGTGAAGCCGCCCAGCTCTCCGCATTCCCCCAGCTTGCCTGCCAGTTCGGTCAGCGAGTGCAGTTCCCGCTCGCCGTCCTGGTCTGCCTGGATGAAATCGGAGAGCAGTTCCCGGATCGTCTCCACCCAGGCGGCCGTCCCCCGCGGCTTCGCGAGCGCGCGGGTGCGCGAGAAGAGCTTTTCGCAAAAGGATAGGAAGCGTCCCAGCACGAGGACGGCTCCCCCCTCCATGTCGTCGAAGGGGAGGATGCCATTGAAGAATGAGTGCCCCTCGCCGTTGATGGCATAGCCCAGCAGGAGCCGGTCGATCCCCGCCTGCCAAGTGTTGTCCCCAAACTGCGGCACACCCTGCTCGGCGCGCTGCTGGGCATCGATGCCCCAGCGGACATTGGAGAGGCGTAGCCAGTCGCGCACGGTCTCCAGGTCCTCGTCGCTCATGGCGAAGCGCCTGGCCACCGGCGGAGTCTCCAGGACGTCCAGCACCGTGGAGACGCCGTACCTGCCACCGCACAGGTGCAGGATGGCGAGGAGCGCCCGGGCGGCCTCCCCTTCGCACTTGAGGCTGCGGTCGGCGATCGAGTACGGGATCCGCTCCCCTCCCTCTTCCGGCGTGTCGAAGACCGCGGAGATGTAGGGGGCGTACTTCTCGATGTCGGGGGTCATCACCAGCACGTCGCGAGGCGACAGGGCGGGATCGGCCTGGAAGGCGGCAAGGAGGGTGTCGTAGAGCACTTCCACCTCGCGCATCGGCGAGTGGCAGGAGTGCACCAGTACGGAGCGGTCGTCAGCGGGGACCTGGCGCCCCCACGTGTGAGTCCCGCGCAGGTCCAGGACGTCGCCCTGGATGGCGTGCAAGAGGGAATCGGCCGGGAGGTCCAGGAAGGTGTCGTCCCGGTCGCACTCCCCGCAGTTGTCGATGATAGATTCGAAGAAATCCCTGCCCAGCTTTCCCCAGGAGGCAAGCAGCGGGTTGCCGGTCTCGAACCACTCCTCCGGCCCCAAACCGCGCTTTTCGAGCTTGGCGATCTCCCGCTCGGAAAAGATCTGTCCCCAGTATTCGCGGCACGGGTTCAGGAGGAACAGGTTCACCTCGATCTTCTCAGCAACCCGGGTCAGCACCTCCAGGTGGAACGGCGGCAGCGTCGGGATGCCGATCACCGAGATGCGGGGGTGCTGGTGGAGGTTGGCCGAGGCGACAGCGCCGCGGAACTCGGCCAGCAGCCGGGCGCGGTGCTTTTGCTCTATGCCAGAGACCAGCTCGCGCCAAAGTTGCGCCTGCCAGTCGGTACCCTCGCCCCGTTCCCAGGAGAGCACCAGCTCCGGCCGATAGACGGTATACCGGTCGAAGGTGTCCGCGATCCGTTGGGCGAGCTGCATCCTTTTCAGGCCGTCGCGGTCGTCCACCAGGTAGCCGGCGATCTCGGAGAAACCGGGGCGCGCAGAGACCGCCTGCAGCAACTCCATCAGCTTCCAGGTCATCACCTCCGGCTTGAAGAAGGAGTTTTCCGCAGGGCAGTCGGGAAGGACGTGCGAGAAGATGGTCTCGACGATGTTGTTGGGAAAGGGGAATTCGCAGTTGGCCCAGACGCCGATGCGCGAGGCAAGCTCCATGGAGAGCCAGCGCTGCATCCCCTTGCTCTGGACGACGATGACTTCCTTGCTGAAGGGGGTGAAAGGGGCGGTGCGCGGTGCGCGGACGACCTTCTCCAGGCCATCCACCAATCGTTCCATGCTATTGCTGGTGTAGATTTTCAAAGCCATCAGCACTCCGCCCCGGGTGGAAAATGGTAGAAACATACCACATCAAGCATGCGGTGTCTTGGGCAAAAAAGCCTGTTGCTATTTCAAATCTTCGTCAGACCAGTCAGACCTGTCAGCCCTGTCGGACAAGGCTGCCAAGGGATGTCTCGCCGCGTCAAACGAACGTTCTATTTGCAGTTTCGAGTTTTGCGTGGTAACTTGCTTACAGCTCAATTCCGGGGTTTGCCAGATGCTTATCCTTACTCTCAACTGCCGCAGGTTTTCCATTCAATACCAGTTGTTCGACTGGGAAAGACGCACCTCTCTTGCGCACGGGAAGGTGGAGAGGGTCGTGGTGGGCGACTCGTTCATCACCCACAAGGTCCCCGGTTGCGAACCGCGTCACCTCGACGCCGAATGCACCGACCACAAGGACGCGCTGAGGCTGATCCTTTCCACCCTCACTTCGCCCAGGTTCGGCGTCATTTCCGATATCGGCAGGATCTCCGCCGTCGGTCACCGGGTGGTGCACGGGGGGGAGAAATTCACCCGGTCGGTCCTGATCGACGATGAGGTTATCGCTGCCATCAAAGAGGTCGCGAATCTCGCCCCGCTGCACAACAATCCCAACCTTGCCGGCATCCACGCCGCCCGCGAATTGCTTTCCGACCTGCCCCAGGTCGCCATCTTCGACACCGCTTTCCACCAGACCATGCCGGAGTGCGCCTTCGTCTATCCGCTCCCCTACGAGTGGTACGAGAAACATGGCATCCGCCGCTACGGCTTCCACGGCCAGTCCCACCTGTACGCGGCCAGAAGAGGCGCTGCCATGGCCGGCGTACCGCTCGATCAGGCGAACATGGTTACCGTACATACCGGCAACGGTGTCTCCCTGTGCGCGGTAAAGAACGGCACCTCGGTCGACACCAGCATGGGGCTTACCCCGCTGGAAGGCGTCATGATGGGCAACCGCAGCGGTGACATCGACGCCGGTATCGTCCCCTTCATGTTGAGAGAGGCCGGCATCTCCGCCACTGAACTCGACCTCTTCATGAACCAGAAAAGCGGGGTGATCGGCATCGCGGGACGCCGGATGAGCAGGCGCGATCTCGTCGAGGAGGCTCGTCACGGCGACGAGCGCTGCCGGCTGGCGCTCGACATGGAAGCCTATCGCCTTCGCAAATACCTGGGCGGCTACCTCGCCGTGATCGGCAAACCCGACGCCATCGTCTTCACCTTCACTCCCGGCTGGGAGGACTGGCCGGTCAGGGGCATGGCCCTGCAGGGGATGGAGCAGTTCGGCATCAAGATCGATCCCGACCGCGACAACGAAGCGCTGCGTAATGGCACCGAGATGCTGATCAGCGCCGACGACTCCCGTGTCAAAGTCTTCGCGGTACCCTCCGGTGAAGACATGGTTCTCAACGAAGATGTAGCCTCCATCCTGGGCTGGAAGAAACGCCCGAAGGATTCTCACCCCGCCGCCTACGCCGCCGCCTGAAAGCCCTTCTGAATTCGATGTCGTGCGACTCCCCTCTCCCGCAGTGAGAGGGGAACTACGGTAATTGTCTTTCCTTACCGCGGCATGCTAGAATGCGCCCGTAGCTGAAGAGAATCTTCTCGAAACGGGCACGCGAAGCAGCGTCCGGAGGTCCAGGTGGAAGGCAAAGACTCAACACAGGCGACTCCGCAACCGCACACCGGCAGGTCGCAGTTCATAAAAGAGCTGACCCCAGAGCACGAAAAGATCATCAGGCAGCTTCCCCTCCTAAACCTCGACTCACTGCAGATCCCGTCTCCCTACGTCCTCGATCGCGCTATCGATATCGACTATCAGCACAGCTTCGTCTGGGAGGAAAAAGGGGAACTGCTCGGCTACATCCTGGTCTACGCGACCCCCAACCACAAAAAATTCCACATCTACCGCCAAGCCACCAGCCCGTTTGGCAGGGGCAAGGGAATAGGGACCGCGCTCGCCGCCCATCTCGCCCAAACAGTCGCCCCCGATTCCCACATCTATCTCTACGTCTGGGACAAACTGATCAGCTCCATCGACTTTTTCAGGAGCAAGGGGTTCGTCATCGAGGACACTATCGTCTATCGGAAGATGAAGTTCCACCTGATGTCGGTGTCCGCCCGAAGGCTCAGTGAAACGGTGGCGTCGACCAAGCGCAGGGACGTCTCCCAGGTCGAAGAACTCTCCCGGGTCCGCCACGATGTGAAGAAATCCCTGAAGGTCCTGTTCGACATGGCGACCATGATGTCGGTCGACAACTTCAACAAGGTAGTGGAGGACATCAACCGGGAGAACACCGCCCTCCTCAACACCCTCAACATGTATGAAGATAATGTCCACCTCTCCCACAAAGTTTCCCTGAAGGACCTGTTGACCGAGCGGGTGATCCCATTCGTCGAGGCGGTAGATAGCAATTGCGAGGTCAGGCTGGTCCTCAAATCGAAGATCGAACCTGTGGATGGCACATACATGCCCTTCAGCCGCGCGCTTATCAACATCGTCTCCAACGCCCTGGACGCCATCAAGTCCGCCGGCGTACGCGGCCTCCTCACCTTCGAACTCGGCCAGGAAAACGACGAGGTGACCCTCTCAATCACCGACAATGGTATGGGTATCGAGGAGGAAAGGCTGAGAAAAGGGGCGGACGGTTTCCCTCTCTTCGTCGGCAAATCCACCAAGGGAAACGGGGAGGGGATCGGGACCAGGCAGATCTACACCACCTTCGGCGCGGACCGAATCAAGGTGGAGAGCCAGCCAGGACTCTTCACTCGCTGGACCATCAGGCTCCGGGCCAGCCACTCCAGGGAGAAGGCGCTGCTGACCGACCTTTGGACCAGGTACATCAGGTTCATAAAATCGACCCAGAAGATCGGGCTCACCCCGGAGAGCAGCAGGAGCGAGATCTCATCATTCATCTGGCAACTGAGACAGATGGAGGTCTTCAGCTTCGATCTGATCTATCACTTCAGCAGATACAACAACATCAGGGATATCTTCCAGAGCGTGCTGCTCTACCGTTTCGGCAGCATGTCTTTCGACCAGCTTAAGGAAGAGCTGAGACAGTGCCGGATCGAGACCCCATCGATCCGTTCCTGGCTGTTAGGAATAACCAGGCGCATCAGCAGGAACGAGGCCTACTTGAAACAGAACGTCCCCTTCGACGAGTACAGGGGGGTGATGTTCGAAAGCTACGGCCAGGCGATAGGTCGGACCATGATCTTCACCCTCGACCCCGACAGCGGCAATTTCTTCGTCACCGACAGGAAGCTCGCCGAGCACCTGGACTTCGTCCCCCTGCTTGGCCGCGACAAGGACGATTTGCTGCGCGGCGAGTTGATCGGGGACGCCAGGAATTTAAGCAGCCCGATCTATTTGGGAGTATGGACGGTCAAGGACGCTGACGATCTGAACGATAAGCTGAAACTGATCCGAAAGGGGGCTGAACAACTGCTGCAGATGGGGCTCGACAGGGAGAAGCGGATCGCCTTCTACAACACGACCTACAACACCTGCGATTGCGAGATCGACACCCTGAAAACAGCGACCATCGGGGAATTGGTCACTCTGGAAGAAGGTGACTTCGCCCGCTTCATCCGGCGCGCGGACAGCGAGATGAGCGGACTCTGTTTCGCGACCTGACAGGAGTTTCCGACGGCAAATGATGCTGAAAAAAAAGCCACCGCGTAATCGAGGTGGCTTTTTGTGCTTGAAAGGGGATCAGTATTTCACCCGCTCCAGGAACTCCTGCACCATCGGGGTGAAGGTCGGGGCCTCCAGCAGGAAGGCATCGTGGCCGTAGGAGGAGGTGATCAGGTGGTAGTCGACGTCTTTGCCGAGCCTCTTCAGGGAGTCGACCATCTCCTCGGTCTGGGCGGGGGGATAGAGCCAGTCGGAGGTGAAGGCGAAGAACTGCAGGGAGGCCGTCACCGGCTGGAAGGCCTCGTCGACCGATTCGAATCCTGAGGCGACGTCGTACAGGTCGAGCGCCTTCGCCAGGTAGAGAAACGAGTTGGCGTCGAAGCGGTCGACGAAGTTGTAGCCGTTGTAGCTTAGATACCGCTCAACCTCAAACTGGCCGAAGAAGTCGAACTGGCCGTCGCGTGCCGAGAACCGGCGCCCGAATTTGGCCGTCATGGACTCGTCTGAGAGGAAGGTGATGTGGCCGATGCCGCGGGCGAGTGCCAGGCCGTCCTTGGGATTCTTGCGGTATTCGCCTTTCTTCCAGTTGGGATCGTTGAAGATGGCCCAGCGTGCCACGGCGTTCAGGGAGATGGCCTGCGCGGACGGACGCGGGGTGGCAGCCAGCACCACGGCGGAAGCGACGCGATCCGGATACTGGGTTGCCCATTCCAGCGCCTGCATCCCGCCCATGCTGCCGCCCAGCACGCAGAAAAGCCTCTCGATGCCGAGTTGGTCCATGAGCAGCGTCTGGGCCTTCACCATGTCCCGCACGGTGATCACCGGGAACGTGAGGTTGTAGCGCTTGCCGGTCTTGGGATTTATCGAGGTCGGGCCGGTGGAGCCGAAACAGGAACCAATCACGTTGGAGCAGATCACGAAGTAGCGGTCGGTATCGAGCAGCCTGCCGGGGCCGACGATATCGTCCCACCAGCCTGCCCTCTTCTCTTCCTCGCTGTAACGCCCCGCCAGATGGGCGCTGCCGGTCCAGGCATGGGTGACCAGGATGGCGTTCGAGCGCTCGCTGTTCAGCGTGCCGTAGGTCTCGTAGGCGATTTGGATGGGACCGAGGATACGGCCGCTCTCCAGCCGAAGCTCGGTATCAAACTTGGCGATCTGTTCTGTGACTATACCGATGGACATCTATCTCTCTCTTGATAAACGGAAAAAGCCCCTTCTCGGATGTGAGAAGGGGCTTTTTGAGTGTACGAGTACGTTCAAAGCACCTTTCTCATCTTCGCCTTTCGGCAGGATTTAGCACCTGGCGCCCTTAACGGACCGGTTGCTGTGGTTTCACAGGGCCTTTCCCTCCACCACTCTCGATAAGCTAGGTCTGCTATTCAATTTTGATGAAGCATAAGGGAGCAACACCGTTTTGTCAACGCCAATCTCTCGGAACCCCTAGAATTGCTTGCGGAACTTGACCAGCAGGTACAGGCAGACGATGCCTCCCGCCGCCATAAGCACGTCCCGTCCCCAGGGTACCGGCTGTTCCAGACTTGCGTAAATGACCGGATCGAGAAAGGCACTGGTAAGGAGCCCCACGCCTCCCCAGGTCAGCAGCTTTTTCATGATTCGACGGCCTTGAAGACGGCGCAGAAGTCCTGGCCACCGAGGCCCAGCGCCCTGGCCTTTTTGAAGGTCTCATTGGCAGCCGCCGCAGCGTGCAGGGGCTGCGCCAGGGAATCGCCCAGCGCGACGGCCAGCCGGAGGTCCTTCTGCATGTGCTTCAGCGGAAAGGCCGGCGGGAAGGATCCCTGGGTGATCTGCGCTCCCTTCAGCTTGAACATCGGATTGGCCAGGGCCCCGGAATCGAGGACATCGAGGAGGTCGGCGGAGGAGAGTCCCGCCTTGCCGGCCAAGGCGAGCCCTTCGCAGAAGATGGCCATCATACCGCCCATCACCATGTTGACGATGAGCTTCATGTCGGCGCCGCGGCCGACCTCACCGAGGAAGAGGATCTTCTTCCCCATCTTCTCGAAAAGCGGCAGTGTCTTGTCGTAGAGTGGGCGATCGCCGGCCGCGAGGATGATCAAGGTGCCGTCCTCGGCAGGTTTCTTACTCCCCGAGACGGGAGCCTCCAGGAACGCACCGCCCTTCGCGGTGATGGCCTTCCCGATCTCCTTGGCGGTTACCGCGTCCACCGTGGACATGTCGACATATCCCCTCCCCTCGCCGATCCCTTCCAGCGCCCCCTGCGCGCCGAAGCAGACAGCATGCGCCGCAGCCGGGTCGGCCAGCATGGCTATGGTTATCTGGCAGGAAGCGGTGACCTCAGCGGGCGTGGCGGCCACCGTGGCGCCGAGGGCGGCAAGTTCGCAGCATTTGTCCTGCGAGCGGTTCCAGACGGTAACGTTGAACCCGGCCTTGAGCAGGTTCTTCGCCATGGCGCTCCCCATGATGCCGAGACCTAAGAATCCGTATCTTTCCATGATGACCTCCGTTATCGATTTATCTTAAGTAATATTTCCAGTCGCGCCCGGCGCCATTTCCTCACCGAGTTTATCAGAAAGACTTCCTCAGCCTCTTCCAACTCGCGCCGAGTCAGCACCCGTTCTATCACCGTCCCGTTAGCCACCAGCTCTTCCCTGAAGGTCCCCGGCAACAGACCACTCGCCACGGGAGGGGTAACGAGCACTCCGCTGACGCGCGCTACCACATTGCTGTTAGCCCCTTCGGTGACCTCGCCCCGCTCGTTCAGGAAGATCACCTCGGCAAGGTCAGGACGCCTTCCCAACTCGCTGGCGAACAAGCTGCGCCGGCTGGTCTTGTGGTACAGGAAAGGATCGGCCGAGTCAACAGTTGCTTCGGCAAAGCCGGCCACGGCGTCTGCCGGCGAATCCTCGATACCAGCGGCTTCGCAGGAGAGGGTGCCATCTCTGAACAGAAGAAGGCGCACCTTGTACTTCCCCGCATCGGTTGGAGCAGCTGCCTCCAAGGCGTGCCGAGCGCGTTGGACTTCAAAGGGAAACGAGAAGTAGGCGGCGGATCGAGCCAACCGGCCGAGGTGCCGGTCGAGAAGGAAATATCCGTTCTCATCGTGGAGAAGCGACTCGATCAGGTGGAACTCTGCCTCGCACTGGCTGGCGAAAAGCGACTTGGACAGGCTCTCCGCGTACTCTTCGGCCCCAACGGAGTCGTAGGTGATGCCGCTTCCGACGCCGACTTCGCCTCTGCCGGAGTCGAGATCGATGACGACGGTCCGGATGGCCACGCTGAAGAGGGCTTCGCCGCCAGGCGAAAAATAGCCGAGACAGCCGGTATAGACACCTCGCGGTTCTCCTTCTCTCTGCGCGATGATCTCCATGCTCCGTCTCTTGGGTGCGCCGGTCACCGACCCGCAGGGGAAGAGCGCCTGCATCAGCTCCAGCGGACCGACGTCCCCGTTCAAACGCGACTCGATAGTCGAGGTCATCTGGTGCACGGTGGGGTGGGTCTCGACGTCGAAAAGCGAAGCGACGCGCACCGTACCGGTCTGCGAAACAATTCCCATGTCGTTTCTCAGCAAATCTACAATCATGAGATTTTCAGCCAATTCCTTCGGACTTTCCTTGAGCCTTCTCTTTTGCGTCTCGTCTTTTTCAGCCGATTTCCCACGTGAGGCCGTCCCCTTCATGGGACGGGTGGTGAGCACGCCGTCTTTTACCGAGAAGAACAGTTCGGGAGAGGCGGAGAGGATGCGATGCTGTCCACTTTCGAAATAGCTGCTGTAAGGGGTGGGCTGCCGACGGCAGAGTTGGTGGAAGAAAGCGCGGGGTGAACCGGAGAAGGAAAAGCCCTGCCGCATGGTGAAGTTGACTTGGTAGCAGTCGCCGGCTGCGATAAGTTCCCGGATGGTGTCGACCGCACCGGCAAAAGATTCTTCTTCCTGCGAACTCTGCCAGTCGCAAGTGTGGAAAAGGTCGTAGCAGGGGGGCTGGAGCTTCCGGGAACGGGTCCGATAGAGCCGGAAGTGCAGTAGCGGGAGCTTACCGCGAGTGCAGGTGGTGAGGTCGCTGTTGATGGCAGGGGCGGCTTCGTAACTGACGAAGCCCGCAGCGTGAAGCCCGGAGGCGAGCTGCCGCTCCAGGGATTTCAGCGCAGGGACGACTTGGTCCGGGCTGATGGCGATAATTTCGCCGATTTGGTCGGAAAACTCGAAGCCGTGGAAGTATGCGAAGGAAGTTTCAGTCATGTCGATTGTTGCTTTTCACCCCTTGTCACCTCTTCCCCCTTTGCCAACTCTCCCTCGCCCTGCGGGAGAGGGCAGGGGTGAGGGAAGCCTCATATCCTCTTGGAAAGTTCCCTCACCCTAACCCTCTTCCGGGGGGAGAGGGGATAGTTGGTGATAGCGGTAATGGAGCAAGGAGCAAAGTCCTGGTTGCGGTGCCACCGACCCCTTAACCTTTCGAACAGAGGTCCGTGATCGGGCACTGCAGGCACTTGGAGAGGTCCTTGCCGTCGCACCCTTCGGAGATGCCGAGGTGGCACAGGGAGAAGTCGTACTTCACGGGGTCGGACGGGTCAAGTTGGCGCAGGCGCGCGGTGATCTCGCATGCCATCCGCCAATCGGCCTGTTTCCTCTCCGTAAAACGAAGGAAGCGGCAGATCCTCTGGATATGGGCATCCACCGGCACCACCAGCTTCGCCGCAGTGATCCCTTTCCAAAGTCCCAGGTCGATGCCGTCGTCGGGGCGCACCATCCATCTCAGGTACATGCACATGCGCTTGCAGGCGCTGCCGCTGGCGGGAGACGGGAAGAAGAAGGGAAAGTAGGAATCCTCAGGCACCGATTTTCGACGGAAGACCGGGGAGAGGTCGAGGTTCTTCACCGCCTCGGCAAAACCGGAGAGCGTCTCGGTGACGTCCTCCCTAACTTCGTCATGAAAGCGGAGCATCCACCCTTCCACGGAACCGGCTTCCTCCAGCATGATGCGACAGGCGAGCAGCAGGGCGCAGAGGTCACGCGCATCGTTGAAGCGATGCTTGAATCCGGCGAAGATCCGCTTTCCCTCTGCCGGCTCGAACCGCTCGATGAAGCGTCGAGGCGAATCTCCCATGGTCCCGAAGATGCGATCCAGATTCTTCAGGATGATCTTTACGTTGCCATAGGCGAAGCAGGCCGCGATCAGCCCCACTACTTCCCTGTCTTCCGGAGCCTGGTACCGGTGGCAGAAAGAAAGAGGGTCGTTGGCGAGATGCGTCTGGGAGCGCGTCGCGTAAAGTCCTTCCAGGATGTTTTTCAGCTCCACGGCGGGCGAATCCTTCTCGGGGGGAGATTTACGAACGGTTACAGCTGGTAGATTAGCATAGCGGACGATCTAGCGGGGAGTTGTTTTCTTGGGGGATTCCAGGATGAAGGTCACCGGTCCGTCGTTGACCAGACCGACCTGCATATCGGCCTGAAAGATGCCGCTTTGCACCGGCACGCCGAGTTCCCACAGCTTGCCCATGAAGTATTCGTAGAGGAAATTGGCTTCGTTGGGAGCAGCCGCCGTGTCGAAGGAGGGCCGCCGCCCCTTTTCGCAGTTGCCGGCCAGGGTAAATTGGGAAACGGCCAGGATGCTCCCCTTAACATCGAGGACGGAGAGGTTCATCTTTCCCTCCTGATCCGAGAAGATACGGAGGTTGACGATCTTTTCCGCCATCCAGTCGGCCTGCTTCACCGTGTCGCAGATCTCGACGCCGAGCAGGACAGCGATGCCCTGGCCGATTTCGCCGACCACCTTTGCGTCCACGGTGACGTATGCCTCTTTGACTCGCTGGATGACAGCCTTCACGCAAAAACCTCCTTGGCAGTCTGCTCGTAGATCTCCCGCGCATCGGGCGAGAAGGCCACGAAGATCACCCTGCTCAGTTCAGGATAGCTCTCCAGCGCCGCCTTGGCCTCTTCCATGGCGATGCGGCACGCCTTGTCCATCGGGTAACCGTACACACCGGCGCTGATGGCGGGAAAGGCGATGCTGGTCAGCTTGTGCTCGCGGGCCACGCGGAAGGAGTTGCGGTAGCAGCTCCGTAACAGTTCCGGCTCTCCCTTGCCCCCTCCGTGCCAGACCGGTCCGACGGTATGGATCACATGCCTGGCAGGAAGCCGGTAGCCCGCAGTGATCTTGGCCTGGCCGGTGGGGCAGCCCCCCAGGGTGCGGCATTCTTCCAGAAGCTGCGGTCCCGCCGCGCGATGGATGGCGCCATCCACCCCGCCGCCGCCGAGGAGCGAGGTGTTGGCAGCGTTGACGATGGCATCCACAGAAAGTTTGGTGATGTCCCCCTGCACGATCTCTATCTTCTCACGCATGGCTCTCCTCCCTTAAGAAGACCTGCTGTCGCAAGAGTTTAGAACGTCCTTCGACAGGCTCAGGACGAGCGGTTTGAGCTCCAGCAATCTTTCCTGCACTCCCTCAGGCTCTCCCTCCCCTTCAAGGGGAGGGCAGGGGTGAGGATGGGGTTCATCAGCTCTCAATCAGCTCCCGCAACTTCCTGAGGTTCACCACGTCCATGTCCCCTTCCTTGGGAGTCTCGATGACCTTAGGGATCTTCACGAAACGGGGATCGTTCATGATGAATCGGAACGGTTCCAGCCCCAGCGTGCCCTCGCCAATATTCTCGTGGCGGTCGACCTTGCACCCCAGTCCCTTCTTGGAATCGTTCAGGTGGAAGGCGCACAGCCGGTCGATCCCGAGGATCTTGTCGAACTCGTCGAAGGTCCGCAGGTAACCGTCGCGGTCATTGATCTGGTAACCGGCGGCAAAAGCGTGGCAGGTATCGAAGCAGACGCCGAAGCGCTCCGGGAATCCAGTGCCGTGCATGATCGCCTTCAGGTGGTTGAAGTTGTAGCCGAGGTTGCTCCCCTGCCCGGCGGTGTTCTCCAGGAGCACCTTGCCGGTGAACTGGGGTACCTGGGTGAAGAGTATGTCGAAGGCCTCGCAGATGCGCCGGATGCCAACCTCTTCACCGTCGCCGTTGTGGGAGCCCGGATGCATGACGATCTTTTCGATCCCGAGAGCCGCGCAACGCTCCATCTCCTCCTTGAAGGCGATGAGACTCTTGTCCTGGATGTCCCCCGGCGCCGAAGCCAGGTTGATGAGATAGATGTCGTGGCTGATGACATCGACCAGCCCGGAAGCGGCCAGCTTCTCCCGGAACAGCGCGGCGTCGTCCTTGGAAACGGCTTTACCCTTCCACTGGTTGGAGTTCTGGGTGAAGACCTGGATGACGCTGCAGCCAACTTCCGCGCCGCGCTGGGGCGCGTTGAAGATGCCGCCTGCTATCGAAACGTGTGCGCCCAAATAATCCATCGTTATCCCTTCGCGAGGTGCGATATGATCAGTTCCACCCGTTCGCGGTATTGTTCGGAGGTGAGAAAGAGTTCCTGGTGCGGCTCGCTCCAGTGGGGACGGGGCCAAAGCGGGTCTGTTGAAAAGCGCGGCACGATGTGCCAGTGCATGTGGGGCGCCATGTTTCCCAAAAGCTCGTAGTTGATTTTAGCCGGGGAGAAGGCGTTGTAAAGGGCCTTGGCGACTGCGGTTACCTCGGCCATGACGGCATTTCTCACCGCCTCGTCCAGGTGGAAAAGCTCGGTGACGTGCTCCTTGGTGTAGACAAAGCAGTAGCCGGTGAAGAACTGGTCCCGGTTCAGGGAGACCAGGGTCTGGTCCAGTTCCACGATGCGCTGCTCGGGGTCGTCGTGCCACTTGCTGCAGATGGGACAGGTCATAGGTACCAGTGAAAGGTGAAAAGGTGAAAGGCTGCTACCCACGGGAGTCGCCTTTCACCCTTTACTTCTCACCCTTCACGTCTCCTTTTTAGATCGCGATCTCGCCGGTGAAAACTTCCACCGCCGGGCCGGTCATGTAGATGTTGCCGTCCTCGGCCCACTCCATCTCCAGGTCACCGCCGGAGAGGTGGTTGAGGATCTTCTTCTCGGTCAGCCCGTTCAGCACGCAGGCGGCGGTCACCGCACTGGAGCCGGTGCCGCAGGCGAGGGTCTCGCCGGCGCCGCGCTCCCAGGTACGCTGGCGAACTTCGGTGCGGGAGATGATCTGCACGAACTCCACGTTGGTGCGGCGCGGGAACATCTCGTGGTTCTCGATGAGCGGACCGTACTTCTCGACCTGGAAGTTCTCCACGTCATCCACGAAGATCACGCAGTGCGGGTTCCCCATTGAGGCGCAGGTGATCATGAAGGTGGAGT
>NZ_DATFBA010000228.1:0-16199 GCF_035254065.1 Geomonas sp.
TTAGTTTTCAAAGACCAAGCCGTTCGTCGCGGCAGACTTTGCACCCTATACCAACCGGAGTTGACTGTCAACCAAAAGTTTTTCAGTTTCTGGCTTTCTTTCACCAGTCACAGCCGTCTTGGCTTTGACTGGGTCGAGTAACCATTTGTACTCCCGAGGTTTTGGTTTTGCAAAGAGCGTTGCTGCGAAGTCACACTTTATAGCAGAGCCGATTACCGCTGTCAACTCTTTTTCTTTCGTCGCTGCCACCGAATTCTTCAACTGAGGTGCCCCGGTCAGCAGCGAGGTGTGTTTATAGCAAAAGGCTTTCGCAGCGTCAACGCCTTTATGGTTAGTTTTGGTTTATGGTGTGAGTCGGCCAACATGGGAAGGAACACAGAACCAGAGCTAAAGGCAAATCCCCCCTGCCCCCCCTTTGACAAGGGGGGAACGTGATTGTCTCATAAAAGGAAACTGCCCGGAGCGGTAGCGCCACGGGCAGTTTCTTCTCGCTATGATGCGGCTACGGTTATTGCGCCGCCTGTAGTGCCTGGTCGATGTCGGCGATGATGTCCTTGACGTCCTCGATGCCGATCGAGAGCCTGATGAAGTCGGGGCTGACGCCGGTGGCGAGCTGCTCTTCGGGGGAGAGCTGCTGATGGGTGGTGGACGCCGGATGGATGACGAGGCTCTTGGCGTCGCCGATGTTAGCCAGATGCGAGAGGAGTTTGACGCTGTCGATGAACTTCTTGCCTGCCTCCAGTCCTCCCTTGATGCCGAAGCCGATGATTGCGCCGTAGCCGTTCAGGTACTTCTTGGCGTTGGCGTGGTCCTTATGGCTCGCCAGGCCCGGATAGTTGACCCAGCTCACCAGCGGGCTCTGCTCCAGCCACTCGGCGACCTTCTGGGCGTTCTCCACGTGGCGCTGCATCCTGACGTGGAGCGTCTCGAGCCCCTGCAGAATCTGGAAGGAGTTGAAGGGGGAGATGCAGGCGCCCATGTCCCTCAAAAGCTCGACCCTCATCTTGATGATGTAGGAGATGTTGCCCAGGGCGTCCCAGAACTTCAGGCCATGGTAGGAGGGGTCCGGCTCCGTGAACTCGGGGAACTTGCCGTTGTTCCACGGGAAGGTGCCGCCGTCCACCACACAGCCGCCGATGCTGGTACCGTGCCCCCCCATGAACTTGGTGAGGGAGTAGACCACGATGTCGGCGCCGTGCTTGAGCGGCTGGAAAACAAACGGGGTGGCCGCGGTGTTGTCTACGATATAGGGGATGCCTGCGTCGTGGGCGACCTTGGCGATGGCCTCGAAGTCGTCCACGTTGTTCTTCGGATTGCCGATCGCCTCGCTGTACACGCAGCGGGTGTTCTCATCGATCGCCTTGCGGATGTTCTCGGGGTCGGAGGAGTCGACGAACTTAACGGTAATCCCCAACTTGGGGAGCGTGTAATGGAACAGGTTGTAGGTGCCGCCGTAGAGATAACTGGTGGAGATGATGTTCTGGCCTGCGCTGGCGATGTTGAGGATCGCGTAGGTGCTGGCAGCCTGCCCGGAAGCGACCGCCAGGGCAGCGACGCCGCCATCCAGCTCGGCCACCCTCTTCTCCAGCACGTCGGTGGTCGGGTTCATCAGGCGGGTGTAGATGTTGCCGAATTCCTTCAAACCGAAGAGATTGGCGGCATGTTCCGCGCTCTTGAAGACATACGAGGAGGTCTGGTAGATGGGCACCGCGCGGGACAGGGTCGCGGGGTCCACCTCTTGGCCGGCATGAAGTGCAAGGGTATTGAATCCATGGGACTTCTCTGACATATCGTGCTCTCCTCCGCATTATAAAACCGTTTTGATAAAGAATCGTCTTCAGAATCTATACAAAACGGTACCGCATCTGTCAACAAATTTACAGAACAAAAGTTGACTTAACGGATTTGGATAATCTGATCTTCCAGCGGAGTCAGCGGACGCGGTTTACCGGCAGCCGGCCGTAGAGCTCGGTTGCCTTGGCGAGCTTGCCGGCGAGTTTTCCCGTGAAGGCGTCGGACGGGCACCTCCAGCTCCAGTTGCCGCCCGCCACCCCCGGGACGTTCATCCGGCCAGAGCTGGGGAGCTCCAGCAGATCCTGCATGGGAATGATCGCGTAGTCGGCGACCGAACTGAGCGCGCATTTGATCATCTGCCAGACGATATCTTCCTTGTCCCGGTCGAAATAGGCCAGCACCGCCTTCTGCTCCTTCGGCTTCAGTCCCTCGAACCAGCCGGCGGTGGTGTCGTTGTCGTGGGTACCCGTGTAGACAACGCAGGACCTGACGTGGTTGTGCGGCAGGTAGGGGTTATCCGGTCCCGAGCTGAAGGCGAACTGCAGGATCTTCATACCCGGGAAGCCGAACTGGTCCCGCAGCGCCTCGACCTCCCCGGTGATCACCCCGAGGTCCTCGGCGATGATGGGGAGGTTGCCGAGCGCGTTACGAAGCGCGTTGAAGAGGTCGGCGCCCGGCCCCTTGGTCCAGCGTCCGTTGATGGCGGTCTTCTCCCAGACCGGGATCTCCCAGAACGCCTCGAAGCCGCGAAAATGGTCGATGCGGACCATGTCGTAAAGGGAGAGGTCGTTGCGCATCCGGGCGATCCACCAGCTGTACCCCTCCTTCGCCATCCGATCCCAATTGTAGAGCGGGTTTCCCCACAGCTGCCCCGTTTTGCTGAAGTAGTCGGGTGGCACCCCGGCGACTACGATGGGTTTTCCCTTCTCGTCCAGGTGGAAGAGATGCGGATTGGCCCAAACATCGGCAGAGTCGTAGGCCACGAAGATCGGCATGTCGCCCACGATGGAGATCTCCAGCACGTTGGCGAAAGCCTTGAGCTTTCTCCACTGCCGGTAGAACTGCCACTGGAAGTACTTCTGCTCACCGATCGCCGACCCCAGTTTTTCACTCCAGCTGGAGAGAGCGTCAGGTTCTCGTCTGGCCAGCGGGTCGGGCCAGGCATTCCAGCTTTTGCCCTGGAAGAAATCCTTGGCTGCCATAAACAGGGCGTAGTCGTGCAGCCAGAAGGTGGTATCGCAGAAATGCCAGAACTCCTCCATCCTCTTGCGGGGGGCCTCTGCAAAGAAGCGGGCGGCAGCCTCCCGCAAAAGCCCCATCTTGTAAAGTGCGGTGGCGCCGAAATCGACCCGCTCGTGAGGGAGGTCTGGCTTCAAATCCTGAGACGTCAGGTCCCCCTCGTCCAGCAGCGCCTCGATACTGATCAGCAAGGGGTTCCCTGCGAAGGCGGAATAGCAGGAATAGGGAGAATCGCCGTAGGCGGTCGGCCCCAGCGGGAGGATCTGCCAGAGGGACTGACCGGACTTGTGCAGGAACTCGATGAAATGGCGGGCTTCCTCTCCGAAGGACCCGATACCGCCGGGCCCGGGAAGGGAGCTGGGGTGCAGGAGGATTCCGCTCTTTCTTTTTCTGGGCATAACCACCTCTATAGTATTTAAATTTCCGACCGGCGCCGGGTCGGTCATCTCCATCCCCGCCGCAAACAGATCGGCCTCCTCCACCGGCACTGGGACGATGTAAGAGCCGGCAGGTTCAGACACCGTGTCGACTTCAGCCGCTGGCAACAGGGGATCGTCGGGCAAGGTCATTTCCTCCAAGGAGAAAAATCGAACGCGAAGGTATTAATGCAACTCCCTGCTTTGAAGTAAGCGTGGGACTCCGCCGGATACTGTCAGCGGAAAGCCTGTGGCAGTTCGTATCGAGCAGAGAATGGAGTGGAAACCGTACCAGGTCGGATGGCGTTTTTGAGCAGAGTGTACTATGACATAAAAAAGTTGTAATGCAAAGAGTGAGGGGCTTTACCGGCAGATGTTTTGATGGTATATTCCGCGCCATGGATACTATCAAGACAGCAAGCTTCGAGTCGTTATTGGAATTGGCCGTCCCCGACGGCGACGGCGGCTACGTTTTCACCCTGGACGGGGAAACCTTCAAGATCAAGGACACCCTGGAGATCACCGGCATCGCCACCAAGAAAGGGTACATCATCATCTACTAGCGCCCCCGGCTCTCCCCGCTACTTCTTTCCGGCGGCGACCCGTTCGCTGCCTCACGCCCGCTGTTCACTTCTTGTCAAGCCGCCGCCAGGATCTCGTCCACCCGCTCACCGTCCAGAGTCTCCTCCTCCAAAAGTGCTGCGGCTAGTGCGTCGAGCTTATTGCGGTTGGCGCCCACCAGCTCTATCGCCCTCCCCTCCGCTGCCCGAATGAGCGACGCTATCTCCTGATCGATCAGCCAGGCCATCTCTTCCGAGAAGGTCTTCTCCTCGGCGAGCTTCATGCCGAGAAAGGGGTGCTCCTCGCCCCTGGGGAAGGTCATCGGTCCAATCTTCTCGCTCATCCCCCACTGGCAGACCATCTTCTCGGCCAGTTCCGTGACATGCTTCAGGTCGCTCTGGGCTCCCGTGGAGATATCATTGAATACCAGGCGTTCCGCCACCCGTCCCCCCAGCGCCACGCACAGGCGGTTCACCAGGTAGGCCCGCGGATAGTGGTAGCGGTCGTCCTCGGGGAGTTGCTGGGTCACCCCCAGGGCCCGCCCCCTCGGCAGGATGGTCACTTTGTGCACCGGGTCGGTGCTCGGCAAAAGGCGCGCCACCAGCGCGTGCCCCGCCTCGTGGTAGGCGGTGATCCTCCTCTCCTCGTCGGAGATCACCATGTGGCGCTCGCCTCCCATCAGGATCTTGTCCTTGGCGCGCTCCAGCTCATCCAGGCCTACTACCAGCTTGTTTTCCCGCGCCGCCAAAATGGCCGCCTCGTTGACCAACCCCTCCAGGTCCGCCCCGGTCATGCCGGGGGTCCCCTTGGCGATCACGGCTAGGTCGACATCCGCTGCCAGCGGGATCTTCCTGGTGTGGACCTTCAGGATCTTCTCGCGGTCGCGCCAGTCCGGGCGCTCGATGACCACGGTCCGGTCGAAGCGCCCCGGCCGCAGCAGAGCGGGATCGAGCACGTCGGGGCGGTTGGTGGCCGAGATGACCACCACCTCCGTGTGCGGGTCGAAACCATCCATCTCGGAGAGGAGCTGGTTGAGGGTCTGCTCCCGCTCGTCGTGCCCGCCGCCGAAGCCTGCCCCCCTGCTTCTCCCTACCGCGTCGAGTTCGTCGATGAAGATGATGGAGGGGACCACCTTGCGGGCGCTGGAGAAAAGGTCCCGCACCCGGCTTGCCCCCACCCCCACGAACATCTCGATGAAGGCGGACGCCGAGATGGAGAAAAAGGGTACTCCCGCCTCACCCGCCACCGCGCGGGCCAGCAACGTCTTCCCGGTCCCCGGCGGGCCGACCAGCAGGACCCCCTTGGGGACCTTGCCGCCGATCTGCTCGAACTTCTTCGGCTCCTTCAGGTAATCCACCACCTCGCGCAGTTCCTGCTTGGCCTCCTCCATCCCCGCCACGTCCACGAAGGTAACGTCGATCTTCTCCGAGGTATAGGCCTTGGCTCCCGATCGGGCGAAGCCCCCCATCATGGCACCGGGCCCCTGGTTTTTCACACCCCGGGCGACGAACCACCAGACGCCGATGATCAGCAACCAGGGGAGCAGGTACAAGAAGACGCTCCCCGCGGCGGAGGTCTCGGCGGGAACCGCGCTAACGTCAACCTTGCGTGCGGAGAGTTCGGGAAGCAACGTGGGATCGCCAATGGCGGGGACGTTGGTGCTGAACGAGGTGGTATCTGCCGGAGGGACCTTCTGATCGGGAGCGGGGGGGAGCTTGACGGGAGCGCGGAACTCGCCTCTGACGTTATTGCTCCTGAGGGTGACCCTCTTCACGTTATTGGCCGCCAGTTGGTCCCTGAACTGGCTGTAGCTGATCTCTGCGCCACGCTCCGCGGTCTGTTTCACGAAGCTGCCGTAAAAGAGGTCGAGCATCAGCACAAGGAAGACAGTTATCAGCAGCGGCTTCCAGATTGTCTGCCCCATGAGAAGGCCCCTCCAATGCAATTAACCGGTCTCACTGTATTCTAACCGAGTTGGGGGGCAATACAAGAAAAGCGGGCGGCGGAAAGACGAGAATGGCGGGCACTGGCAGGGGGGTTGCATCGGCCGTCGCCCACAGATTGGGCGCAGGGGCGGTGGCCGAGATCGGGGAGATCAGTCGATCCGGTAGGCGCCGAAACCGAAGGAGGCCCCCTTGCCCAACTGGGTCGCGAGGCCCAACTGCAGCAGGAGATGGAAAGGCTCCAGCTCTCCCCTGAAGCTGAGGGTGCCGGAGATCCCGGCGGGACGGCCGCCCCATAGCAGGAAGCGGCAGTCAGAGGATGCGATCTGCACGGAGTCGCTACGCTGGGAAAGCCAGCGGTAATCAAGCTCTGGCTCCGCTCCCTCATAGTAATAGGCCAGGGCGGAGACCCGACGCATCAGGGCACGGGCGATATTGGCGAAGCTGACCTGCTTCATAAGGCGCCCCTCGCTCATGAGCTTCAGGGGGGTGGTGAAGGTGATGGAGAGGCCGTCAGGGGAAAGGGGCCCGGCTCCGGTGGGATCGAGACCGCTCAAAAGCGGCAGGGCCGGTTGCGCCACGTCGTTCACAGGAGTTTTGTCCCCGCCGGGGCACTCTGCCTCGACCGCGCTAACGGAGGCGCCCAACCCTCCCATGAGCAGCCGGACTGCGCTGACGTAATGGTGAGCATACAGGACCGCGTTGCCGAAGAGCTGCAGCGAACAAGTGAGGGTGGCGCCGCGATTAGGCACCTTGGGGAGGAGCGGGAAAGAGAACACGAAGGGGAGCGGTGGCTTTTGGTGGCGCCTGACGGCATCGGGATCCCGTGCCAGCGTCTGTCCGAAGTTGGCAGGATAGGGACAGCCTTCCCCCTGCCGGCAGCCAGTGCAGTCCCCGCGCCGGCAGCCGACGGCGTTGCGGAAGGCGGCATCGAACTGGGCCCGGCAGCCGAACAGCAGGTACGGGTCGGACAGGTCGGCCTTAAGGGTGAAAGTGAAGACGAGTTTTACGAAGTGCAGTTCCACGGCGGTCTCCCGCCTCCTTTATAACCGGTGGAGGGACGGGGAAGCAACAGGTAATTGGCTGGCTACGACACCAAAGGCGCTCGACTGCCAGGCGGCTAGCTCGCCTAAGCGATGGCCCGTCACCCCAATCACTATCCTGAATGGGCAAGGGAGCTGAGAGAAGTCGGGAGAGGGGGAACCGTTCGTGCTGAGCCTGTCGAAGTACGAGCCCCGACCTTTTCCGGCTTAAAAGCCGTAAGAGTTCCACGCCCTTCGACAGGCTCAGGGTGAACGGCCTTTCAGTCACTTCCGGACCCATTGTGCCCTGTTGCAGGTTCCCTCACCCCGGCCCCTGTACGCAGGGAGAGGGAGAGACAGAAAAGGCGGAGAAGAGTTGGGGGAATGGACGCAAAATGGCCCTCTCTTTCGAAAGGGCCATCGGTAACTGCATCCGGGTCACTACGCGAGCCCACCTCCCGCCTCTACTTCTGGTTGATCGCGCTCAGCCTCCAGGGGTTGTTGCCCACCGGGCGGGTGAAGGTCCAGTACTCCTCGAACTTCACCGGATCGGTCTTGCTCCCTTCCAGCACTGCGCCGGTGGTGTCGTCGGTGGTGTAGTCCAGGAGATTGGCGTAGATCATGGCGGTGATGTAATCCTGCCCGCTCTCCTGCCACGCCTCGGAGATCTCCACGCTGCGCACCGCGATGTTCTCCAGACGGTTAACCCGCTTCTCCCGCAGCATGGTGTCGATGTCCCCCTGGAAGATGCGCCGCATCTCCTCGGTCAGCAGGTTCGACACCCCCGACAGGTCGCGGTTCATCCAGGCGCCCTGGATCTTGAAGAAGATGTCCATCACGTTGTCGTTGAAGCGCCGCTCGTCGAAGCCGGGGTCCATCTGCCGGATGTAGGATAGCCCCTCCTCGACCTCACCCCGCGCGTCGACCACCTGCGGCTGTCCATAGCCGTAGCCGGAGTCCACCCGCTGGTAGTCGCTCATGTTGATGACCCGGCCGGAGTCATCGTACCCCTCGGCACGCTGCCTGTTCCTGGTCACGAATTTGAAGATCAGGTAGGCGATGCCGGCCAGCAGGAGGATCTCGAAGATCCCGATGCCTCCCCCGCCGCCGCCGTAACCGCCGCCAAAGCCGAGCGACCTGAACAGCATCCCCCCCAGAAAACCTCCGGCCATGCCGCCCAGGAAGTTCCGGAAGAAGCCTCCGCCTGCCGGCTGCTGGTAGGGCTGCTGATAGGGGCGCTGATACGGCTGGGCCGACGGCTGACTGGGCGCGTACTGCCTGGTCGGCGACTGGGAGGGGGGTGCGGCGGGAGTCATGTAACTCCTCGTCCCCCGACTCCCTGACGAACGGCTGCCGCCCGCGCGGGCGTGCGCGTCCTGGTCGACGACGGTCAGGCCGGCCATCAGGAAAGCGGCCAATATGGTGAACAACGCGAGACGTCTCTTCATCATGGTGCTCCTTTCAGTGTGCGCTGGAAAAATGCTGCGCTTTCAGGAAAACATGCTGCCGCTTTGGCGGCTTCGAGCCCTCAGATCAGACGGCGGAGAGCCGCCGTTCCAGGTAGCCGAAAACGGAGGAGAGAGCCTCGAGAACCGGTCCCTCCTTGGGAAGCGTGGCAGCGAGTTGCTCAAGCACCCCGCGCTCCTTGATCAGCCGCAGGGTACTCCGGAAATTAATATCATAAAGCCAGGAAAGTTGCAGCAGTTTAAAATCATTGAGGGTTTCCAGGCTGGAGAGCTGCACCAGCTCTCCCGAGGCAAGCGCGGCCAGCACGGCCGGCGAACAGACGGGGAGATCGGCGAAGCCAAGGCCGGCCCCGGAGGCGCGCTCGGCTTGCGGCGCGTTGTAGTACTCGATGAACACCCGCCAGATATCGACCTTGTCCGCATCCCGCACGATCCTCAAGAGGTCATCGGTCTGGGGCTCCAATCCGGCCCGGATCTGAAAGACGTTGTGCAGACGGACGGCGGTGATCACCGCCTGCCGCTCGGACTTGGCGAGAAAATCCAGAAGCGGCCGCTGGGTGAGGATTTCGGCGGAGAGCTGGGCGTGGTTGACCGAGTCGGAGTCTTTGAAGGTGCGGTACTCGCGGAATTGGGGGAAGCGCCCCAGGTCGTGGCAAAGGGCGGCGGTCTCGGCGAGCATCAGCCGGCGCGGGTCTTCATCTCCGGCGATCAGCCGCGCCGCCTCGCAGACCTTGCGGGTGTGGATCTCCTTCAGGTCGAAATTGCGCTGCAGTTCAGGGTCATCACTTCGGAAGGATGCGCAGTAGGCATCGAACCAGGCATGCAGCGGTGCCAACTCCGGCAGGACGAGGTCAGCCATTGTTCCCCTTCTTGACCAGGTACTCGGCGAACTCCGCCATCACCTTAGACTCGTCGGAAACCTGGTAGGAGATGATGCTGCGCAGGTGGGCGAAGGAGTCGGCGTCCATCTTGTCGAAGACGCACCCCATCCCCCCGGGGACCAGCCTGGCCACGCTGCCGCTCACGTTGATGACGATGGGCTCGGCCGCACCGGAGAGGTAGATGGTGATCTCCACCGGCGTTCCCGGCGGCAGGATCTCCTTGCTCTCCAGGTACAGCCCGTGCAGGCTCAGGTCCTTCACCTCGCCCTTCAGCGCCACCCCGTCGCTTTGCAGCAGCGCGGAAACCCGGAACTCCACGCGGGAAAAGTTTCGCCTCTCTTGCATGATCTCCCCCTTGCCCTGCCTGTTAAAAAAGGGGGCCGAAGCCCCCTTTCATTATACATGCTAGCAGCCCGAGAGCGGCTAGTCTTCGAAGTTGCCGGCCGGCCCCTTGTCCTTGGAGAGCCCTTTGGCCTGCAGGGGGAGCTTCTCCTTGGTCCACTCGGCCGGGTTCTCGATCCGCTTCCCTTTGGGCCCCACATCGTAGGAGCCGGCCTTGACGATGGCCTCGATGGCGAGCGGCGCGGTGTCCTTGGAGTTGAAGACCTCGGCGATCAGGTTGTAGGCGAACTCCTCGACCCGCTTGGACATCCGGTCACGGACCTCTTTGGGCTGGGCGAGCAGCTTGTTCTCGAAGGGGAGGTTGAGGTTCTTGTAGTCACCCTTCTTCCACCCTTTGGACTCGGCGTAGGCGACCATCTCGGCCCACAGCTCCTCGGTCATCCCTTCGCCCTTCACCTTGATGAAGTTGCCGTCGCCGTCCAGCTTGGCGTTGCCGTACTCGTTGACCTCCAGCCCCCAGGAGACGAACTGCAGGGCGGTGGCAACGTTGGCCTTGGTGGTGCGGGTCTTCTGGGCGATCTGGCGCAGGCGGTCGTAGGAGTTGCCGGAGGTGCCGTGCTGGGCGCCGTTCACTCCGTAGGGCTTGATGGCCTCGTGGATCTCGGCGGTCAGGTCGACCTGGATGCCGGCGTCGGAAGCCTCGATGCCGTGGGTGGTGCCGTTGTTGAGCGCGATCCAGTCCGGGAAGATGTCGTGGGCGTTCAGACCCTTGATCAGGAAGAGCGCTTCGGGGGTGGTGGAGAGCCCCTCCTTACCCTTGATCTCGCCCACCTCGGTCTCCAGGCCGGCCCAGGCTGGGATGAACTGGTTCAGCTCCAGGTTGGCGAGCAGGTTCTCCTCGTCGGGGAGGTGGGAGGCGTCGATGGCGATGGAGGTGATGCCGGCGTCGAAGATGCTGGGGATCTCGATCTTGGCGGCCTCGACGTCCTTGGCGTTCTTGATGCCGTAGTGGTCGGCGTGGATGGCCACCGGGATGGTGATGCCGAGCTCGTTGGCGACGGCGTCCACCTGGCGGGCGATGTTCCAGTAGTTGACCGGGCAGTATGCCTTCTGCCCCCCCTCGGACTTGGCGATCTCGATGATCACCGCCGCGTTGGCGCGCTGAGCGGCGGCCAGCACCCCGCGGATCACGAAGTGGTTCCTGCCGTTGGCGGCCAGCGCCAGGGCGTGACCTTTGGCGTTCATGGCGCGGTCAATCACCTTGCCGCTGACCAGCAGCGCCTTGGAGTTGGGGAAAAGTTTGGCTACGTTGGGGGGACGGCCGATTTCGAGTGCTTTTGCAAAATCCGAAGCTGTTGCCGGCATAACTCCTCCTTCTCGGTGATTTTATGGGCCTCACATTTCATTGGCAGAAACGTTATAGCATCTTAATGTTTTAAAGGCAAGGAAACTTCACGGGGCGCCGATGGAGAGCTCTGAGGAGGCGCCTCCCGAGAACTTGCCGCTGCCCAGATACTCCCCCTCCCAGAAGGCGGAGGCCTCGCCCGGCGGCAGGGAGGCTTCGATCTGCTTGAAGGTGAAGGAGATGGGACGCTGCTTCCCGCGCCCCCCGCTTTGCAGGGTCAGCGGATAGCGGGCGATGACCGGATACTCGCCACGCACCGCCACGGCGGGAGCGTCCTCCGAAACCGTGCCGTTGGAAACCAGGTAGATTACCTGCTTCTCGGGGGCCGGCACTCTGGCATGCAGCAGCAGCTCGCCACCGTTATCGCCGGACCAGCGAAAGTCGTAGCCTGGTGACCAGCGCCGGTCGCCGATGAGGCAGGAGACGTTCACCTTGGTTCCAGTCATCCATACCTTCGCCAGCGCCGCCCCCTTCCTGGCGGCGGCTATCTTTCGGTCCAGGTCGTCGATGGCCCGCTGGCACTTGCGCTGGCCGCGGTAGACCGCCTCCAACTGGCCCAGCGCGAAGGCCGTTCCATCTCGAAGCGATTGGACCGGGTCGGGATTGGTCCGGCTCTTCCTGGGCGCCTTGCCGCTTTGCGACTTCAGCGCCGCGCTGAAAATCTCCTCCTGGCGCGAGAGGGTCTCAAGGCGGTCCTTGAGCTCGCTCTTTCGCTCTTCCAGCTTGGCGATCTCGCGCGCCCGCCGGCGGTCGCGTTCCGCGGGCACCACTTCCACCCTGAGCACCTTGCCGGTGGCGACTGGCTTCACCCGTAAGGAAGAAACCACCGCGGAGTCGGGGAGCCAGTATTCCAGGTACCCCTTGACGGCGGGGACCTCCTCTTCGAGGCGGGCGCCATCCAGGAAAAAGGTCACCTTCTTATCCGCTGCCAGAGCGGGGCGGCAGACGGCGAGGACGAGCAGGCAGGCCAGCAGCGGGACTGGACGCATGTGACACCTCCTGAAAGCAGACGTTGGACGGCTAAAAACCGATCACAAATGTACTGCATGGGGGTGCCTTTGCAAGCGCGCTGCGAGGCTGCTATTTCTCGACGCTAACCAGTTCCACGTCGAAGATCAGGGTGGCGTTGGGGGGGATCACCCCGCCAGCACCGGAGGAGCCGTAGCCAAGCTGCGGCGGGATGACGAGCTTCCTCTTGCCCCCCACCTTCATGCTCATGACCCCCTCGTCCCAACCCGGGATGACCTCGCCGCGGCCGATGGTGAAGGAGAAGGGGGCGCCTTTGCCCTCGGTGGAGTCGAACTTGGTGCCGTCGGTCAGCCAGCCGGTGTAGCGGACGGAGACACCCTTGCCGGAGGTCGGCGCATCGCCGGTCCCTTTCACGATATCTGTATAGGAAAGCCCGGAAGGCAATTTGACGGCCCCGACCACCGCGCTCGCCTCGGCTGTCTTCTCAGGGGCGGCGGTGACCTCTTTCTGCGAGCAGGCCGGGATCGAGATCGCCGCGATGAGCAGCAGCAAAACTATGATCTTCTCGACGTTACGCATTACTCTATATCCTCCATCTGCTTTTTTCTGTGCATTATTCTCTGTGCATGGTGCTTACTTCCAGCTGGTAACGAGCGTGCTGAGCCTTCGGCCTCAGTCCAACAGGTGGACGAACAGGCCGCTCCTCAGCTTGGGTTCGAACCAGGTCGACTTGGGGGGCATGATCTTGTCCTGGTCAGCCAGCGACATCAGCTCCTCAATGGAGGTCGGGAACAGCGAGAAGGCCACCTGGAACTCGCCGGCATCCACCACCCGCTCCAGTTCACCCACGCCGCGGATGCCGCCCACGAAATGGATCCGCTGGTCGGTACGCGGGTTTCGTACCCCCAGGACCGGGCTGAGCAGGTTGTCCTGCAGGATCGACACGTCCATGGAACCTACCGGGTCGGACTCGTTGAAGGATTCCTCCTTGGCGACCAGCTGGTACCACTTGCCGGAAAGGTACATGCCGAACTGGTGGCGCTCGCTGGGAGAAAGCGCCCCCTGGATCGGGGTGACATCGAAACGGTCGGCAACCCGCGCCATGAACTCGGCGACGGTGTGGCCGTTGAGGTCCTTCACCACCCGGTTGTACGGCATGATGGTCATCTCGTTGTCGGGGAAGATGACGGTAAGGAAGAAGTTGTACTCCTCGACTCCGGTGTGCTTCGGGTTGGCGTTCTTGCGCAGGTCCCGCACCCGGCTGGCGGCGGCGCTTCTATGATGGCCGTCGGCAACGTAGAGGGTCGGGATGGCGGCAAAGCTCCTGGTGAGTGCATCGATCACGGTGCGGTCGGTGATCGACCACAGGGTGTGGGAGACGCCGTCGCCGGTGGTGAAATCGTAGAGCGGCGCCTCTTCGGTGGCCCTGGCGACCATGGCCGTTATCTCGGGATGGTTGCGGTAGGTGTAGAAGACCGGCTCGTCGTTGGCGTTGAGGAGGTCGATGTGGCGGACGCGATCCTCCTCCTTGTCCGCCCGGGTAAGCTCGTGCTTCTTGATGGCGCCGGTCTGGTAGTCGTCGACGCCGGCGCAGACCACCAGGCCGGTCTGGGTCAGGCCCGCCATCTTCTGCCGGTAGACATAGTAGCAGTCGCCCTCGTCCTGCAGGAGCACGCCCTTGGAGAGCATGGCAGCCAGGTTGTCGTGGCCCTTCTGGTAGACGATGTCGGAGTGGACGTCGGTCCCGGCGGGGAGGTCTATTTCCGGGCGGGAGATATGGAGAAAGCTGAATTCGTTGCCTGCGGCCATTTCCATGGCCTCTTCTGTGTTCATTACGTCATAGGGAAGAGCCGCCACCTGCTCGGCGAGCTCCTTTTGGGGGCGCACCCCTCGGAAAGGTTTTATAAATGCCATTACTGCTCCTGTCTCTTTCTTAAGCTCCGCGGCGCCCCACGGAGCTGAACGGTCCAAGATGGACCGTCGATGTTTACGACTATCTCCCAGCTATGCGTTCATACATGTTTAAAGATGCCGTGTCAACCAGTTGCGCACCTTCCTGAGAACACTTTAATCACCTACTGCCTGCGCTAGAAATATCTCTTGGCGCCCACGAACCGCTTGACGAAGTAGGGATCGTCCAGCGTGGAGATCTTGATGTCGTCCCCCCGGCGCGGTGCGTGCACGAAACGGCCGTTGCCGACGAAGATGCCGACGTGGGAGATCTCGTCCACCGAGGCGCCGAAGAAGACCAGGTCGCCGTCTTTCAGCTCATCCTTGCCGATCACGTCGCCCACCCGGTACTGATCCCGGGAGGTGCGCGGGATGTTGACGCCACACAAGTTGTAGACGGCCCGGACGAAGCCGCTGCAGTCCATGCCATCCACCACGGTGTCGCCACCCCAGCGATAGGGGATTCCCACGAAGCGCTCAGCGGTGCGGGCGGCAATGCCCCCCATGTCGCTCCGGTCACGGCGCGGCGGCTGCGTTTCGCGCTTCTTCACCTTGGGAGGCTTGCTCAAAGATGGCTCCGGCGCCTTCTCGAGGGATGGCTGGCGGGTGGCGACCGCGATATCGCGCTGGGGCGCCGCAATGAAGTAGTCCTTGGTGATGGTGCGGCTCTTCAGCAGTTTCAGGGCGGTCAGCCGGGCCTGTTCCCGGTGCTCGAAATCGCCGAAACGCACGGCGTAGATGCCGTTCTCCCTTTTGAAGTAGAACGCCTCGATCCCCTGCTCCTGCAGCTTTTTGGTCATCCGCTCGGCGTTTCGGACGTCGGAGAAGGCGCCCACCTGGATGGCGAAACCGACACTCTTCAGCCCAGCGCGCTCAGCCGCGCAGCCGGTGGCGACCGAGGCGAAAAGGACGAGACAAATGGTGGAGATTTTTATGCTTTTCAACATCTAACTTTCCTTTATATATCCTTGGTCTCCCGCCGCACGCCCATCAGGTAGGGGACCACGAAATCCTCCAGCGCCCCGTCCAGCACGGCGTCGGGGTTGCCGCTCTCCACTCCGGTCCGCAGGTCCTTGACCATCTTGTAGGGGTGCAGCACGTAGGAGCGGATCTGGCTTCCCCAGCCGATCTCCTTCTTCTCCCCGGCGATGTCGGCCGCCTTGGCCTCCCGCTCACGCAGCTCCATCTCGTAGAGCTTGGAACGGAGCACCTTGAGGGCGGTGGCCTTGTTCATGTGCTGGCTCCGCTCGCTCTGGCAGGCAACCACGATGCCGGTGGGCAGGTGGGTGATGCGGATGGCGGAGTCGGTGGTGTTGACGTGCTGGCCGCCGGCACCCGAAGAGCGGTAGGTATCCACCCTGAGGTCGCTCTCCGCGATCTTCACGTCGATATCGTCCTCCTCGATCACCGGGAAGACGAAAACCGAGGCGAACGAGGTGTGGCGCCTGGCGTTGCTGTCGAAGGGTGAGATGCGCACCAACCTGTGGATGCCCGCTTCCGCCTTGAGGTAGCCGTAGGCGAACTCGCCGGTGACCGAGAAGGTGCACCCCTTCACCCCGGCCTCCTCGCCGGCCTGGTAGTCGGTGATCTCGCTCTTCCACCCCTTCTTCTCGCAGTAGCGCAGGTACATCCTGAGCAACATCTCGGCCCAGTCCTGGGACTCGGTGCCGCCCGCGCCGGCGTTAATGGAGACGAAGGCGCCGGAGGCGTCGTGCGGGCCGGAGAGCATCCTGCGGAACTCGGCCTGGGTGACCCCGGCCTCCAGCTCGGCGTTCATCCTGGCCACCTCGGCCAGGGTCTCCTCGTCCTGCTCCTCGCTCCCCAGCTCGATCAGCTCGCGGATGTCGCGGGCCTGGCGGTCCAGGCTCTCCCAGGAGGTCACGTCCTTCTCCATTGCCATCCGATCTTTGAGCACCTTCTGGGCCTTCTCGGCGTCGTTCCAGAATTCGGGGTGGTTGGTGAGCTCGTCGAGTTCCTGCATCCGCTCCTTCTTATCCTCTACGTCAAAGAGACCCCCGGAGCTTGTTGATACGCTCGGCGAGCCCTTCGATCTTGGCAATCTCTTCTCTGAACATCGTTTGCTCCTTTACTGATTTCTGCCCCATCCTCACCCTGGCCCTCCTTGAAGGAGAGGGAACGAGGTGCGGGGCATGGTTGTCTATTAGGTGTAGTAATGCCCCGGTGACAGGTCCCCCCCTTGATAAAGGGGGG
>NZ_DATFBA010000229.1:0-8472 GCF_035254065.1 Geomonas sp.
GCTCCACCTGTGCCGGGCCCAGGTCCAGACGGCCGTCGCGCCGGAACTTGTCCAGGTAGTCCCTGGAGGCGGGAAGCGGCTGCAGCATGGCGTGCACCAGATGGGTGCCGGTATCCTTGCAGGAGAGGACGTGGGAGAGGAGGTCGGTCTGGGCAATCTCCACCCCCTCCTTGTCTGCCAGGCGCACCCCGAGTTCGGCTCGCACCTGCTCCTCCCTGGGGCAGAGGCCGGGGCATATCTCGGCCACCTTGTACACCAGCTCTTTTGCCCTGAGAAAGCGCCGGTAGTCGTCGGTGATCAGCTCATAGATCACCCGCGCGTAGCTGCGCGCAAACCGGTTACGGACGTGACGCGCGATCCCCTTTACCATCTCGGCAGCACTTGCCTGGGTCGCATCCCGCTCTGGTCGAGCCGGCCAGGTGGCCAGCAGGCAATCAGCTATCCGGTAAAGGGCCTCGGCGTTTCGGTTGTCGGAATAAAAGGTCTCACGGGTGGGTCGCTCAGGTATGGAGAGTGCTTTCAAGGCAGATACCAGCTCCGATACGGCCGGCGGCAGTGCCCCCGCAGCCAGCAGGACCTCCAACTCCGATTGCGCGAGCTGTTGATGCACGGGCCACCTCCATTATTCATGAAGTATCCCTGCAATTCTCATTATTTCAAGCAGCACTCCTTCCCAATTTCACCTTTACGGAATTGGCAGGCTGTTGCATAAAACCCGGCAGCGTGCTACTTCTATCATTTCACGACCTTAACCAAAGGGATCCACTTGGCACCAGCATCAAACAAGGCCGCGCGACGGCTCCTGCTCACCGCCTGCACCATCAGCTTCGTCTGCTTCTTCGGCTCCTATATGCGGATCCCGATAGTCCCCTTGCTGGCGACTTCCTTGGGAGCGGATACCGCCGAGGTCGGCATGATCAACGGCGCCTTCATGCTGGTGGCCGGAGTTCTCTCCATCCCGGCCGGGCTGGTCTCAGACCGGTTGGGGCGCAGGTTACCCCTACTGGGAGGGCTAACGCTCCTCTCCTGTTCGTCATTTCTCCTTTTCTGGAGCCAGACCCCCCTGCAGATGGGGCTTATCTATCTGCTATTCGGGATGGGGCTTTCCGCCTTTTCCCCAACCTTGATGTCGTATGTCGCCGATTTCACCCCGCCGGAGTCCCTCGGCCGTGCCTACGGCCTGTACACCATGGCCCTGTACGGTGGTATGACCCTGGGACCAGCCGCCGGCGGCTTCGTCAGTACCGGTCTGGGGCTGCGCTCCGTCTTCCTGGTGGCAGGCGCCTTGATCCTGGCCATGTTCTTCGTCGCGTGGATCTTTCTTCCTGCCAATCCCCCTGCGCACCACGAAGGGGAGCGGCCGCCGGTCATTCCGGAACTGCTGGGGCTTATGCGGAACCGCCGGCTGATCGCCTGCCTGGCCGCCACCGTGGGAGGCTGTATCGGCTTCGGCATGTTCGTTACCTTCATGCCGCTCTACATCCGCAGCCAGGGGATGGGGACCTGGCAGGTCGGCACCGTCTTCGCCACCCAGGCCCTGGCCAACGCGCTTTCCCGGCTCCCCTCCGGGCGGCTGTACGACCGGATCAAGGACAAGAGCATGCTGGTCACCTGCGGGCTTGCCATCTTCGCCCTCGCCTTGATCGTCTTCGAATTCTGTGGCAGCCTCATCCCGCTGGTGGTGGTGGCCGCCCTGATGGGGATCAGCATGGGAGTCGCCTTCACCGTCATCGGAGCGCTTATCGCGGACGTGGTTCCCCGTTCGCTGCGTGGGCTGGCCATGGGATGCTACAACACCTGCGTCTATGCCGGGATGATGATCAGCTCCGTCGGTCTTGGCCATGTGATAAGGGCGTGGGGATTCAAGACCGGCTTCCTGGTGAGCGGCGTAGCAGTCGGGGCGGTCATGGTGATGTTTCGCGGGCTCTATCTAAGAAAATGAGGGCTATGGCCGTAAAACCATCCAGCTACCGCGAAATTTACGCCGTGGTCGCTCGCATTCCTCGGGGACGCGTCGCCACCTACGGCCAGATCGCCCGACTGGCCGGCCTTCCCCGCAGTGCCCGTTTCGTCGGCTACGCGCTCAGTGCTCTCACCGACAAAGCGGTCCCTTGGCACCGGGTGGTCAACGCGCGTGGAGAGGTAAGTCGGCGTTCCGATGGTGACGAGGGGGCTGAAATGCAGCGTCTGCGGTTGGAAGGGGAGGGCGTTACCTTCGATGTCCACGGCCGCATCGATCTCCGGCGGTATCTTTGGGACTCCGCAAGTCCCGACGAAGTGAAGGGCTAATTTCCATGGAGGAATTTCAAAGGAGGTCGCGATGATCGTGGTGCTGGCATCGATTCGTGTAAAAAGCGCAAAGCAGGCGGAGTTTCTCGACATCTTCAAGCAGAACATCCCCAAGGTTCGTGAAGAGAAGGGATGCATCGAATATTTCCCGACCATCGACTGCGACGCGGGGCTGCCGATCCAGATACTCGACGGCGAGGTGGTCACCATCATCGAAAAATGGGAGAGCCTTGCAGCCCTTAACGATCATCTCGCCTCATCGCACATGCTCGACTACCGGGAGAAAGTAAAGGACTTGGTGGAGGAGGTATCTCTCAAGGTGCTTGCCGAGGCATAACATTGAGAGAAAAGGGTGGGCCTGTCGCGGCCGGGTGTGATAAGTTCGTGAGATAGCGCGTACGGGAGCGGAATTCGTAGGGTCCGGATCTGGATTGTCTTCAAAGAAGAGGCGATTGTATATGGCAAAGAGAATTTTCGTGGCAGCGACGGGGCAAAACGTCGGTAAAACCACCACCAGCCTCTCACTTCTCCACCTCGCGCAGAAGAAGTACCGCCGGATCGGCTTCATGAAACCGATGGGGCCCAAGCCGGGCATGTACAACGGTCGCTGGTTCGACAAGGATGCGGTGCTGGTGGCCAGGGTATTCGGCCTCCAGAAACAGCTTCCCTGCATGTCCCCGGTACTGGTCCACCCTGACACCACCCGCATGGTGGTCGACGGCCAGATCCCCCTGGACGAACTCCCCGGGCGGATCGTCCGCTGCTATGAGGAGTTGGAAAAGCAGTGCGATTTCATCATCATCGAAGGCTCCGGCCACCCCGGCGTCGGCTCCATCATGAAGCTCTCCAACGCCCGCATCGCGAAACTCCTTAACGCTCCAGTGGTGATGGTAACCGGCGGAGGCCTGGGGAACGTGGTGGACAACATCCACATGAACCTCGCCCTGTTCCGGCAGGAGCAGGCCGACGTGAAGGCGGTGCTGGTCAACAAGATCCTCGCCGAGAAGCGCGACACTACCATAGACTACCTGACGCGGGCCTTTGCGGACGAGCCGTTCACCGTGCTGCCGGGGTTCACCTACCAGCCGATACTCGCCAACCCGACCCTGCGGCGGATCAGTTCCCTGCTCGATCTTCCCCTGCACGGCAGCCGTCGCGATGTCGGGCGCATCATCCACAACGTGCAGATCGGAGCGGCCTCCACCCAGCGGGTGACCGAACTTCTGAAAGACTCCTCGCTGCTGATCGTGACCAGCAGCCGTGATGAACTGCTGGTTACCTTGGCAAACCTGTACCAGATGAAGGAGTACCGGGAGAAGATCGTCGGGCTGATCATCCCCGGTATCGCACCGATCAGCACCATCACCCAGCGGATCCTCGACTGCAGCAGGATCCCGTACCTGCGCACCTTCAAGCACACCACCACGGCACTTCATCAGATCATCACGGAGGATGTCTCCAAACTCACCGCCGAGGACACTGAAAAGCTCGACCTGATACGGAGCCTCGCCGAAAACAGCATCGACTTCGACACCCTTGATAAGCTGGCTTGCTGAATGGAGAACTGAACGAGATGAACCTTGTGTTGATTGGATATCGCGGTACCGGAAAGAGTCATGTGGGGCAACTTCTGGCCGCGAGGCTGGGAATGCCGCGGGTGGTCATGGATGACGAAATCGAGAAACGTGCGGGGATGTCGACCAACGAGATCGTTGCGAAGTGGGGGTGGCCGAAGTTTCGGGACATCGAGAGTGAAATTGCCCGCGAACTTTCCAACCAGGACAGGTTGGTGATCGATACTGGTGGTGGGGTGATAGAGCGTGCCGAGAACATGGAAGCCCTCAGCCGAAACGGGCGCATCATCTGGCTGAAGGCCTCCGTCGAAACCATAGTCTCACGCATCGAGTCCGGCACGCATCGTCCCGCCTTGGTGGCTGGCAAGACCTTCACCGAGGAAGTGGCCGAAGTTCTGGAGCGGAGGACCCCGCTTTACCAAAGTGCCGCCAATTACGTGGTAGAGACGGACGGAATGTCACCCTACCAAGTCGCCGAAATGGTGGTAGAACTGTGGCAGCGGCAGGATTAAGAGGAATGGCGATTATTTCCTGCTGAACCGGTAGCCGACGCCGCGCACGGTTTGGAAGAACATCGGCCTTGAGGGCTCCGGCTCGAAGTATTTCCGCAGGCGCACGATGAAATTGTCGAGTGTGCGGGTTTCGGCATCGGTGGCGTAGCCCCAGACCGTTTCCAAAATAGTGGCGCGCGGAATGGCCTCACCCTCGCGCTGGAAAAACAGCGAAAGCATACGCACCTCCAGGTCGGTCAGATCGATCTCACCCTGCCGGGTTTTCGCGCGGTAGGAGAGGAGGTAGACCTCGTTGTCGCCGAAATGGTATCCCTCCTCGATCGGTTCCGGCCGATACCAGGCTGAACGCCGCAGCATCCCGGAGACACGCAGCAGGAACTCCTTCAGGTTGAACGGCTTGATCAGGTAGTCGTCAGCTCCTTCCGCCAGCCCCGTTACCCGGTCCCGCTCGTCCGAGCGCGCGGTCAGCATGAGCACCGGCACCCGCGAATCGAGCTCGCGCACCTTCCGGCATACCTCGAAACCGTTGATACCCGGCAGCATGACGTCCAGGATGATGAGATCGAACCTCTCCACCTTGACCTTGTCGAGAGCCTCCTCGCCGCTTTCCACGTGGCTCACCAGGTAGCCTTCCTGCTCCAGGTTGAAGCAGATCCCGCGAGCCAGATGCATCTCGTCTTCGACCAGCAATATGTGCGGTTTGTCGTCGGACATCGCTATCCTTTCTGCTGCACGCCGCCCGGAAGCGGCAGCACGATCCTGAAGGTGCTCCCTTGGCCGGGGCCGGGACTCTCGACGGAGACCTTGCCGCCGTGGGCGTCCACCACCGACTTCACGATATAGAGCCCAAGGCCGGTCCCCCTGATGTTCTCGCCCGGTGTGCGCACACGGTAGAAAATCTCGAAGATCTTTTCCTGCTCGTTCTTCCTGAGCCCCTTCCCGTTATCCTGGAACTCCAGCACGCAGTTCTTGCCGCTGCGCAAAAGAGAAACCTTCACCTCTGGCGAGGCGGGAGAGTACAGGAGCGCGTTTTCCAGCAGGTTGCGAAGCACCATCTCCATCGCCTCCGGGTCGATCACCGCCTGCAACCCCTCTTCCACCTCGACGGCAAGCCGGCCTCCCTCGGGAAGCTCTCCCCGCTTTCCTTCCAGATAATCGGAGACGAACTTCGAGAAGTCGATCCGCTTGGCCTTTTCTCCCAGTTGGCGGAATTCGATCCTGGTCGCCATCAGGAGGTTACTGGTCAGCACGTTGAGGCGTTCGGTGTCGGAGAGCATGGTATCGATGAAGGCGTCCAGTTTCTCCTTGGGGAGCGATCTGAGCTTCACCGTCTCCAGGTGGAGCTGGATGGAGGCCAGCGGCGATTTGAGCTCGTGGGTGAGTTGCGAGATGTAGCTGCGCTGCTGGAGGTAGAGCTTCGCCTGGCGCCGCCAGTACAGGAAGATGATGTAGACCCCCGCCAGGATGGCGAGCAGCATCAGCAGGCCTTCCACCAGGACGACCCACTCGACCCCCTGGGTGACCAGCTCCGGCTTGTAGCGCATGGCGAGCTGGCGGAACTCCTTGCTTCTGCCGATGAACCAGTAAACCCAGAACACCACCACCACGACCCACATCAGCTGGATGGCGATCAGGGCGAGGAGCGGGTTTGACATCTTCCTGTGTAATTTCATGTACCTTCTCTAGCATTGAGCCCTTTTTTTTGCAAGGGCAATGTCCGTAACAAGTTGGAATGACGACAACCTCAGACTGCACATTACTTCCCTCCCCTTCAAGGGGAGGGGCAGGGTGAGAATGGGTCTTAAGGCCAAATGCGTTAGGTGAGGGCCGCTAAAGCCGCTCCTACTGCGACGATGCGCTGTAAACAGTATCTGGTTTTACATTACTATTACAATCGTTTTGCAACATTCTCTGTTAAGGTCTAGTAACCGCAATTCGGCCCGTTCCCCTTCAGGAGGCAGTATGTTTAAACCGCTACGCATTGGCAAACATGAGGCACGCTACCCGCTCATCCAGGGTGGCATGGGAGTTCGGGTCTCGGCCGGTTCCCTCGCTGGGCACGTCGCAAAGTGCGGCGGGGTCGGTTTGGTCGCCTCGCCCGGCATCTCCCTCAACAGCCCCCACTTCAATGGAAAGAACTACCTCCAGACGAGTTCCCTTGCCCTGAAGGACGAACTGAAAAAGGCCTACGAGATCGCACCGGACGGCATCATCGGCGTCAACGTGATGGTGGCGCTCTCCGATTTTGAAGAACTGGTGGTAGCCGCGGTAGAAGGCGGCGCCAAGGTCCTGGTCTGCGGAGCCGGGCTCCCCATGACGCTTCCCGCCCTGACCGCGCACGCGCCGGACGTCGCCCTGGTCCCCATCGTCTCCTCGGTGCGGGCCGCGCAGCTGGTCGCCAAGAAGTGGGACAAGACCTACAACCGTCTCCCCGACGCCGTGGTGGTGGAAGATCCCGAGACCGCCGGCGGCCACCTGGGCGAGAAGATGGAGAACATTGGGAACGGGGATTACGACCAGTACGAGACCGTGCGTGGCGTGAAGGAGTTCTTCCGCAACGAGTATGGCCTCGATATCCCGGTGATTGCTGCGGGCGGCATCTGGGACCGGGCTGATATGCTGCACGCCCTGGCCGAGGGTGCCGACGGCGTGCAGATGGCCAGCCGTTTCGTCCCCACCGTGGAGTGCGACGCGGACGACGCCTTCAAGCAGGCCTACCTTGACTGCAAGAAGGAAGACATCGGGCTGATCATGAGCCCAGCAGGCCTCCCCGGACGCGCCATTCTCTCAAATCAGGAGTCGATCGTCCAGTACGATAAGGAGCGGTCCTCGGTTTGCGCCATGGGCTGTCTGAAGAAGTGCTCCTACAAGGAGAGCCGCGAGCGCTTCTGCATCGTTCGGTCCCTGGACCGCGCCCAGCGAGGCGACGTCGAGACCGGCCTGATCTTCTGCGGTACCAACGCCTGGAAGGCCGACCGGATCACCACCGTCCAGGAGATCTTCGATGAACTTTTCGCCGAGGAAGCAGCGGTCGAGAATAAAGAAGGTGCGGAAAGCACCACCAGCGAGGAAGCCGTCCACAGCCAGGCGGCCTAATCGATAGCAGCGAGCGTTTAGTGACTTCCCCCTTACACGGGCAACGGTGTAAGGGGGTTTTTTTATCCCCATAATGTACCTCTCCACTTCAGGGTGAGGGCTGACGCCGAGTCCCTCGCCCCTTTGGGGGAGAGGGTGCCCGAAGGGCGGGTGAGGGGAGCAGGGAGAGGGAACTAGAGGCGAGAGGACCTGGCGGGATGAGTGCAGGATTTGCCGCTTGCGGTTGCCTGTGTTTCATGTTATATCAAGAAAACCTGATTTAATAGAATCCCCTAGGCTGATGTCTATGATCGATACCCTTAAAGCACTGGCTGATCCCTGCCGCCTGCGATTGGTGGCGGTGCTGCTGCGCGGAGAGTTCACCGTCCAGGAACTTACCCGCATGTTCGGCATGGGGCAGTCCCGCATCTCCCGCCATCTCAAGATACTGACCGAGGCGGGGCTGCTGTCGGTCAAGCGGCAAGGGACCTGGAGCTACTACCGCGCAGGCGAGGATAACCGCTTCTTCTCCGCCATCCGGGCGGCCTTCGAGGAGGAGTTGGAGCATCTTCCCCAGCGTCGGGAGGACATGGCGGCACTGGCTTCGGTCCTCGAAGGCAGACGCCGGCGGAGCCAGGAGTTCTTCGACAGCCACGCCAGGCAGTGGGACAGCCTGTCGCGCACCATGCTGCCGGTACCTGAATACCAGGACCGTCTGGTTGCCCTGGTGCCATCGGTCACTACGCTGGTGGAGATAGGGGTCGGTACCGGCTCCTTGTTGGCGGCTCTGGCAGGGCGTGCGGCGGAGGTGGTCGGCGTCGATCATTCCCCGGCCATGCTTGACCAGGCGCGCCGCCGGCTTGCTGACGTCGGGTTGTCGGGAATAGATCTGCGGCTGGGAGAGATGACCCATCTCCCCTTCGCCGATGGCGGGGCAGGGTGTGTGGTAGCCAACATGGTGCTCCATCACGCGGCCGATCCTCTCTCGGTGCTGGGTGAGATCGCTCGGGTGCTGCACACTG
>NZ_DATFBA010000230.1:0-5208 GCF_035254065.1 Geomonas sp.
GCTTCAGCTCCCGGTTTGCGTTCTCCAGGTCGATCTTGATCCGGTACACCAGGGTCACCCGCTCGGCATGGGTCTCCACGCTCTTCGGGGTGAACTCCGCCTCGGAGGAGATGAACGATATCCTGCCGCGATAGCGCTTGCCGGGAAAGGTGTCGGTGGTCACCACCGCCTCGTCTCCCCAGTGCACTTTCCCGAGGTCGGTTTCCGGCACGTACCCCCTCAGCCAGACATGATCCAGGTCCGCGATCGTCACCACCGGCGACCCCGGCGACATCACCTCCCCCAGTTCCGCCTGGCGCACGGTCACCACGCCGCTGATGGGGGCCGCCAGAGTTGCATAGCCGAGCCTTACCCTGGAAAGCTGCAGGTTCTCGCGGGCAGCCTTCACATTGGCCCGGTTGATGGCGATCTGCTCCTTCCTGGTCCCCTCCTCCAGCTCGCTCAGGTTCTCCTGGGCCCGCTGGTAGACAGCTTCCGCGCGCTTCAGGTTGGTTGCCGCTATGTCACGCGCCTCCGCCGAGATCTCATCTTTCTCGTACAGTGCCTGGTTCCGCTGGTACTCCTTTCTCCTAAGATCCAGGTCGGCCTTGGCATCCAGCAGCGATTGGCGTCCAGCCTTGACCTCCTGATGACGAGTCCCGGCCATCGCCAATGCCAGTTCAGCCTCGCGGGAATGAACGACAGCCTGGTCCGAGGCGACCTGCTGGCGATAGTCGTTGCTATCCAGCTCGGCGATCCTGTCTCCGGCCCTGACCACTCCCCCTTCCTCCACCAGGAGCTTCACCAGCCGCCCCTGCACCTTGAACCCCACCACGCTTTCATGGGCCTCGATGTTCCCGGAGATGGCAAGCGAGGTGCGGGGCCGGTGCCGTTCCCGCCAGCTGACGATGGAGTAAGCCGAGACGGCCACCACCGCAATCACCAGCAGTATCGGGATCAGCTTCTTTCTCGGTAAGTTCATGTCCGCCTCACCCCCATCCTCACCTACTTCTCCCCTCCTCCCAACACTCCCTCCCCTTCAAGGGGAGGGGTGGGGTGGGGTGAGAGGATGGGGTTACTGGATTATCGATCACTGAATCCCCAGAAAGCTCCTATAGGTCATCTCCGTATCCCCCAGGGCGCGCGCCAGCGCGATCTTCGCGTCGGCATACCCCGTGAGGGCCAGGATCCGGTTCTGCTGGGCGCGAGCGAGGGCGTCCTGCGCGTTCACCACCTCGATGTTGTCGGCCACCCCGTGCCGGAACCGGTCCTCCGCCATGGTGAGCTCGCGCTCGGCAAGGGTAAGTCCCTCCTGGGCCACCTTGACCTGGTCTCCCGACGACTCCAGGTTGAGGAGCGCTCCCCTGACGTCCTGCTCTATACCGCGGCGCTCATCCGCAATCTGCGCCTCCACCCGCTGGAGCCGGCTCTGCAGCTCCTTGCGCTCCCCTTCCCTGTCCAGGTCGAAAATGGTGAACTGGAGGTCGACCTTCACCAGGCCGGTCTGCTGCAGATCGCCCAAGGTCGGCCCATTCCCTCCGTAGTTGGCGCTTAAGGTCAGCTTCGGATAGTAGCGCGCCCGCGACGCCTTGAGCTGCTCCTCCAGCGAATCGTGCTGCAGGGAAAGGGAGCGGTAGTCGGCCCGCTGCTTCAGCGCGTCGGTCACCGCCTCCTCGATCTGCGGCGCCTCAAGAGCCTTGTAGGCAAGCGGCTCGGCGAGCACCAGCGGGGTTCCGGGAGACAGACCTATGGTGCGTGCCAGCATCATCACCGACTGCTTCACCGCATTTTGCGCCACCATCAACGATTGCCGGTCGTTGGCAAGTTGCACCTGTGCGCGCAGCACGTCAACGCCGGTGGCGACCCCGACGTCATGCTGATCTCGAGCCAGCTTCTCCAGCGTCTCCGAGGTCGCCACCCGCGACTGGGCCGCCTCGGCCTGTGCGAGCAGCGATTGTACCTGCAGATACTGGCCCGCCACTTCCCTGATCACCTGGTTTCGCACGTCCCGGAAGTCCTGCACCCTGGCCTGCTTATCTTTGCCGCTTGCCTTGATTTGGTGGTAGGCCTGCAGGTCGATGATGGACTGGTCTGCGTAGGCGCGGAAGTCCCAGGTGGTGAAGGGCCCCACAATCGAAGGGGAGCCGGCGAAGTTGATTCCCAGTGCCCTGATGTTGATCGACTGGTAGGTGAAACTCGGTTCCAAGCGGGCATGCGGCAGGTATTTGGCGAGCTGCCGCTCGTGGCTCCCCTCGGCTTCCGCAACCCTGGTGACGGCGGTGATGAGGGCGAGGTTGGTATCGATCCCCCTGCGGATTGCCTGCTCCAAGGTGAGCCGGAGCGGCGCGGGCGGGACCCTTTCGCCACAGGCCGGGCCCGCCTGCCAAAGGAAGGCAAGCAATGCAAGGATGGAGATGTTTCTCACGAGCGTCATGCGTTATCGATTCTCCGCCTTAAATCCCCTCTCGCGAAGGGGGAGGGTTAAGGAAGGTGGGTACGACGGAGGTTAGCCCGTTAATGGCAAGACCTGCCTCCCCTTGATAATGAGAGTATAGAATGGAAAATGGACCGCACAAGGAGCTATGCCTGCGATTTTCTTTGGGATAACGGAAACAGTCAAAACATCCGCGCCGATGGAAATAGGCGGTACAATCTTTATTAGCAATAACCAATATCAATATTCATTGGGGGGCGCAATGGAAGGCAGCGACGAACTGCTCCGGATGGAGATCACCGAACTGCATGCCTTTGCCAGACATCACCTGCAGCTGTACCTCACCTGGTATACCTTCTTCCTCACCGTCAATTTCGCCGCCATCGGCTGGTTCACCAGCGTCCTTCTGACCGGTGCTCTCAAGGTCAGTCTACCTGTTGTGTACATAGCCGCATTTTTCATCATCCAGATCATCTTCTCTTACCTGGGAAGTGTGGAGGTGCGAAAGTACTTCGAGAGCGTTCACGATCGCTGCCAGGAGATCTTCTCCTCCATCCACATCCAGTATTCAGGTTCGCAGGTTCAGGCAAAACCGGCCATTCCCTTGGACGTCTACGTCAAGATCATCCGCCTCATCTGCTATACCTTGATATCCTTTTCTTTCTTCTGGACGGCCCTGGCCATCGTGTCGATCCACCTGGTACCGCTGTGAGCTTCCTGCAATGGCCTAAGCCAGTGCCGATTGACTTTGCCATCCTTTAACATAGACTCCTTTTGTATGGAGTGAGAGTAAAGGTCGCGGCAATGACAGAACCGAGCAAGGGAGGAGCTATGAAAGCCGTTCACGCCTTGACAACTGGACTCGTGCTGGCCTGTCTGTGTGCGGCGCCGGCTCTGGCGGCCGAGGAGCAGCTCTGTTGGGGGGATATAGCGTCCTTCTGCCCGGACGTCGCACGGGGAGGCGGGGCCATGATCGACTGCCTCTCCACTCACCAGGATGAACTTTCTCCCGCCTGCCGGAGCTATATGGCAACCATGAATGAGAAGATGCAGCAGGTCAGCAAGCCCTGTCAGGACGATATCGACATCTTCTGTCCCGACGCCAAGGCTGGAGCGGGCAACGTCGCCAAGTGCCTTAAAGATCATGTCTCCGATCTATCGACCGAATGCCAGGAGAGCATGCGCCGGTAACGACAAAAGACAAGCAAATGACGACAAAAAGGCCACCCCCACCATATGTGGGCGTGGCCTTTTATCTGCAACCTTTTCACTCCCTTTCACACTGCCGCCAACAGTCCCTCTTCCGAGGTCATCATCTCAAATGGGAACGACCTCCGGGCTCGGTTGCTTTCGAGGCTTGCGTATTCGCGGTTTCTCCTCAGGGGGTTTTTCCTCAGCCCCCTCCTCCCGCATTTCCGGCTGTACCTCCGGCTTTTGTTGCTCCATATCCTGCTTTTTCTCCGCTGCCGCAGGTGGCTTCTCGGCATTTCCCTGCCCGTTCGCCTCAGGGGCTACCTCAGCGGGGCTCTCCGCACGGAAAGGCGGGATCCGTTCCCGGTCTTTCTGGTACAGGCTGTACTCACGATCACGGTATTGACGGATCTTGGCGATCTTATTCTTGCGGAGTTCACTGGGAAGGTTTTTTTTACCGACCTTGCTCCAGCTGCCGCCGTAAATGGGAGACTTGAACCAACTATCGCCGCGGTAGAGGAAATAAGCTCCATTCAGGTAAAAGAGATCATAAGGGATGCCGACCGCTATGCCGAAGCCCAACTCGGGCGGATAGACGAATTCAGGCGGTTCATCAAGGACAGCCGGTGGCCCTCCCACGTCTATGCTCATATCAATCTGCTCCTGAGCCAGTGACGGCAGCTGAAACAGCAAGATCAGTGCAGCAACCGCGAACAGCACTCTCATAGGACCCTTCCCTTCTGAAGATGACTGTGAGATTGGCAACGGATGTCAGTTTCCACAGCAACAGTGTACCAACGGGAAAGGACATGGCAATTACCGGCCGCCTCTGTGGCAGCTGAAGACCCGAGCCGGATTCACCTGTCCCAGGGCCGTTGCCTTTCTCATGCTCGCCCGCTTCTTTGACAAGGACTACAGCGAATGTCGCAATTGAAATAAGGACGGTAATTCTCCCTCAATTTACTCTCCGCCCACAGTATCTGTTGCCGCCTTGACAACTGTAGGAATCGCCAGATAATTTCAGATGAATTTCCGATAATGGTAAACGTGAAAAGCCAACCCCTCCGCGAGAAGGGTACGGAAAGCGGCGGGTCTTCCTTCGAAGATGGCCGAGCTACCACGGAGTTTTTCTCTGGTAGCTCGGCCTTTTTGCGTTATATCCGCAGTGATGCGGGAACAATGCGTGACGGGAGGCTCACATGTGCTTGATCAGGGAAGTGCTCAATCACAGTATCTCACGACGCACCTTTCTGAAGGGGGTCGGGACGACCCTCATCTCCGCGCCGCTGCTGGCCGGTCCCGCTGCGACCGTTTCGGCAGCAGCATCTCCTGGCGTGGTAATCCGACCCGGCGCGGGAAACTTCCACACCAAGGTGGTACTTCTTGGGACCGCCGGCGGGCCGCAGTGGTGGCCGGGGTCGACCCGGGCGAGTGCAGCGACGGCGCTGGTCGTGGGAGAGACCATCTACCTTATCGACCTCGGCCATGGATCTGCCCAACGGATGGCCGAGGCATTCAATTCGGGTATTTTCGTAAACACCGCCGGGGGCAAAGTCGACCAATCGGTATCCCCATTCCTTCGAAATGCCGATGCTCTCTTCTTC
>NZ_DATFBA010000231.1:0-5493 GCF_035254065.1 Geomonas sp.
AAGGTTCTCGCGCGAGAGCTTGATCAGCGCCTGCCCCAGGGCCTCGGGGGTGCCGGTCAGTTCCGCGGCGAAGCCGTCGGCCTGCCACTCGTTGCGGCGGGAAAGCCAGGAGAAGAAAGGCGTGCAGAGAAAGGAGAGGATGGAGGCCAGAAAGCCGATCATCACGAGCTGGGCCGGAAAGGAGCCCTGCGGCATGCCGAACAGCATGGGGAGCCCCCCCCAGACGATCAGCCGGTACGACGCCCAGATCACCAGCAGGGCCGCCGACTCGGTCAACAGCAGCGTCTTCCAGATATGCCCTTTCTTCCAGTGGCCACCCTCGTGGGCGAGGATGGCCAGCAATTCGGCGCGCGACATCTGCTTCACCAGGGTGTCGTAGAGGACGATCCGCTTGACCCTGCCGATGCCGGTGAAGTAGGCATTGGAGTGGAGGCTGCGGCGGGAGGCGTCCATCTGCTGCACCTCCTTCACCTCGATCCCCCCTTTCTTGAGCAGCTCCCTGATCTCCTCCGCCAGTTCCGCGTCCTTGAGCGGTTCGAACTTGGAAAAGAGGGGCTCGATCAGGTAAGGGGAAAGGTAGATCATGGTGACCGAGAAGAGGGCGAAGAAGAGCCAGACCCAGAGCCACCAAAGCGCCGGGGAATGCCTGACGATCAACAGCGCGATGGAGCCGAGCAGGGCCAAAAGCAGCGTGGAGAGGAGGGTCGATTTGAGGAGGTCGGAGAGCCAGAGCCTGAAAGTGGTGGTGTTGAAGCCGTAGCGTCTCTCCAGCCGGAAGGTGGTGTAGAGGGAGAACGGGATGTCCAGCACCCCCTCGATGAGGCTTACGAACAGCACGAACAGGACCCCGCTCAGCACGAAGGAGCCGGTAAGGGAGCCGATCCAGGCGTCGTAAAGGGGGAAAAGGGGGGTAAAAAGGAAGGCGAGCAGGATCGCGCTGTCATAGATGGAATGGAGCAGCGCGACCCTGCTCTGATCGAGCGTGTAGCTTGCCGATTTCGCCAGCGCCTCGCTATCGAGGCATCCCTCGAAACCGGCCGGGACGGTGGTCCCGTGCAGCTTGAGGTGGCGAAGGTTCAGGAAGCGGAGAAGGTAGCTGGCCGCAAAACGTGCGAGGTAGGCGAGGATCAGGACGCTCTTCATACGCTTCGGTCACCTTTCTGGTTGTTGAGGAGGGCCGTCTCGATGATTACTGCACGTGGAACCGCTACCGTACTCCTGGTCTTGACGGCACCCTACTTCATCATGGGGGCGCCGCAGAACATTATGCTATCGAAGGTCCTCTTCAGCGTCCTGCTCGGGAAGTTCCGCATCTCGCCGCACCCTCTGAAGAAGAGCTTCTCGCCGACCCGGGTTTCGAGGGCGGAATAGGCGACCCACACACTCTTGCCGTCTTTCTCCAGTCTCGCATAGGTGTAGCCCCCACCGGTCATGGTTTCCATGACGGTTCCCGAGGGATTGAAGTCCACTGCTTCGGTGGCGGGTTTGGTCTCTACCTTGGCGGCCGGGGGGGCGGCCGTCTCCGGCGTCTTGGGCTCCTCAGCGCAGAATCCAGCTACCGGTACGGCAATGGCAAACAGTATGGACACAATGATGGAAGAAGGTTTCATGATCACCCCGCTTTGTTTGGTGCCGGCTGGCGGCAGATTTTACAGCGGCGGGAATCATATCAGCTTATCTTCCCCAAGGCAACCTCATCGGCCCCGCCTGAACCGCTCACTCCTTCCGCGTGATCACCAGCGAGTCACCGGCCGGGGAGATATCGACCAGCACGACGTCTCCCGAGGCGAACTTCCCTTCCAGCAGCATGAGGGCCAGCGGATCCTGGATTTTCCGCTGCAGTAAGCGCTTGAGCGGCCGCGCGCCGTAGGCGGCATAGTTGCCTTCCCGCGCCAGGTACTCGCGGGCCTGCTCGGTGACCTCGAGCCCCACCCCCCTTTCGGCCAGCCGGTCCTTGAGCGACTGCAGCTGGATGACCACGATCTCCTTGATCTTGTCCAGTGGCAGGGCGTGGTAGATGACGATCTCGTCCACCCGGTTCAGGAACTCCGGCTTGAAGCTCTGGCGCAGCACCTCCATGACCTCCTTCTGCATCCGGTGGTAATCGCCGGCGCCGTACTGCTGGATCAGGTGGGAGCCCAGGTTGCTGGTCATGATGATGACCGCGTTCTTGAAGTCGACCGTGCGCCCTTGGCCGTCGGTGAGCCGGCCGTCGTCGAGGATCTGCAGGAAGACGTTGAACACCTCGGGGTGCGCCTTCTCGATCTCGTCGAACAGCACGATGCAGTAGGGCCTCCGCCTGACCGCTTCGGTCAGCTGCCCACCCTCCTCGTAGCCGACGTAGCCGGGAGGGGCGCCGATCAGCCGGGCCACAGTGTGCTTCTCCTGGTACTCGCTCATGTCGATGCGCACGATGGCCTGGTCGTCGTCGAACAGGAAGGAGGCCAGCGCCCGGGCGGTCTCGGTCTTGCCGACGCCGGTGGGCCCCAGGAAGAGGAAGGAGCCGATCGGGCGGTTGGGGTCGGAGAGGCCGCTTCTGGCGCGCCTGATGGCGTTCGAGACCAGGGTGAGCGCCTCGTCCTGGCCCACCACCCGGTTTTTAAGCCGCTCTTCCATCTTGATCAGCTTCTCGGTCTCGCTCTCCAACATGCGGTTCACCGGGATGCCGGTCCACTTGGCCACCACCTGGGCGATCATCTCGGCGTCGACCTCCTCGGTCAGCATCTTGGTGTCCTTCTGGAAGGCCTCCAGGGTCTGCCGCTTGTCCTCCATCTCCTTCTGGAGGGCGGGGATCTCGCCGTAGAGGATCTCGGAGACCCGGGCAAGCTTCTGCTCCCGCTTGCACTGCTCGGCCTCCTCCTTTTTCTTCTCCAGCCGCTCCTTCACCTGCTGCAGGCTGTCGATCAGGCTCTTTTCACGCTGCCAGTGCACCTTGAGCTCCCCGGACTGTTTCTTCAGAGAGTTCAGCTCGTCCCTGAGCTTTTGCAGCCGCTCCTGGGCCCGGCGGTCGGTCTCCCGCATGAGCGCCTGTTCCTCGATCTCCAGCTGCAGGATGCGCCGGTCGACCTCGTCGATCTCGGACGGCTTGGAATCCAGCTCGATCCTCAGCCGGGAGGCCGCCTCGTCGATCAGGTCGATGGCCTTGTCCGGCAGGAAGCGGTCGGTGATGTAGCGGTCCGACAGGGTGGCAGCGGCGATGATGGCGCTGTCCTGGATCCTGATGTGGTGGTAGACCTCGTAGCGCTCCTTGAGTCCGCGCAGGATCGAGATGGTCTCGGCCACGCTCGGCTCACCGGCGAAAACCTGCTGGAAGCGGCGCTCGAGGGCCGCGTCCTTCTCGATGTACTTGCGGTACTCATTCAAGGTGGTGGCGCCGATGCAGTGCAGCTCGCCCCGCGCCAGCGCCGGCTTCAGCATGTTGGAGGCGTCCATGGCTCCTTCGGCGGCGCCGGCCCCCACCAGGGTGTGCAGCTCGTCGATGAACAGGATGACCTTCCCCTCCGAGCGCGCCACCTCCTTGATGACCGCCTTCAGCCGCTCCTCGAACTCGCCGCGGTACTTGGCGCCGGCGATCAGGGCCCCCATGTCCAGGGAGAGTACCTGCTTGTCCTTGAGGGTCTCCGGCACGTCCCCCGACACGATGCGCTGGGCGAGCCCCTCGACGATGGCGGTCTTGCCCACGCCGGGCTCGCCGATCAGCACCGGGTTGTTCTTGGTGCGGCGGGAGAGGACCTGCAGCACGCGCCTGATCTCCTCGTCGCGGCCGATCACCGGGTCGAGCTTGTTCTGGCGGGCGAGCTGGGTAAGGTCGCGGCAGTACTTGGCGAGCGCCTGGTATTTCTGTTCCGGGTCCTGGTCAGTGACCGCCTCGCCGCCGCGCAGCTCCTTGAGGGCGGCGAGCACGTTCTCCCGGCTCACCCCGTGCTGGGAGAGTAGCCGGGCGGCCTGGGTGTCACGGGCTCCCAGGAGGGCCAGAAGCAGGTGCTCGGTGGAGACGAAGGCGTCGTGCATCCCGTCCGCTTCCTTCTGCGCCTGGTCGAGGATGCGGTTGAGCGCCGGGGACAACGAGAGCTGTCCACCGCTCACCCGGGAGGACCGCTTGAGCGCCGCACCCACCTCCTCGCGCAACTGGGGCAGGGGGGCGCCTATCTTCTTGAGCAGGTCCGGCACGAAGCCGGCTTCCTGGTCGAGCAGGGCAAGCAGCAGGTGTTCGGGTTCGATGGTGGCGGCCGACATGTTCGCCGCGCTCTCCTGCGCCGAGGCCAGGGCCTCCTGTGTTTTTACCGTCATCTTTTCAGGTCGTATCATTGGTGTACCTCCGAGGGTGAATCCCTAGGGGAAGGATAAGTAGCCCCCCCTGCGGTGTCAAGGCACCCCCCGACATTGGGGCGCCGGAAGAGGCTTACCTGCGGAATTTCCTTGTAAATTAAAGGTTCGACAGGGTAGTATGACGCGGCGTAAGTGTGGCCTTTCGGGTTGGGCCGGGGCTGTCATTTGATGCTGATATCGGTGTGGTGAGAGGGGGGATTCGTGAAGCAGCTCATGTTGGGCGTCCTGCTGCTGTTTGCACTGTTCGGATGCGGGGTCGACTGGTTTCCGTCCAACCAGCCGGAGATAACCACCCCGGTCCTGCCGTCAGGAATCGTGGGCTCGAGTTACAGCCAGACACTTTCCGCCGTCGGCGGTACTCCCCCCCTTGTCTGGGGGATCTCGAGTGGCCTCCTCCCCCCCGGTTTGAGCATAAGTAGCTCCGGGGTCATCTCCGGAACTCCCACCAAGGGTGGGACCTTCAGATTTACCGTGATAGCCGCCGACAGCCACACCAAGCTTACCGGCACCCGCACCTACACCGTCGTCATAATCACGGCGACGCAATTGCCCGTAGCGACGCCCGGAACCAGCTACACGGCCCCCCTTGCCGCCACGGGGAATGCGCCCTTCACCTGGACGGTGGTCGATACCTCGCTGCCGGCGGGGACGATTCTGCCAGCCAACATCACGGTCGGTTTGCCACCCGGTCTGGCAGTCAGCAACAGCGCTGGCACGCTAAGCGGTACGCCAACCACCGCCGGGGATTTTCTGTTCTCGGTCACGGCCACCGACTCGTCTGATCCGGCCGTTTCGACCACCACGGTGTACTCCATTCATGTCGGCGCTGTCTCGATAACGACGACCAGTCTTGCCTTCGGGATCGTGAGCAGCGCCTACCTGCAAAGGGTCGATGCACAGGGGGGGACCAAGCCATATACGTGGAGTATCACCGGCCTCCCGAGCGGCTTAGGCTTCAGGACGATGAGCTCGGCAACTGCTGTTATCTCCGGAATCCCTACCGTTTCCGGCACTTCCAACGTTACTATCAAGGTCACTGATTCGGCATCGGCTGCCAACACGGCGAGTACGATTCTGCCGCTAGAGGTCAAAGCCGCCCACTAGGACTTTGCCGTCGCACCAGACGGATTTTAGTAAGCAGGAGCAAGATTGACAGAGTTTGAA
>NZ_DATFBA010000232.1:0-9702 GCF_035254065.1 Geomonas sp.
GCCGATGCGAGCCTGAAGGAACTTCGCGAGCGGGAGAAACAGAGGTCGCTGGTCGAGAAGAAACTCGCCGAGTTGGAAAAAGAGCAATCCGGCATACGGGCGGCTCTCTCCATCGAGAGCCGGGAGCTCACCGACCTGCGCTCCGGTGTGGAATCCGACGCGAAGCGGTTATCCGAGGAGGAGGCGACGCTTGCCGCGCAGCGGGCCGAGCTGGGTAAGGCGCAGGTGGAGGCAGCCGGGTTGCTGTCCGCCGTGAACGGTGCGGTTGCCGCCTTTCGTGAGCTTGCCGTTCATCGCATCGAGAACGTGCTCCCCTACCTCTTTGCGGCCCTGGACAGGATGGCCGCCATCGATCAGCAGTCGGCAGAGAAGGGAAAGGTGGTGGCCGGCAGTGAGTCCCTGGCGGCGGAAGCGGGAAAGCTCTCACCGCGGCAGGCGGAGCTGGAAAAGGTCCAGGGGCAGCGTTGCGAACTTTCCGGCCGCAAACTCTCGCTGTTGGAAGGGTGCGAGAAGATCGGCGATGGCAACTGTCCCTTCTTCCAGGAGCCTTGCAAGAATGTCGACGCGGCCGGCGGGGTGGAACTGATGCGCGACCAGATCCGGGAGATCGAGGACGAGATAGCGAGGCTGGATGCCCAGGCAGAAACGCTGGCCGCAGAGGTCGCCGCCGCACAGGCTGCCGCCCACGAGCTGGCGGGCGTCGAACACGTGCGGCTGGAAATGGCGAAACTAGCCACCGAGCGTGAAACACTGGAGCAGGAGTTCACCCGCCACTTAAAAGAAATCGATCCCGCACTCCTCCTGGAGTCGGTCCAGGCATGGCTCACCTCCACCCTCCACCCACTCCCTCCCACATCCCCTCTCCCGAAGGGGGAGGGCCAGGGAGGGGGAACACTGCCGGCCCAGTTGAAGAGCCTCCACCTTGAATTGACCGATTCCCCCTCCGACCGCCGCGCCCAGCTTTCCACCTGGAGTGATCAATGGCGCACCGTCATCGTGTCATTAGAGCAGTCCCTGGCGGAACGTCAGCAGAGCGCCGAGGCACCGGTGCGCAACTGCGAGGTCAGAGCAGCCGAGCTGTATGCCGTCTCCAAAACCGTGGCATCGAAAAAGCGGGATTTGGCGGCGGCTGGCGACAAGCTCCTTGTGCGCGAGAAGGCCATCCAGGCTCACCAGGGCCGGCTCGACGTCGTGCTCAAGGGAATCACTGCGGAGAAGCAGGCGCTCTCCGCATACGCCGGGCTTGACGACGCCATCAAAGCTGCCGGGGAGGAGTTGGAGCGCTACCAGTCCGAGCGGGACCGCTTCATCGCCAACGAAACCGCCGCCGGGGAACTGGAGAAACGGACCGAGACCCTCGGCAGATACCAAAACCGCCTCCAAGAACTGGCTGAACAGCTATCGGCCACCCAGCAGGAACTGCAGGCCCTGCAGGCTGATTACCAGTCCGAGCGGCACGAGAACCTGAGAAAAGAGCGCGAGCTGCTGATGGCCGGGATCGCCACGCTGAAAGCCGAATTGGCAGCGGTCGCCGAAGGTATGACCCGGCTGGCAGGGGAGATCGCCGCCCTTGCCGCCATTGCCGAGGAGATCGAGCGGAAGCTTCTGGATATCGACAAGTTGAAAGAGCAGGGGACGCTGGTTAAGTTCCTGCGCAACCAGGTGTTCAAGAACGTCTCCAGCCAGCTGTCCGAGCGTTTCCGTGAGGAGATCAGCACCCGCGCCGACCGGATCTATCGCAGCATCGCGGAGTCCGACGAGGAGCTTTACTGGGGGGAGAACTACCAGGTCGTGCTGAGGGACATGATGGACGGCCAGATCCGGGAGCGGACCGACGACCAGCTCTCCGGCGGCCAGATGATGAGCGCGGTGGTTGCCCTGCGGCTGGCCTTGCTGCAAACCATCGGTGCCCGCATCGCCTTCTTCGACGAGCCGACCTCCAACCTGGACGCCGAACGCCGCGAAAATCTGGCTAAGGCCTTCCGCGCCATCGACGTCGGCCAGGAAGAAGTCACCGAGCACTGGTACGACCAGCTCTTCTTGGTCAGTCACGACGTGAGCTTCACGGAGATCACCGACCAGATGATCCACCTGGACTGATCTCTTTTCCCCTCGCCAGCCCGAGTCCGTTTCCCCTCGCCCTCTTGTTTCCTTATCCCCTCGCCCCTTTAGGGGAGAGGGTGCCCAAAGGGCGGGTGAGAGCGCCGCGAGCTGTTGAACATGCCTCCCTCACCCCTGCCCCTCTCCCCTGAAGGGGCGAGGGGTGCATAGTCAAAGGCAAAGGGGACCGACAAAGGCAAAGGGGACCGGCACCTGCGGAGCCAGTCCCCCTTGGGGCGAAAACCCCGCCATCGTTGACTTTCCCGCTTCGATCTGTTAGATGAAGTAGGTTCTTATCCCGGCCGATCCCCAAGGAGCCCATGGAAGACTTCTCAATCGAACAATTCTTTCTGAAGGTCTCGATCATGCTGGTCCCGGCCCTGATGGCCATCACCTGTCATGAGGTCTCCCACGGGTTCGTCGCCGACAAGCTGGGCGACGATACTGCCAGATCGATGGGACGGCTCACCCTCAACCCGCTCAAGCACATCGACATCTTCGGCACCCTGATGGTGTTCATCGTCGGGGTAGGCTGGGCAAAGCCGGTGCCGGTCAACTTCCGTAACCTGCGCCGTCCGAAGACCGACATGATCTGGGTGGCTGTCGCCGGTCCGGTCACCAACTTCCTCCTGGCGGTCATTTCCGCGGTGGCGATGCGCACCATCGCGCATTTCGCGGTCGACATCCCCGAGGCCTCGATGGCGGCGGGTGTCCTTAAGCCGGTGGCGTGGATGCTGGCCTTCTCGGTGTACATCAACCTGCTTCTTGCCATCTTCAACCTGATCCCTGTGCCGCCGCTGGACGGCGGCAGGGTCGCGGTGGGCCTCTTGCCGTATCGTCTGGGCTCCGCCCTGGCACGGGTCGAGCCTTTCGGGTTCATAATCATCATCCTGCTGGTCTTCTTCACCCGCATCTTCGACTACGTCATCCTGCCGGCCCTCAATGCCATGGTCTACCTGCTGGCCGGGCCGCAGACCGACCTGGTCGCCGGGGTGACCAGCCTGATGATGCACTAGCAGGTTCGAAATCGAGTTCTTTCAGGGAAACCTGAACCAATACAAAGGAGTCTTCATACATGAGCAACAAGCGTATCGTTAGCGGCATGAGGCCAACCGGCAAACTGCACCTGGGGCACTTTCACGGCGTGCTCTCCAACTGGCTCGAACTCCAGAAGAGCTATGAGTGCTTCTTCTTTGCCGCCGATTGGCATTCGCTGACCACCGAATACGCTAACACCGACGGGATCAAGGACAGCATCAACGAGATGGTGCTCGACTGGCTCGCCTTCGGCATCGATCCCGAGCAGAGCGTGATCTTCGAGCAGAGCAAGGTGCCGCAGCACGCGGAACTGAACCTCATCCTCGGCATGATCACCCCGGTCTCCTGGTTGGAGCGCAACCCGACCTACAAGGAGATGCAGGAGAATCTCTCCACCAAGGACCTCTCCACCTTCGGCTTCCTCGGCTACCCGGTGCTGATGGCCTCCGACATCATCGTCTACAAGTCCGCCAAGGTGCCGGTCGGCCAGGACCAGGTGCCGCACCTGGAAATCACCAGGGAGATCGCTCGTCGCTTCAACTATCTCTACGGTGAAGTCTTCCCGGAGCCGCAGGCGCTCCTCACCGAGACCCCGAAGGTGCTCGGCCTGGACGGCAGGAAGATGAGCAAGTCCTACAACAACGCCATCTTCCTCTCCGACGACGCCGAGACCACCAGGAAGAAGGTGCTCTCCATGGTCACCGACACCCAGCGCGTCTACAAGAAGGACCCGGGCGAGCCGGACCGCTGCGTTGCCTTCGCGCTGCACTCCCTCTACGTGCCGCAGGAGAAGCGCGACGAGATCGTGGTCGGCTGCCGCAGCGCGGAGCTAGGCTGCGTCGACTGCAAGAAGATCCTGGCCCAGTGCATGATCGACACCCTGGCTCCCTTCCGCGCCAAGCGCGAGGAACTGGCCAGCAAGCCGGGCGTGGTGGACGAGGTGCTCACCGAGGGTAGCCGCAAGGCCGAGGTGGTCGCCAAGGAGACCATGAACGAGGTCAGGGCGGCGCTCAAGGTCTAACGGAAACTCTTTTCTCCACTCGCGTCATCACTCCTCCTCCCGAAGGGGAAGGTCGGGTGGGGGGAACTCTGTCGGCATGGCCAGCACTGCTCCCCCTCCCTGACCCTCCCCCTTCGGGAGAGGGGACGCTGGCTGAAGATGGTTTAAGTTAAGGGTAGGGACGAGACGAAACGGATTATGCAAGAAAACCTCTTTCAAGAGGCGATGGAAAACGCCTACCTTGTGCAGATCGAGCAGTTCGAAGGACCGCTCGATCTGCTGCTCCACCTCATCAAGAAGAACGAGGTGGACATCTACAACATCCCCATCGCGGCCATTACCAAGCAGTACCTGGAGTACATGGAACTGCTCAAGGAACTCAACCTGGACATCGCCGGGGAGTTCCTGGTGATGGCGGCGACCCTGTTGCAGATCAAATCCCGCATGCTGTTGCCGGTGGAGCGCGACGACGACGAGGCGGAGGTCGAGGACCCGCGCGCCGAGCTGGTGCGCAGGCTCCTGGAGTACCAGCGCTACCGCGACGCCTCCTCCGAGCTGGTGGTAAGGAACCTCCTCGGGCGCGACGTCTTCGCCAGGAAGTTTCCCTCTCCCGAACTGGCCGAGATGGAGCCCGAGGAGGAGCCGGCTGACGTCGAGCTGTTCGACCTGATCGAGGCCTTCCGCAAGATCCTCTCCCGCGTCTCGGTCGATACCTTCCACAGCGTCGGCGCTGACGGCATCAGCATCGCCGACCGCATCAGCCAGGTGCTTTCCATCCTGCACGAGGCGAAAACCGTCTGTTTCGACAGCCTCTTCACCGACGGCATGACCCGCGACCTCCTGGTGGTGACCTTTCTCTCCATCCTCGAGCTGTGCAAGCTGAAACTGATCAAGATCGTCCAGGTCGAGAGCCTGGGCTCCATCTGGCTCACCGCCGCCGCCACCGATGACGATGTGGACACTGCCGGGCTGGCAGGGGAAGATCCGGAACTGGAGGGTGCTTTTGCCGGGTAAGTCGCTTAAATCGATCGTGGAGAGTCTCATCTTCGTTCACGACCATCCGCTGTCGCTGGACCGGCTGGCCCTGATCCTGGAGGAGTACGAGCGCGCCGATATCCGCATCGCGCTGGAAGACCTCATGGAGGATTACGCGCATTCGGATCGCGGCATCGTACTGGTGCAGGTGAGCGGCGGGTATCAGCTGAGGACCCGGCCGGAGCACGCCGATTACATCAGGAGGCTCAACAAGACCAAGGGTGTCAAGTTCAGCCAGTCGTCTCTGGAAACGCTGGCCATCGTGGCGTACCGGCAGCCGGTTACCCGGGCCGAGATCGAGTATCTGCGCGGGGTCGATTCCGGTGGGGTGCTGAAGAGCCTGATGGAGAAGAAGCTCCTGAAGATACTGGGGAAGAAGGACGTACCCGGCAAACCGCTCATCTACGGTACCAGCCGGGAGTTCCTGGAACTCTTCGACCTGAAGGACCTCTCCTCGCTCCCCACCCTCAAGGAGATCCAGGAACTTGCCCCTCCCGATCCCTTCGCCGACCAGCCCGCCCTGCCGCTCGCCGAGGAACCTCCGGGAGCGTGAGCGGCGATGCCGTCTCCTCTTCCCCTGAAACAGCCAAAGCAAATCCCCCCCTGTCCCCCCTTTGTCAAGGGGGGACCTGCTAGCCAAAAATTGTACCTAATAGGAAATATGCCAATAGCCGTTCGCCCTGAGCCTGTCGAAGGGTATGTCTGTCAAACTCACACGGCTTGTCTTCCAACATAGAACCCTCCTCCCCGCAGCTGATTCTCCTTTGACAATCATGAGAGCGCCCTATATATTGCCTTGATCAAGGCCCGGTATGACTGTCCGCCGTTGCCAATGACAGTGCAGTGGCCATTTTATGAGTATCCGCCGTCGATGCTTGGAAGCTTTGTTCGGCTGGGTTAAAATATCTCTCAGGCGCGAGCGGCGCCGGCATGGGGCCGGACGCGGCACCAACCACGCGCAAGGAGGGGGAGATGATTCGTGAACCGGCGGTAGCCGGCAAGTTTTATACGGGTGACGCGGACCTGCTCCGCGAGGAGCTTTCTGCCATGGTACCGCCGGGGGAACCGGAACGGGTGCTCGGCATCATCGCGCCGCATGCGGGGTACATGTACTCGGGCAAGGTGGCGGGCAAGGTCTACGGCGCCATCAGGGTGCCCGATACCGTCCTTGTCTTGGGCCCCAACCACACCGGGCTGGGAGCTCCTGCGGCCCTTTCCCCGGCCGGTGCCTGGGTCACCCCCCTGGGGACCGTCCCGGTCGACGCGGAGTTCTCCAAGCTGATCCTGGAACATGCTCCGGTGGTGCACGAGGACCTCACCGCCCACCGATTCGAGCACTCCCTGGAGGTGCAGCTTCCTTTTCTGCAGTACAAAAACCCGCAGGTCTCCATCGCCGCACTTTGCCTGTCGCTTCTGGACCTGGCAGCGCTCTCGCGGCTGAGCGAGGGGCTGGTGCGCGCCATCAAGGCCTACGGCCGGGAGGTGCTGATCGTCGCCTCCTCCGACATGACCCATTACGAGCCGGCTCAGGAAGCCAAGGCAAAGGATGACCTGGCGCTCTCCGAGGTGGCCCACCTGAACCCGGAGGGGCTGGTCAAGATCTGCCGTCAGCAGGACATCACCATGTGCGGCGTCATCCCGGCTGCCGTCATGCTGATGGTGGCGAAGAGCCTGGGAGCCAAATCCAGCCGGCTGGTGGCCTACGCAACCAGCGGCGAGGCGAACGGCGACTTCCGGAAGGTGGTGGCCTACGCCGCCGTGACGGTCTCCTGATGGAGGTAATCACCACCCATGTCAACGCCGACTTCGACTGCCTGGGCTCCATGGTGGCCGCCAAAAAGCTCTACCCGGACGCGCTGGTAGCCTTCTCCGGCGCACAAGAGAAGGGGGTCCGTGACTTCTTCCAGAAACACGGCCCCCTCCCCATCGAATTCACCCGCCTCAAAGATATCGACTTCTCAGCCATCACCCGCGTCATCGTGGTCGACTGTCAGTCTTCCGCCCGCCTGGCCCGCTTCGGCGAGTTGATCAAGGAGGGTGGGGTGGAACTGCACGTCTACGACCACCATCCCAAGAGCTCTGCGGACCTGCGCGCCACCGGCGGGATCGTCCGCAGCTGCGGCTCCACCACTACCATCCTGACCGCCCTGCTGAGGGAGCGCGGCATCGAGGTGACCCCCGAGGAGGCCACCCTGATGATGCTTGGCGTCCACGAGGATACCGGTAACCTCACCTTCGCCTCCACCACTCCGGAGGATTACCAGGCCGCCGCCTGGCTTTTGGAACGGGGGGCCAACCTGAACGAGGTGGCGGACTCCATCGGCCGTGAGCTTACTGTGGAGCAGGTCTCCCTTTTGAACGACCTGTTGAGCTCGCTGAAGACCACCACCCTGAAGGGGGTGGACGTCTCCATCGCCCACGCCTCGGTGGACCGCTACGTGGGGGACATCGCCGGGCTCGCCCATATGATCCGTGACATGGAGAACCTGCAGGCGATCTTCATCGTGGTGGACATGGCGGAGCGGGTCTTCGTGATCGCCAGGAGCCGCGTCCCGGAGGTCAGGGTCGGGGAGATCCTGCGCGAACTGGGGGGAGGGGGGCACGATACCGCCGCCTCGGCCACCATCCGCGGACTCACCCTGATCCAGGTCCTGCAGCAGCTGGACGCCGTGCTCCGGAAAAGGGTGGATCCCCGCCGGGTGGCCAAGGAGATCATGTCCCATCCGGTCAAGACCCTCAAGCCCGACAGCACCATCGAACAGGCGCGCGAGCGGCTGGTCCGCTACAACGTGAGCGCGATGCCGGTGTTGGAGGCGGGGCACGTGCTGGGCATCATCTCCAGGAAGACGGTGGAGAAGGCGATCTACCACAACCTCGGCAAGGTGCCGGTCTCCGACTACATGCATTCCGAATTCTTCGCCGCCACCCCTGAGACGCCGATCAGCGAGCTGCAGTCCTACATGGTGGGAGGGGACGCCAGGCTGGTGCCGGTGCTGTCAGCGGGAAGCCTGGTGGGGGTGGTGACCCGCACCGACCTCCTCCGCTACAGCCTGGGGGGCGAGGCGCTCTACGACCTGGCCCGCGAGGCCAGTCAGGTGAAGAGCCGCGAGATTGAGGGGCTCATGAAGCGGCAGCTCTCTTCGCGCGCTATCAAGGTGCTGCACGACCTGGGGCACTGCGCCGACCAGCTGGACCTTCCCATCTACGCCGTCGGCGGCTTCGTCCGCGACCTCTTGCTTGGCAACGAGAACATGGACATCGACGTCACCGTGGACGGCGATGGCATCTTCTTCGCCGAAAGCTTTGCGACGGAGTTCGGCTGTCGGGCCAAATGCCACCACAAGTTCGGTACCGCCGTCATCGTATTTCCGGACGGCTTCAAGATCGACGTGGCCAGCACCCGACTGGAGTATTACGTCTCGCCGGGGGCGCTTCCCACCGTGGAGCACTCTTCCCTGAAGATGGATCTCTACCGGCGTGACTTCACCGTCAACACCCTGGCCTTGAGGCTCAACGCCCAGCACTTCGGGCAGCTCATCGACTACTTCGGCGCCTACCGGGACCTGCAGGCCAGGGTGATCCGCGTGCTGCACAACCTCTCCTTCGTGGAGGACCCCACCCGCGTCTTCCGCGCCATCCGCTTCGAGCAGCGGCTCAACTTCAGGATCGCCAAGCACACCGAGGACCTGATCAAGAACGCGGTGAAGATGGATTTCCTGGAGAAGCTGGGGGGGAGGCGGCTTCTCTCCGAGCTGGTGCAGATCCTCAGGGAGAAGGAGCCGCTCAAGGGGATCTGGCGCATGGCGTCGCTGGGGCTCTTCCGCTTCATCCACCCGCGTGTCGAGCTGACCCCCGCTATGCAGGAGATGCTCGAGGAGGTCCGCAACATCGTATCCTGGTACGACCTCCTTTACCTGGAGCGCCCCTACGAGCGCTGGGCGGTTTACTTCCTCGCCCTCTGCGAACCCCTGACCAGCGACGAGTTCTCGGCCACCTGCACCCGGCTGGCGGTCAGCGGGCACCTGCAGCAAAGGCTCGTGGAGATGCGCAAGCAAGGGGAGGTGCTGCTTGGTTCAATGGAGCGTAGGCTCGCCCAGCAGGGGAAGCTGGAGAACAGCGAGATCTACTTCTTCCTGCGCGGCCTGCCGGTGGAAGTGCTCCTCTACCAGATGGCCAAGAGCCACGATGCCGAACTCAAAAGGGCCGTCTCCCTCTACTTCACCAAGCTGCAGGGGATGCACAGCCGGATCGGTGGCGGGGATCTGAAGCAGCTGGGGGTCCTGCCCGGGCCGCGGTACCGGGAGCTTTTGGATGCCGTGCTCTGCGCAAGACTCGATGGCCGGGTCCCCGACCGGGAGGCCGAGCTGGCCCTGGTCAAGGATCTGATACGGCAGCCGGACCTGGTACGGCAGCCGTAGTCATTTGACCAGTAGTCATTTCACCGCCATCGACCGTGCTTTCACTGTGCAGCGTTAACGGCCCGATCTGACACGTTTTTTGCTCGGCCTGGCCTTTCCTGCCAGCGTTTT